>JBJPGB010000070.1:0-38788 GCA_048595405.1 Methylophagaceae bacterium
AGGTTTTATGATTAAACGATTAGCTATTATTGGTGTTGGTTTAATTGGTGGGTCTTTGTCACTCGCCTTAAAAAAAGCGGGCGTGGTTGGGGACGTCGTAGGTTTTTCACGAACAGACAGTGTGCGTGATGAAGCTTTGAAACTTGGCGTGATAGATCGTGCAGCAAATAGTGTCGCCGATGCGGTGAAAAATGCGGATATGGTATTTCTTGCTGTGCCGATGGCGGCAATGGAATCGGTATTATCAGAACTTTCCGAGCACGTAAGCTCTGGTGCCATTATTACTGATGGTGGTAGTGCCAAAGCGCAGGTAGTTGAAGTGGCAAGAAAAGCACTCGGCAATAAATTTAGTCAGTTCGTGCCAGGACATCCAATTGCAGGAACAGAAAAAAGCGGACCAAGTGCTGCTTTTGCTGAGCTTTATCAAAACCATCGAGTAGTACTAACACCGGTTGCTGAAACTAATACGGTTGCTTTAGAGCAAGTACGAACAATGTGGCAAAGTGCGGGTGCCGAAGTATTTGATATGAATGTTGAACATCATGATGATGTGTTAGCTGCGACAAGTCATTTGCCACATATATTGGCCTTTAACTTGGTAGGTATGCTGGCAAAACGAGATGATTGTGATGAAGTACTTCGCTATGCAGCTGGCGGCTTTAAAGACTTTTCGCGTATTGCATCGAGTGATGCGGTGATGTGGCGAGATATTTGTTTAACTAATAAAGATGCAATTTTAGGATTATTAGACCAATATCAGCAAGGTTTAAAACAATTAGAACAAGCCATTAAAGAACAAGATGGTGAAACATTAAAATTAGTATTTGAACGCGCTAAGAAAGCACGTGATACACGATTTTCTTAAAAGTGGAGTTGATTAAGAAGTGAGCAGTGAGTCTAAAAAGAATTATGTAGTACAGCCTGGTGGCAAGCTGACAGGTGAGATACGCGTGCCAGGTGACAAATCTATTTCACATCGATCTATTATGTTAGGTTCGCTGGCAGAGGGTGTCACTGAGGTAACAGGCTTTTTAGAAGGTGAGGATGCGTTGGCAACCTTAGCTTCTTTCCGTGCTATGGGTGTTCAGATTGATGGGCCTCAAGAGGGTAAGGTTACAGTACATGGTGTTGGCATGCATGGCTTAACAGCACCGAAAGAAGATGTATATTTAGGCAATTCTGGCACTTCAATTCGCCTGTTGAGTGGTTTGCTTGCTGGGCAATCTTTTTCAAGTACATTAACAGGTGATAAATCATTATCGGGTCGTCCCATGCGAAGAGTCACTGATCCTTTAACCGAAATGGGTGCCGAAATTGAATCGCAAGATGGTAAGCCGCCATTAACTATTAATGCTGGCAATCAATTAAACGGCATTAGCTATACGTTGCCAATGGCAAGTGCCCAAGTTAAGTCATGCATTTTATTAGCTGGAATGTATGCTGAAGGTAAAACGACCGTTACCGAACCTGCACCAACCCGCGATCATACTGAGCGTATGTTATCGGGTATGGGATATAAAGTTGAGGTCAATGGTGATACGGTGACGATTGAAGGTGGCGGTAAATTAACGGCAACTGATATTGATGTCCCTGCCGATATTTCATCAGCCACTTTTTTTATGGTTGGTGCGGCGATTTCAGAAGGCTCTGATCTGACATTGACCCATGTCGGCATTAACCCAACACGGATTGGTGTGATCAATATTTTACGATTGATGGGTGCAAATATTAGTTTGTCTAATGAAAGAGTGACTGGAGGCGAGCCCGTTGCTGATATTCGAGTGCGTTATGCGCCATTAAAAGGGATTGAGATTCCAGAAGATCAAGTGCCATTAGCGATTGATGAATTTCCAGCATTATTTGTCGCTGCCGCTTGTGCAGACGGTCAAACCGTGTTGACCGGTGCAGAAGAATTACGCGTTAAAGAAAGTGATCGTATTCAAGCGATGGCAGATGGTTTGCAGATATTAGGCATTGATGCTCAATCGACAACTGATGGCATCATTATTAATGGTGGTGTAATTGGTTCAGGTGAAGTGGAAAGTCATGATGACCATCGCATTGCCATGTCATTTGCGATTGCCGGTTTACAAGCGGGCGGCACAATTCAAATAAATGATTGCGCCAATGTGGCAACATCATTCCCTAATTTTATTGCTCTGGCGAATAAAGCAGGTTTGGAAATAGATGAGAGCGATGAGTGATATCCCTGTTTTAACGATTGATGGCCCCAGTGGTTCGGGTAAAGGGACCATCGCGCAGTTAGTGGCAAAAGACTTAGGTTGGCACTATTTAGACAGTGGTGCGATATACCGCGTTTTAGCGCAAGCAGCTATCAAACATAATATTGATTTAGCTGATGAAACAACATTAGCGGAGTTGGCAAATCACTTAGATTTAGTGTTTGCCTTAGATGATGATGCGTTATCAGTGCTATTAGAGGGGGAAGATGTCAGCATTATGATTCGCAGCGAACAAGCAGGTAATGCGGCATCAAAGGTAGCTGCACTGCCATTAGTGCGTGCAGCATTATTAGGACGGCAGAGGGCATTTAGACGACCACCCGGCCTAGTGACAGATGGCCGCGATATGGGGACAGTGGTATTTCCTGATGCGGACAGTAAGGTTTTTTTAACAGCCAGTGCTGAACAACGGGCACAAAGACGGCATAAGCAGTTGAAAGAAAAAGGAATTGAGAGTAACCTTTCCGCCCTTGTCGCTGAAATTTCAGAGCGGGATGTGCGAGATAGTCAGCGTAAAGTGGCGCCATTACGGCCTGCTGCTGATGCAATCTTACTTGATTCCACCTCAATGGATATAGTGGATGTTTTTTATCGTGTTAGAGCACTTTGCTCCGATGCGTAATTATTAGGTGCTTATCTTAACGCAAGTTTAGGATAGGTTTTTTTAACTTCCTGCGTGAGCAGGTATTAAGGGCGGTTCTGCTAGCTTTTAGCAGGGTCAAGGATATAAATAATGAGCGAAAGCTTTGCTGATCTCTTTGAAGAGAGTCTAAATTCAACACCAATGCAAACAGGTAAAATCGTATCTGGCATGGTGGTAAGTGTTACTTCCGATGTGGTTATGGTCAATGCTGGTTTAAAATCAGAAGGTGCTATTCCAGTTGAAGAATTTTATAACGAAAAAGGTGAAATCACCGTTGAAGTAGGTGATTTGGTTGATGTTGCTTTAGAAACATTAGAAGATGGTTTTGGTGCTACCCAACTATCTCGTGAAAAAGCTAAAGCAGCCGAAGCATGGATTAAATTGGAACATGCGTTTGAAGGCAACGAAACTGTTATTGGTGTAATGACCGGTAAAGTAAAAGGTGGCTTCACTGTCGAGTTGGAAAATATTCGTGCATTCCTACCTGGTTCGTTAGTTGATGTCCGTCCATTGCGTGATACATCACACCTAGAAGGTAAAGAGCTTGAGTTTAAACTAATCAAATTAGATCGTCCTCGTAACAATATCGTAGTATCGCGTCGTGCGATTATGGAAGCTGAAACGAGTGTTGAACGTGAAGCCTTACTTGAAACACTTGAAGAAGGTAAGAACGTTAAAGGTGTGGTTAAAAATCTTACTGATTACGGTGCATTTGTTGATCTTGGTGGTATTGATGGATTGTTACACATCACTGATATGGCATGGAAACGTGTTAAACACCCATCTGAAGTGGTTACCATCGGTGATGAAATCGAAATTCAGGTATTGAAATTTGATAAAGAAAAAGAACGTGTTTCATTAGGCCTAAAACAAATGGGCGATGATCCTTGGAAAGCAATTGCAGATCGTTATCCAAACAGTAGCCGTCTACAAGGTAAAGTCACTAATATCGCTGACTACGGTTGTTTTGTTGAAATTGAAGATGGTGTTGAAGGTTTGGTTCATATGTCTGAAATGGACTGGACTAACAAAAACGTACACCCATCTAAACTGGTTCAATTAGGTGATGAAGTTGAAGTCATGGTATTGGATATTGATGCTGAACGTCGTCGTATTTCATTAGGCATGAAACAATGTAAATCAAATCCTTGGGAAGAGTTTGCAATGACTCATAATAAGGGTGATAAAGTATCTGGCTCAATTAAATCAATCACTGACTTTGGTATTTTTATTGGTCTTGATGGCGCAATTGATGGTTTGATTCACCTATCTGATATCTCTTGGGAAGAAGAAAGTGAAGAAATTATTCGTGACTTTAATAAGGGTGATGAATTAGAAGCGGTAGTATTAGCAATTGATCCTGAACGTGAGCGTATCTCATTAGGTATCAAGCAAATGCAAGATGATCCATTCTCTTCATATTTAGCTGAGCATCCCCGTGGTTCTGTAGTGACAGGTAAAGTAACTGCAGTAGATGCAAAAGGTGCAACAATTGAATTAGCAGAAGGCATTGAAGGTTATATTCGTGCAGCTGATGTGTCACAAGAACGCACTGAAGATGTCAGCAAAGTATTCTCTGTAGGTGATGAAGTCGAAGCGAAATTTACCGGTGTATCACGTAAAGATCGTACCTTGACATTATCTATCAAAGCGAAAGATTCTCAAGAAGAAACAGAAGCCTTGAAAGAGTACTCTAATGTTGAAACAGGTAGTGCAACATTAGGTGACTTGTTAAAAGAACAAATGGGAAAAGATAGTTAAAAACTATTAAAACCATTACTATTAAGCACCTAGGTGAAAGTCTGGGTGCTTAATTTACTATTAAGTGCAATCCTTGAGTTAATTTAATCAAGGAGTCAATAATGTACCAACCATGTGATTTTGAAGGGTGTTTTAGAATATGACCAAATCAGATTTGATTGAAATATTGTCAGAAAGACAATCATTATTAAATTATCGTGATGTTGAACTTGCAGTAAAATTAATTCTTCAACAAATGAGCGATAGTTTATCTGGTGGTGACCGGATTGAAATTCGAGGTTTTGGTAGTTTTACCTTGCACCATCGTCCAGCACGTATTGGCCGTAACCCCAAAAGTGGTGAATCGGTGACATTAGATGAAAAATATGTACCACACTTTAAGCCAGGCAAAGAATTACGCGATCGCGTTAATGCTGCTGCAGGATTCGTAAAATAATTGTTAAATGAAATTCAGTCTTGAATTATCTCTCGACGTTAATCAAATCCATGCTTATGATGATGAAGCCATCACCGTCAGAATAAAAGACAGTACAGACTTGGTAACAATAGATGCCAATCTAATATTAACGCCCAGCCAAATTATCACTGACGACGCGATTGGTGAGCTTACAAATTTATCCGATGGTGATATTCGCTATCTCAAAAACTTAGAACCAGAAATCCTGATCATCGTTCAGAGATCTGGGCTGCATTTTCCCATTGAAACAAGAGCCAAATTTTCTGAATTGGCTATTGGTATTGAAAGTATGACTTTAGGCGCAGCGTGCCGAACATATAATTTACTAGTAGCTGAAGGGCGTAAAGTTATATTGCTTGCTAATTTTACTTAACTTATATTCATTATTTGGGCTATAAATTTACGCAATTATAGATATCCAACATCTTTTGTACGTGTATGTGAAATTAATTATAATTAATTTTCACTTTATCTAAGGCAATGATTTTTAGTGTTTTTTATGAGTAGACAATAGCTGTCTTCCCCTGCCTCAACTTGACCAAACACGCTGAAATAAGCACAATCAAGGCAGCACAAATGTACGGTAAATAATAATTAATCCTGGATTTTCTTGCATTGCTTGATCTAGATCAAGTGATCCGAAAAGTTAGCCGGTAGAAATACTGTAAAATTCAGCAGTGCTTTAATTTAAATGCGTGATGGAAGGGGTTGAAACATCCGAGTCATGGGTGTCGAGATAGTGTTTTTCATTGAGAGGAAGGTGTGGTCACTATGCAAGCTGAACAACAGCAATATAGTTTTGAAATAGTCAAATGGTTCGCCTATATGGCGGTTGTCTACTTGGTGATTGGTACAGGGATTGGGGTATACATCGCCTCTGAATTGGCTTGGCCAGTTCTGAATTTCGATAATCCATATATTAGTTTTGGTCGCTTACGCCCACTACATACCAATGCGGTAATCTTTGCTTTTGGTGGTTCGACACTGATGGCAACGGCCTTTTACGTCGTGCAACGAACATCTAATGTACGATTGTGGAGCGATAAGCTGGCATGGTTTACCTTCTGGGGCTGGAATTTAGTCATAGTTAGTGCCGTTATTACCTTGCCTTTAGGTATTACACAATCTAAAGAATATGCAGAATTAGAATGGCCGATTGATATCTTGATTGCTGCTGTCTGGTTAGCCTATAGTTTCAACTTCATCATGACACTGACTATTCGTAAAGTGTCACACATCTATGTGGCCAACTGGTTTTTCTTAGCCATGATGATCATGATCACCTATCTACATGTTGTTAATAGCTTGGCGATCCCTGTTTCATTGTGGAAATCGTATTCAATCTTTGCTGGCGTGCAAGATGCAATGATTCAATGGTGGTGGGGACATAATGCGGTAGGTTTCTTCTTAACGGCTGGTTTCTTGGGAATCATGTATTACTTTGTACCGAAGCAAGCAAATCGTCCTATTTATTCATACCGATTATCTGTTATTCACTTTTGGGCATTAACATTTGGTTATGTATGGTTAGGCGCTCATCATCTTCAATATACTGCATTACCAGATTGGACTGGTTCATTAGGTGCTGGTATTTCGCTAGCGATGATTATTCCATCATGGGGTGGTGCCATTAATGGGATGTTCACATTAAGTGGTGCATGGGATAAGTTGCGTACTGACTATATATTACGTTTCTTGATTGTGTCGTTAGCATTTTATGCGATGTCCACTTTTGAAGGGCCTGTGATGGCAGCAAAAACAGTGAATGCCTTATCCCATTACACTGACTGGACTATCGGACATGTGCATGCCGGTGCTTTAGGTTGGGTAGCAATGGTTTCTATCGGTGCCATCTACCACATGGTGGAACGCTTATGGGGCACCACTATTTGGTCTATTAAGTTAGTTAACTTACATTTCTGGATGGCCACAATTGGTACAGCTGTTTATATTACTGCGATGTGGGTATCAGGCATTATGCAAGGTTTAATGTGGCGTGCTTATGATGACTACGGTAATTTGGCGTACACCTTCGTTGAATCGGTTGCTCAGATGCATCCATTCTATGCAATGCGGGCTGCGGGCGGATTGATTTTCTGGTTAGGTGCTTGTGTGATGTTATTTAATATCACGGTCACTATTCGTAAAGCGATTGCAAACCCATCTGCAAATACCGCTGCCGTTACTAACGCTACTATTTAAAGGAGACTGGAATGTCTGAAAATAATTCAAATGAACCAGTTTCTTTGCAAGAGAAGTTAGAGAAGAATATCTGGGCACTGGTATTAGCTACGGCGATTGTCGTGTCGGTAGGTGGTATCGTAGAAATTGTCCCATTATTTTATTTGGACACTACATTCGAAGATGTTAATCATCCAGAATACGAAGAATTATCGGGTGTCCGTCCTTATACGGCATTAGAATTGGCTGGTCGTGATATTTATCAACGAGAAGGCTGCTATTTGTGTCATTCACAAATGATTCGACCTTTCCGTGATGAAAAAGATCGTTATGGACATTATTCCTTAGCGGTTGAGTCTAAGTATGATCATCCATTCCAATGGGGTTCAAAACGTACGGGTCCAGATATTGCTCGTTTAGGTGGTAAATATTCTGATGAATGGCACATCCAACACTTACGTGCTCCACGTAGTGTTGTGCCGGAGTCAGTGATGCCAAATTACCCTTGGTTAGATGATGCAACCATTGATGGTGCAGGCATGGAAAAGCGAGTCAAGGCAATGAGAGTCTTGGGAGTACCTTATACCGATGAGGATATTAATGGCGCTGCGGCTTCAGTTGAAGGTAAAACTGAAATGGAAGCGATGGTCGCTTATCTACAAGTATTAGGGACTATGATTAAATTTGAACCAGGCAGAGATTATCGTGACTAAACTTCAAGAGTATTTTTATACAGATTGGAGTGCGATGACAGGGGAAGATTGGTTTGGAATGATGCTAACGGTTGTTGTTTTTATAGTGATGGTTATCGCTTATTACTGGGTTTTAAACCCAAAAAATAAAGAATCATTAGAAGCGCATCGCACCATGATATTGGATGAAGATAAGATAAATGCGGAGAAGCAAGATGGCAGATAATAAAAACAACCCTAAGCAAGTGGGTGATACTGGTCACGTTTGGGATGGTATTAGAGAATTAGATAACCCATGCCCACGCTGGTGGCTAAATGCACTTTGGTTAAGTGGTTTGCTCGTTATTGTGTACTTTGTTCTTTATCCATCATTACCATTGGTTAATGGTAGTACCAAAGGCTTGTTAGGTTGGACACAGATCAAGGAATATAAAGAAGATCTTGCCAAAGTTGAAGCACGGCGTGCACCTTATGAAGATAAGCTTGCTGTGATGACAGTTGAACAAATTTTAGCAGATCAAGAAATGCTAAATTATGCCATTGGTTCAAGCAAAGTGCTCTATGGTGATAACTGTGCAGCCTGTCATGGTACTGGCGGTGCTCCTGCTGAAGGTGCTGGTTATCCAAATCTTACCGATGATGACTGGTTATTTGGTGGCGATGTCAATGACATTGCAATGAGTATTGCTAATGGTCGTGCCGGTACGATGCCTGCACATCAAAAATTACTTTCCGCTAGCGAGGTTGATCAACTTGTACAGTTTGTTGTTGATAGTTCAAATGGCGTGGCAAACCAAGCCGGCTTAGCTTTATACACTGCAAAAGGTTGTGTTGCATGTCATGGTGCAGATGCTTCAGGTGTTCAGGCGATGGGGTCAGCTAATCTAACAGATAAGATTTGGCGGTTTTCTGGCGATGAACAGCAAATTCGACAAACTATCCTTCATGGTGTCAATGATGCTTCTGATAAAGAAACACGCGTTGCTCTGATGCCACAATGGAGTGAAAAATATGCAGTTATGTTAGAAGCGATTGCTTATGCTATTGAAGATGACGAAGATCCAAACGAGATCGATTGGGATGATGAATTAAGTGGTGATGAAGCTGAACGTTTAACACCTACAGAAATTAAGAAATTAGCAGTGTATGTTCATCAATTTGGTGGTGGACAATAAATAGTCAAATAAATGATTGTTAATTGTTATAAATTTGGAGAACGATTATGAATATAGATTGGGTTTCTGTATCTGTTATAGCTAGTGTTGTTGCCATGATAATTGGTATGGCATTGTTTGCCCGGTTTGCTCTTAAGCATATAGACGAAGATAAATCGGACGATTAACAAGTTCGGGGTGAATTAAAAAAAGCCGGCACTAGTCGGTTTTTTTGTTGATTAACAACTAATTAAGTAATTCCTAATATTGGAATTGATGGTACACTTTCCATAGCTTTTTATATCATTTTGAGGTTTTTTTGTGAGCGAAGAACACGCTGTTTCGTCGGTAAATGTCGAGGAGATTTATGATGACTCTTCCGATTGGCATGTTAATGCCGGTGGTATAAAAATTGTTGCACGGCGTTTGGCAGGAAAATTTCGTAATCTAAAATGGTTTGGAATGTCTATTTGGGCAGTATTGTTTTTGGGCCCCTATCTACGTTGGAATGGTTCGCAGGCGGTATTATTCGACCTTCCCAACCGCCAATTCAATATTTTCGATATTACCATTTATCCACAAGATATTTGGATGTTATCGCTTACCTTACTTTTTTTCGCTATTTTACTTGCAGCCGTGACAAGTATTGCCGGCCGCGTGTTTTGTGGTTATTTTTGCTTTCAAACAGTGTGGACAGATGTTTACACATTAATTGAGGGTAAGCTGGAGGGTAATACGCCCCAAAAAGCAATGAAGTTTAATAATGCACCGTGGACTGCAGATAAAATAATTCGGAAAACAACCAAGCACGGTTTATGGTTAGTCATTGCAATTTTAACGGGCGTCTCATTTGTAGCATGGTTTACCGATGCATTCCAATTATGGCTAGACTTGTTTACATTTCAGGCTCCAATAACTGCAATAATTATCATCGCTACATTTACTGGCGGCACGTATTTGTTTGCTGGTTTTATGCGAGAACAGGTTTGTTTTTGGCTCTGCCCTTATGCAAGGCTACAAGGTGTGATGTATGACCAAGACACGATATTGCCGGTTTATGACGATGAGCGTGGAGAGCCAAGAGGCAAATTAAAAAAAGGACAGGAATCCTCATCGAAAGGCAGCTGTATTGATTGTAATGTTTGTGTGACAGTTTGTCCGACAGGTATTGATATTAGGCAAGGGCAACAAGAAGGTTGTATTACCTGTGGTATGTGTATCGATGCTTGTGACAGCATTATGGATAAGACCAACCAACCACGCGGATTGATTCGTTACGCGTCGTATAAAGAAATACACCATAATGCGAAAGCGATACCATTATACAAACGTGTTCGAGTCATTATTTATGCTGTTATCTTGTTGGTATCATCAGCCGGGGTGGCTTATGGTTTTATGAATTTATCACCGACAGAGTTTAAAGTGATACATGAGCGCCAGCCATTATTTGTACGATTAAGTGATGGTTCTATACAGAATAAATACACCATCAAATTATTGAACAAAACTAAAGAAACGATGCATATTCGTTTTGATATTGAGGGGCTTGATGGTGCAACATTACATAGCCTGAAAGAGATTACCGTCAAACCAGGTAAAGTGGTGCCGGTCACAGCCTTGGTGCGAGTGCCATCTGAAGACTCTACAACCGGTGTTACCCCGATAATATTCAAAGGTGAAGTAACCGATTCAACGATTTCACTACGCTATAAAAGCATGTTTATGGGGCCTAAATAATTTAGATGAATATTTCACAGAGCAATAAAGAAGCCCTAAAAAACCCATGGGTATGGGCGATAATGCTATTTGTACTTACCTTTGTGTCAATGAATGCAATCTTTATTTATTTAGCCTTTAAATCACCGCCTAATTTGGTGGTTGAAGATTTTTATGAACGTGGCAAACGTTATGAAGATACCCAAAAACGGATTGAGCAAGAGAAAGCATTAGGTTGGACTGGATTACTGATTGTTCCTACTAAAACACGTGTTAACCAAGCGCAGTCTTATGATGTATTGATTCAAGGTAAAAATTCGGCTGCATTAAATTTAGATTCGGTCACTGTCAATGCCTATCGTCCTTCTGATGCTAGAGCAGACTTTTCCACGGAGATGATGCTTAAGGTTCCAGGAATGTACACTGCTGAATTGGAATTTTCTTTACCCGGGATTTGGGATTTGATAGTTATTGCTAAGCAGGGAGAACAAGAATTTCTGGTGACTAAACGGGTATCTATTTATCCGTAGTCATTATCAAGGCATAGCCACTCTTTTTCTAGATTAAGGTTTGTGATTATTTTCTTTGGGGTGTCTAAGCTTTGTCGATAAGTTGTTACCACTGTGGCTTACCTGCAGAAAATGATGGCATTTTCACCGCTGTTATAGCAGATAAGGAACAACAGTTTTGTTGTGTTGGTTGCCAGAGTGTTTGTCAAACAATTTATAACGTTGGTCTAGAAAGTTTTTATCAAAAAACACCCGCAGAAATTTCTCTCGCTCCACCACCAAAACTATCAGCTGAATTAGCATCATATGATTTAGATGAAGTGCAGTCTGATTATGTTGATGACTTAGGTCAGCACCGTACAATACATTTGCTAGTCGAAGGTATTCATTGTGCCGCTTGTGTGTGGTTAATCGAGCACTCTTTGGCGAAGCAAGCAGGCGTACTTTTAGCCGAAGTTAATTTGACGACTAAACGATTGCACTTAAAGTGGGATAGCAATGCCATCTTACTTTCAACAATACTTCATAACTTAGGGCAAATAGGGTATGCAGCCGTGCCATTTGATCCTGACACAGCCGAAGGTGCATTAGCTCGTAGGCATCGAAGTCTACTCTATCGAATGGCTTTTGCTGGCTTTGCCATGATGAATTTAATGTGGATCTCAATCGCACTTTATTCTGGTGCCGATGAAGGGGAATTTAGAAACTGGTTCCATTGGATTAGTTTTATCATCGCAACACCAACACTCTTTTATTCAGGATTTCCTTTTCTCCGAAATGCAATTTTAGGGCTTTATCGACGATATTTGACGATGGATTTACCTATCGCGATCGGGGCTATAGCGACCTATAGTTATTCTAGCTATATTTTGATGACTGGTTCGATCAACGGTGATGTTTATTTTGATACAGTCGTTAACTTTCTATTTGTTATTTTGGTTGGACGTTATCTGGAAGCCATTTCTAAACGCAATGCCCTATCTGCAACAACTCGATTATTAGAGTTGCAGCCGAAACTTGCTACGTTAATCGTTGATGGTGAGTCAAAAATAGTAGCTATCAGAACAGTAAAAATTGGCAATCATTTATTGGTTAAGCCTGGAGAGAAGATACCGGTAGATGGAATAGTGATAGAGGGGAAAAGTGCTGTTGATGAATCAATGTTAACAGGCGAGTCTTTACCTATTGTGAAGAATATTGGCGATAGTGTTGTGGCGGGTAGTATTAATGGTGAGGGTGCCTTTACTGTGGAAGCCCAGCAAGTACTCCGTAATACCGCCTTAGCTAAGATAGTGTCTTTAATGGAGGATGCTCAAGCATCCAAAGCACCGATCCAATCTACGGCAGATAAAATTGTGCCATGGTTTGTTGCGATAACACTAAGTTTGGCCTGTTTTACTTTTTTATATTGGAATCAGTTTGATTTTGAACAAGCATTATTGGCAGCGACATCTGTACTGATCATTACTTGCCCATGTGCTTTTGGTTTGGCAACACCGATGTCAATTGCCGTTGCAACAGGTGTGGGTGCCTATAAAGGGATCCTTGTGAAACAAGGTGCAGCATTGGAACATTTGTCTCAAGTGACGCATTTTGTATTCGACAAAACGGGTACTTTAACGGATGGAAAACTACAGGTAGTGACGGTTGAATCATTGAATAATTTGGCAGCAAATGAGCTGTTGAAAATAGCGGCATCAGTAGAGCAACAGTCAGAACATGGCATAGCAGTAGCACTTACAGCGGAAGCATTAAAACGAGAGTTAAGCTTATTTCCAGTAACAGAATTTTCATCATCACCAGGTCAAGGTGTTGAAGCTGTTTTTGATAATAAAAGTGTTGTTATTGGTACCTATGTTTGGCTGTTGGAACGAGGGCTAACAATACAGCAGAAGCTACAGCAACAAGTTGAAGATCTAGAACAGAAAGGGGTGAGCTGTGTATTTGTCGCGATTGATGGCGTGATATCGGGTTTTATAGGCTTAGCAGATCAATTGCGTTCAGATGCTGAGTCAATGATTAGTGAATTACAACAAAATGGCATTTCGGTGACAGTATTAAGTGGCGATAAAAAAGAAGTGGTTGAGGCGATTACTGCCAATTTAGATAATGTCGAACGTCAAGCGGAAATATTGCCTAAGGATAAGTCTGATGTTGTGAAGGCGTTGCAGCAGCAAGGTCATATTGTTGCGATGGTCGGGGATGGCGTGAATGATGCCCCTGCTTTGATTCAGGCTGATGTGGGAATTGCATTGGCATCTGGAACAGACGTGTCGATTGAAAGCGCGGATATAATACTTTCTCACAATGCATTACAACAAGTAACAGAGGTGAGGTGTTTAGCAAGTCAAACTTTACGCACAATCAAACAAAATATAGTACTATCCATTACATATAATATTGTCATGGTGCCATTGGCAATGATGGCATTGGTCAATCCGTTAATGGCGGCGATAACGATGCCGATAAGCTCATTATTAGTGATTGGCAATGCAGCGAGAATAAGGCGCCTCTTTAAGGAGTAGCAAATGGAAGTTATCTACGGCCTATTGCCGGGAATGTTGCTACTAGGTCTTGTAGGCGTGATAGTATTTTTTTGGGCGGTACGAAGTGGTCAATATGATGACATGGACGGTGCTGCACATCGTGTATTAATGGATGAGGATACGATGGTTTCTCTTGAATCAAATAAACCAAATGGTCGTGACTCGACTGCGCAACAAGATAATGAACTGGATTAAGACATTGTTATTGTATCGGTCTTTGTTATTTGTCATTTTTCTATTAGCTGCACCGCTGCTATGGGCAGAGCCATCAATAAAAATTGGAATGTCGACGGCATTAACGGGCCCGGCTGCGGCATTGGGCACCAATATGCGAGCTGGTGTTGAGAGTTACTTCGAACAGGTTAATAAAAGGGGGGGAATTAATGGCCGCTCATTAGAACTTATTGTTCGAGATGATGGCTATGAACCTGAACGTGCTGCAGCCAACATGCGTAGCCTTATTGATGAAGATAAAGTACTGACCGTTATTGGCAATGTGGGCACACCAACAGCAATTGTTACCGTGCCTATTGCAGAAGAAAAACAGACTTTATTATTCGGTGCTTTTTCTGGTGGTAGGGTATTAAGGCCAGATCCTGTGAGTCGATATGTGATCAATTACCGTCCCAGTTATGCTGAAGAAACAGCAGAAATGATTAACGGCTTATTACGATCGGGTATTAAACCCCAACAGATTGCTTTTTTTACCCAGCGTGATGGTTATGGAGATGCAGCATATAATGGTGCCGCAGCGGCATTATACCGGCATGGTTTCAGCGAAACAAATAGTCTGGCACATGGTCGGTATACCCGGAATACTCTTAATGTGGAAGATGCTGCGGCCACTATATTAGATGCTGAAATAACGCCCAGAGTGATTATTATGGCCGGTGGTTATGCTCCCTCAGCTAAGTTTATAGAACTATTACGACAAGATTTGCCAGATATTTGGTTTGTTAATGTATCTTTTGTTGGAAGCTATGCATTAAATACAGCATTGGCGACGGACGTAACAAATGTTGTGGTGACGCAGGTAGTACCAAATTTAAATTCTGACTTAGCGATCATTGATGAATATTTAAAAGCCCTTAAGGAATATGATTCTTCATTAGTAGCAAATGATGTTTCTCTGGAAGGTTTTATTGTGGCTAAAATATTCTTTTGGAGTTTGAAAGGGATTAAAGGCGAGATTAATAAAAAAAGTATTATTGATAGTATAGAAGCCGTACAAGAATTAGATATTGGTCTGGGCTTGTCAATTCATTATGATGTGTCGGATCATCAAGCAATACATACACTTTGGCCCGTATGCATCAAGGATGATCAGCTTGAGTCTTTTTCTTGGGAACAGTTGTCTTCAACGGAGTGAATGAACAATGACCAAAACAAATAAAGGCCATTATGTTTAACTCTTGGAGTATTAAAAAATTACTCCATTTGTGGTCATTTGCAACGATTTTCGCTATTGTTTTGATGGCTTTCATTGCTGTTTATACCAATGAGTTTTTTTCGGAAGCTCAGAAGAAATTGACCCAGCAGGTCTTACCATTAGAGAATGCCAGCCGACAAATTAGTGCGATTGCGTCATCATTTGTGATACGACAAACGCAGATTGTCACATCAAATTCGATAGAGGAGATCGAACAATTAGTGCCTCGGCAGCAGTTAGAAAATGAGTTTGATAAACATTGGCGTCAAATTGCATCGACAGTTTTAGATCAGGAACAAGGAGAAATTGTTCATTTTTTACAAGATTATTATCAACGATTTTTGGATGTGGATAATGAATTACTAGAATTGATTGAGCAACAACATGCTATACGGGTCCATATGCAGCAACAAATAGCCAGTGCTGAATTACTAGAAATAGAAGTGCGGGATCATGTCGAAGCGATAGTAGGGCGTATTAATCTGCAAGCGAGCCGTAATAAACGTGCAATCAGATTATCAGAAAATAAGGAGGCGGGGTCATTAAGCCTAACGACTATTGCCAGTATTCGCACCCAAAATGATATCCAAAAAGTTAGTCGGTCAGCTAGGTTAAATATCCTAACGATTAATAATCTGACGCATCAAATAATTCAGTCGGAGAATGCCGATAATTTACAAAGTATTCGAAGTAATAATCTCCGGCAACATGAAGCAAGTTTAAAAGCGGATATTCAGCAGCTCACTCAAAAGTTAGGCTATAAAGTTGAGCTCTTACAATTAGCGCAACATTTGGACTGGGATGTTCAGGAGTTAATGCAAATTGTTCTCAAGAGCGATGCATCAATTTATCAACTGCGGCTACAACAATTGAAAAATAAGCAATTATTAGCATTAGGGCAGCAAAAGTCAACGGCGATATTAAGAGTCATTACAACCAAGCTTAACGAGCTTTCTTCATTGGTAAGCGGCCAGAGTTTGCAAACAGTGGCAGAATCCACTCGCATTGCTGAAAACTCTCGATGGATCATTACAATATTAAGTATATTGATGACGTTAGGTATGATTCGTTTTGTTATGGCTATTTCAATGCGTATTAATACGCCATTGGCGGAACTTCGTGGCGCGATGCATGCTTTGACATTCAAAAAATTTGATACACGCTTAGAGGTGATTGAAGGCAAAAGTGAATTTGCTATTTTAGCGGAGGATTTCAATTCATTTGCCAGTAATAATGAACGATTAATTGATGATTTGGCGGAGGCGAAAGAGTCGATTGAGAGTCGAGAAAAACATATTAGTGCTATTTTGAATGGTGTGCCGGAAGCAATATTGACATTGACCGATGATGGCATTATTCGGTCTGCTAATCCGATGGCGGAAGAGATATTGAAAGTTAAGAATTCAACATTAATAGGCTTGTCAATTTTTCGTTTTTTCCAGAAAGATCAAAATATTAATGAACTTGAAGATATCACTATCAAGTTAGATGAAAGTCGGGAGTTGCTAGGGCGAGATTATAATAATCAACCTGTTGCAATATGGTTATCATTAAATCCTATTCCAGCTTCAAATACGGATGATATTTGGGTATGTGTTATTTCGGATATTACGGCATGGAAAAAAGCTGAAGAAAAACTGAAATCAACTAGTATTGAATTAGATACGATTCTTGAAAATGCGATGGTGGGTATTGCTTTTATAAAGGATCGGGTATTACTCCATGTGAATAGTAAATTTGAAGAATTATTTACTTGTGATCGCGTGAGTATAGAAGGCCAATCTGCAGAATGTTTATATCCTTCTACTGCGGCATTTGAGCAATTAGGGGAACAAGCCTATTCAGTGTTAAAACAGGGCAATAGCTTTGAGGGTCAAGTTCAGCTGATTAGGCAAGATGGGGAGATTTTTTGGTGTGGGGTATCGAGTAAGGCGATTAACCCATCAAATCCTGACGAAGGCTCTATCTGGTTGTTTGAAGATGTCACAAAAGAGCGTGAAAGTGATGAGCAACTCCGTCGGCTTGCTAATTTAGACTTCTTAACGGGCTTACCCAATCGAGGTGTATTTCATGACCGTTTAGGACATGCTATCCATAAGGCAAATCGTAATGGTAATAAATTGGCAGTTTTTTTCTTAGATTTAGATCATTTTAAGACTATTAATGATTCACTAGGCCATGAAACAGGCGACTCATTATTATGTGAAGTAGCAAATCGACTGACTCAATGTGTTCGAGAAGGTGATACTGTCGCTCGACTAGGCGGGGATGAATTTACCATCATATTAGAAGATATCCGGAGCGTGCAATATGCAGCAAAAGTTGCAGAGAAGATATTTGAGGCAATGTCAGAACCTTATAGCTTGGAAGAAATAGAAGTCAATGTGAGTCCAAGTATTGGAATTAGCCTTTATCCCGCAGACGGTCGTGATGTCGATATATTGTTAAGAAATGCAGATGCCGCAATGTACCACGCTAAGGATAATGGTCGTAATAACTTCCAATTTTATTCATTAGAAATGAATGCTCAAGCAGCACACCGATTGGCAATGGAAACAAGTTTACGTCGGGCAGTTGAGCAAAATGAATTTTATTTGCATTTCCAACCTCAGGTCGATATACGTACTGAGAAAGTGGCTGGGGCGGAAGCATTATTACGTTGGAAGACGAATGAGTGGGGGCATGTATCACCGGCGGAGTTTGTTCCTATTTTGGAAGATATCGGACTTATTAGTGTGGTTGGAGAATTCGTTATAAGACAAGCTTGCAAATCTTATATGGTATTGAAAGATAAACTTGAGCCAGATTTCACTATGTCGGTTAATTTATCTGGTCGCCAATTTCAAGGTGGTCAATTAGCTTCTTTTATCAAGGGAGTTCTTGAGGAAACAAATATGCCTGCAAAAAACTTGGAGCTAGAAATTACCGAGAGTATTTTGATGGATGATGCTGATCTTGCCGTGACGACTTTAAGAGAGTTAAGTGCACTTGATATTGCGATGGCGATTGATGATTTTGGTACGGGATATTCATCATTGTCATATTTAAAACGATTCCCACTAAATGTGTTGAAAATTGATCGTTCTTTTGTACAAGATGTCACGGTTGATGAAGATGATGCAGCTATTGTTGATGCAATATTAGCGATGTCAAAACGGTTAGGGCTTGATGTCGTTGCTGAAGGTGTTGAAACAGCAGAGCAGCTGGCTTTTTTACAGGCACATGATTGTCGACGAGTGCAAGGTTATTTCTTTAGTAAGCCACTCGAATTTGAGGCATTTAGCGACTTTGTCAGCCAGGATCTTCAGTATCAGCAATAATATTAGTAGCATGATACAGCAGGATGCTTTTTTCACCTTGTTGTAAACGGATATTCAAACCCAAAGATGGATATAACCATAATGCAGCACCACTTTCATCTTGCTCTATAGCCTCGGCTTCTCCAAAGCGGTGACGGATCATTTGTTCATCTAATCTAACGGATGGTATATAGGTAATGGCAATAACTAATGCATTAATGAGTGCTTCATTATCGCTATTATTAAGGTCATAACGATGGGCGCCACTCGGTTGCAACCGTGCTTCTAGTGCACGCGATAGCATATCGTTAATCTGAGATTCGGATACCGCTAAATTTAATACCAATTTCCCAGACAAACCGCCTAAATTAATACTGTTAAAGAAGGCTTCAACAGTTGGATTGACACCGTCTTGAGTAAATATGCCTGTTTTGCCATAGATATGTAAAGACTCTTGAGCTTGACGGTATGTTGTATTGCCCAGATGAATATCAAATACCTTGATATTGTTATCCGGCATAACAGTAATTTCCCATGGCATCGGTGCGGCGGCTTGTTTTGATGGGATTAGCATAAGCGAGGCAATACCAACAATTGTTAGTAATAAACCAATAATAAAATTTCGCATTATTTAATCTTCATGTTGTGGGGATGGGTATGTAGCCAAAATGTAACAGGACCATCATTGGTTAGTGATACCTGCATATCAGCACCAAATAGACCTGTTTGTACAATGGGGTGCTGCTGTATGGCTTGGGAACATAAATAGCTAAACAAGGTTTCCGCCAGTTCTGGTGGTGCAGCTGAGGTGAAGCTTGGCCGCATACCTTTTTGAGTATTAGCGGCTAAGGTAAATTGTGGTACTAACAATAAACCACCGTTAATATCTTGTATCGAAAGATTCATTTTATCATTTTGGTCATTGAAAATGCGGTAGCCTAAGAAGCGCGTAAGTAATTTATCTGATTCTAATTCAGTATCACCATGTTCGACACCGATGAAGACGAGTAATCCTTGGTTGATACATGCTATTTCTACATTAGACGCTAGCACACTAGCATGTTGTACTCTTTGTAATAAAGCTATCATGCCGATGTTTTATCAATAGTAGCAAGTTGTTTGGCCATACTGCGGGTAGCGGAGACTAGGGCATTAATTAATCCGGGTTCACCAGCGGCATGGCCAGCCATGGCAACAATATTCAATTCACTATTTGGCCAAGCTTGGTGTAATTCCCAAGATTGATATATTGGACATACAATGTCATAACGACCATGCACAATAATAGTCGGGATATCTTGTATTTTTTTAATATTATCTAAGATAGGACTGTCGGCAATAAAACACTGATTCAGTGCAAAATGCAATTGGATCCGTGAATGTGCTAAGGGCCCTGGATCTTGAGTAAGATCGGGTTCATATTCATGATCGCGTAGTGTGACAATGGTGCCTTCCCAAGCTTGCAATGTTTTTGCTGCACTCATTTGATGCAGTTCATCATTATCATCGGTGAGTTGTTTAAAATAGGCTTGCAAAGGTGCTTTTTTATCGGTATCAGGAAGATGTTTCACTAAGCGTTGCCAAGCATCAGGGAATAATTTAGATGCACCGCCTTGTGCATAAACCCAATCGATATCTTGTTGTCGTCCAAGAAAAACCCCACGGAGTATCATAGCTAGGACATTTTGGGGATATTGTTGGGCATAACATAGCCCTAAAGTTGCCCCCCATGAGCCACCGAATAGTAGCCATTTTTTAATATCTAAGTGGTGTCGAATAGCTTCCATATCATTGATTAAATGATGGGTATTATTATTTTCTAATTCACCATGTGGCAAAGAACGCCCGCAACCACGTTGATCAAATAGAATAATGCGATAGATATTGGGATCAAAATAACAACGGTGTTGTGGTCGGCAGCCGGAGCCTGGGCCACCATGTAAAAAAATGATAGGAATACCATCAGGTATACCGCATTCCTCAACATAGACTCGGTGATGCTGGCCATTACTAAGTACTTCCATCTCAATAAGATGGGTGGCATAAGGTTCAATATCAGGGTAAAGAGAGATCATGGTTTTTCTCATTATGCAGTTGTTGGGGTGAACTATATCATGGCTTGAGATGGTAATTATCTGTCTATTGCGAGAAAATAGTCGCTATGTATATTAATGATAATCAGGGCAAGCACATAAAATGAACCTGCATGAATTTCAGGCCAAACAATTATTTAATAAATACGATATTGCGACACCACAAGGGCAAGCAGTATCAAATGGATCTCAAGCAAGACAGGCAGCAGAACAACTAGGCGGCGAACGTTGGGTTGTTAAGGCTCAGGTGCATACCGGTGGCCGTGGTAAAGCCGGTGGTGTAAAAGTAGTTGATACCCTAGATGGGGTAGCTGATGCTGCATACGATATGCTTGGTCAACGATTGGTCACACATCAAACGACGGCGGAAGGATTACCTATTCATCAGGTTTTAGTTGAGCAACCTTCTGATATTCAGCGCGAACTTTATCTTGCGGTATTAGTGGATAGGCATACGCAACGTATTGTTTTTATGGTGTCGGCACAAGGCGGAGTGGATATTGAAGCGGTTGCGGAACAGTCACCGGATGCTATTTTAAATCTTTTTGTTGATCCTGTTGTTGGTTTGCAGCCTTATCAATGTCGTCGTGCTGGTTTTTTCCTCGGTTTAACAGGAAATACGTTTAAGCAATTACAAATAGTGATGCAAGGTTTATATCGTTTATTTACCGAGAATGATGCTGGTTTGGTCGAGATCAATCCGCTTGTGGTGACAGGACAGAATGAGTTACTCGCAGTTGATGCTAAATTAAATTTAGATGATAACGCCTTATTTAGGCATGCTGAATTAGCGGCAATGTTTGATCCGACACAAGAAGATGAAACGGAAGTAGTGGCACAGAAATACGGCTTGAGCTATATCTCATTAGATGGCGAGGTTGCCTGCATGGTCAATGGTGCTGGTTTAGCAATGGCGACGATGGATTTAATCCAAAAAGAAGGTGGACAACCGGCTAATTTCTTAGATGTTGGGGGTGGCACTACTGCCGATAGAGTCGCCGAAGCCTTTAAGTTGATCTTGTCAGATAAAAATGTGAAATCAATTTTAGTGAATATTTTTGGTGGTATCGTGCGTTGTGATTTAATTGCTCAAGGCATTATTCAGGCGGCGAAGGATGTTGGCTTGTCATTACCGGTGATTGTTCGGTTAGAGGGAACCAATGCCAAATTGGGCCGTGAATTATTGGCTAATAGTGATATGAATTCCTTATCTGCAGCACTCAATTTAACGGATGCAGCAAAGCAAGCGGTTGCCGCCGCTAATGAGGGTAAAGCATGAGTATTTTAGTTAATCGAGATACCCGTGTTATTTGCCAAGGATTTACTGGCAAACAAGGTAGTTTTCATTCAGAACAAGCAATTGCTTATGGCACCCAGTTTGTTGGCGGCGTGACACCAGGAAAAGGTGGGCAAATACATCTTAATAAGCCCGTTTTTAATACGGTTTATGATGCAGTGTCTGAAACGGGGGCCGATGCATCGATGATTTATGTACCGGCCGCTTTTGCGGCTGATGCGATTTTGGAAGCGGCAGATGCGGGTATTAAAGTGATAGCCTGTATTACCGAAGGTATTCCGGTACAAGATATGTTACGGGTTAAACATGCTTTAAAAAATTCTGATGCCTTATTGATTGGTCCTAATTGTCCGGGCTTGATTACTCCCGATCAATGTAAAATTGGCATTATGCCTGGGTCAATTCATCTGGCTGGCAAGATTGGTATTGTCTCCCGTTCTGGTACATTAACCTATGAAGCGGTTCATCAGACAACACAAAATGGTTTAGGCCAAAGCACGTGTGTGGGCATCGGTGGCGATCCTATTCATGGAATGAACTTTATTGAGTGTTTAGAATTATTTGAAGCCGATCCCCAAACAGAAGGTATTGTTATGGTGGGTGAAATTGGTGGGCAGGCTGAAGAAGATGCTGCTGATTATATTCGAGATCATGTGACTAAACCGGTGGTGGCATATATCGCAGGATTAACCGCACCAGCAGGTAAAAGAATGGGGCATGCCGGTGCTATTATTAGTGGCGGCCAAGGCACTGCTGAAGCTAAGTTGGCTGCTTTGAGCGCTGCTGGTGTATCAATTGCCCGATCTCCTGCTGAAATGGGCGATAAAATGCTAGAAAGCTTGAGTTAGTAGAAATGTCATCGACTGAGTTTTGTTTAGTGATGGGCCAAATCAATCCTGTTGTGGGCGATGTGGCTGGTAATGTCAAAAAAATAATCAAGGCTTCAAAACATGCTCGAGATGAACTCAATGCCGATTTAGTTGTATTCCCAGAATTAACATTAACAGGTTACCCACCGGAGGATTTATTGTTAAGAGCGGGGCTAATGAAGCGTGTCAATAAAGGCCTCCGTAAGTTAAAAAAGAAGATTCAAGGTGTTGCTATTTTAGTTGGGCATCCCGATGGTGTAGTTCGTGAGGATTTATACAATGCGGCATCGCTGATTGTTGATGGAGAATGTTTAGCAACATATTTCAAACAATGCCTACCAAATTATAGTGTGTTTGATGAAAAACGCTATTTTGTCGAAGGGAAGGAAGCCTGTGTCGTCACGTATAAAAATATCAAGTTTGGTATTACTATTTGTGAAGATATCTGGTTTACAGAACCTATTGCTCAGGCCGCTGATAATGGTGCTGAAATTATTCTAAATCTCAATGCGTCACCCTTTAGGCAGGGCAAATGGCAATTACGTGAATCGGAAGTAAAACAACGGGTTTTAGAAACAGGTCTACCTATTGTTTATGTCAATCAAGTGGGTGGCCAAGATGAGTTGATTTTTGATGGTTGCTCTTTTGCATTAGCCGCTAATGGTGAGCAAGTTGTATTGGCGCCAGCATGGCAGGAAAGTTTATTTCCGATTGAAATAACTCGAAATTCAGAGCAGATATTATCATTGCAAGGTCAGTTGGCAAATAAAGAAACTGAATTAGCAATGGTCTATCAAGCCTTAGTGACAGGCTTGCATGATTATATTGAAAAAAATCATTTCCCTAGCGTCATTATCGGCTTATCGGGTGGTATTGATTCGGCATTAACATTAGCATTGGCAGTTGATGCTATTGGTGCTGATCGAGTGAAAACGGTGATGATGCCATCACGCTATACCGCGCAGATTAGTTTAGATGATGCGGCAGATATGGCGAAACGTTTAAATGTAGGCCATAGTATTATTGAGATAGACGCCTTATTTGAGCAGTTTTTAGAGACTTTGTCGGATCAATTCGCTGGAAAGCCAGTCGATACAGCAGAAGAAAATATTCAGGCGCGTTGCCGAGGTGTCATTCTAATGGCTATCTCTAATAAAACGGGAGCGATGGTATTATCAACTGGCAATAAGAGTGAAATGGCGGTGGGTTATTCGACCTTATACGGTGATATGGCCGGTGGGTTCTCACCATTAAAGGATGTCTATAAAACATTAGTTTATCAATTATGTGATTATCGAAATACGTTATCGGATATTATCCCTGAACGGATTATTACGCGGCCACCTTCTGCTGAGTTAGCGCCTGATCAACTGGATCAAGATAGTTTGCCACCGTATGAAGTATTGGATCTATTGTTAGAACGCTATGTCGCGGAAGATTGGTGTTTTGAAGATATGGTGTCGGCAGGTAGTGACCCGGAAATGGTGGCGAAAGTGATCAAAATGGTTAATCGTAATGAATATAAACGTCGCCAAGCCCCACCAGGAATTCGTATTACTAATCGGGCTTTTGGTCGTGATCGACGGTATCCCATCACCTCGGGATATAAGGTCGAGTCAACAATAGATTAGGGCTTAGCAAGGAACAGGAATGTTGGTTATTTTGTTAGGCCAGTTTGACGTACTTCTGCTACGCCGGGATGGCCTGGGTAATTTTGCTCTAATACACGCAAGGCATCCTCAGATAGCTCATTTAATTCAAGTACTTTATATGCCTTTGCCATAATGAGTAATGCTTCAGGCAATGCCGGGGTGCGGTCATAGTTTTCAATGACATATCGACCACGATTAGCAGCTGCAACATAAGCGCCACGGCGCATATAGTATTTTGCTACATTGACTTCATGTTGTGATAAGCGGTTACGTAAATAAACGATACGTTGAACGGCATCTTCGCCATAGGTGCTTTTGGGGTAGCGGGTAACGAGTGTTGTAAAGTCTTTTAGTGCGAATCTTGCTGAGCCTGGATCGCGCTGTGATTCATCACGGGGAATATATTTTTCAAATAGGCCAATATCACGGGTAAAGTTAATTAAGCCACGTAGGTAAAAGGCATAATCCATATTAGGGTTTAAGGGATAAACTCGTATAAACCGGTCAATGGTTGCGATAGCAGCTTCGGGATCATCTGATTTGTAATGCGCATAGGCGGATTCTAATAAAGCTTGTTGGGCATAAATACCAAAGGGAAAGCGCGCTTCTAGTTGCTCATAATATTCCAGAGCAGTGAAATAGTCTTCAGTATTCAGTGCTGCTTTTGCTTCTGAGTAAACACGTTCAACAGTCCAATGCTGTTCGGCGACGACAGGATCTCTCTGAAAGTACGAGCAGCCAGATGTTGAAATTAAACTAATGATTAGCGGTAGATAATATTTTTTCATATGAGTAGGTTACGCTAGGCATGGGTTGAAGGCAAAGCAGATTTAAGGATTTTGTTGTAATGATGACTGGTTAACTTAACGAGCATGCTATTCCATGTACAATAACAGTCATTATCATTATTGTAAGTGATTGGGAAAAACAATGATTCGTTTTGTAATCAGTCTCTTTATAGGGATTTTATTTAGCTCAGCTAATGCAACAACATTTGATTTAGTTGATGAAAATACTCGGGTTGTGGGCCATAATTTAATTGTCTATAGCCATAAAGAAGACACGCTATTAGATATCGCCCGCCAATTTGATCTTGGTTATAGCGAAATTGTTGATGCTAATCCTGATTTAGACCCTTGGCTACCAGGTTCCGGACAACGAGTGCTTGTTCCCAATCGGTTTATTCTGCCAGATGCGCCCAAAAAAGGCATTGTGATTAATTTGGCTGAAATGCGCTTGTATTATTATCCAAAACCGAAAAAAAATCAGCGTCAACAGGTGATTACACATCCAATTGGAGTGGGCCGTGAAGGTTGGACAACACCATTGGGTAAAACTCGAATAATTCAAAAAAAGAAAGATCCAACATGGACGCCACCGGCTTCTATATTGGCAGAGCATTTAGAAAAAGGTGATCCGCTGCCTAAAGTCGTGCCAGCAGGGCCTGATAATCCACTCGGTGCTTATGCTATGCGATTAGGGATGCCTGGCTATTTATTGCATGGCACTAATCGTCCTTTTGGTGTGGGCTTGCGAGTGAGCCACGGTTGCATTCGATTGTTCCCTGAGGATATTGAACATATGTTTGGTATTGTGCCGGTTAACACACCCGTGGAGATCCTTTATCAGCCTTATAAAGCGGCATTGTATCGCGATCAACTTTATTTAGAAGCACATGAAATACAACAAGATATTGATAGCCGCGAAGGCAATAATATGACTCCTATGGTTTCAGCTATTTTAAAGGCACAAGATAAAATATTACATGATGATAATTGGCCTTTTGCAGAAGAATTAGTGCGGAAACACCAAGGAATTGTCAAACGGATAAATCAAAAACAAACAAAGATTATTGAAGATGTCTGGTTTATTCATGCAGGCTTAGCAAAAGAGGCTAAAACACAGTTAGCACAAGCATTGACTACGCTCACAATGAATGACTATTTTTGGCCATTGAGTGGGGCGGCAGAAGGTGAAGTGTTGATTGGGCCCTTTGATGATCGTGAACAGGCAGATCAAATGAGTCGGGAAATTAATCGAGTGACAGATATGTCTGTTTGGATTGCATTAATTAGCAGTGACATACTTTAGTGATTAGCTGAAAATATATTGTAAACAAAAAAGGCCGGGATTATCCCGGCCTTTTATTGTGTTCGATAGTTTGATTTAACTTATTTGCTCATTGCTTTTTCAAACATACGATCGATTTTTGCACAACATTCATCAACAGAGCTTTGTGCTGATTCAGCTGCACTTTGTGCGTTACGTGCTGCAGATTCAGCATCGTTTGCAGTGCGTTGTGCTGCGTCAGCAGAACCTTGGGCACTATTTGCGGCTGATAATGCAGCGTCAGCAGATGATTGAGCTGCTTCAACAGATGCTTTTAATGCATCCATTTCTACTGTATTTGCACAGGCTGTTAATAAAGCTAAAGGCAAAATAATTGCCCCTAATTTTGTTAATGATTTCATTTGATTCTCCATAGAGTTTAATAGGATTTAGCGATTCCACGATATTGCTAAAGGCAACATACACAGTGAGGCTATCAGGAATTATTTAAGCTGTCCAACGTTGCTGAACTTAAACTGATAAATATATCTATTTATTGTTATAATTGCCGTCTTTAAAATTTCATGTGGTGATAAATTGGCCACAAAATCAGTTGGATATCTAACTGATTCATTTGCTCTGGAAAAATTAGTTTATGCATCCTATGCTGAATATTGCTGTTCGGGCAGCGCGTAGTGCGGGCAATATCATCGTCCGATCTATACAACATGTTGAACATCTTGAAGTGACGACTAAGGGTCGAAATGATTTTGTATCAGATGTTGATCGCCTAGCGGAACAGGAAATTATCAATACGATTCATAAATCTTATCCTGACCATGCAATTTTAGCAGAAGAGTCCGGTCAGCAAGGTGATGATGATACCGTCTGGGTAATTGATCCTTTAGACGGCACCACTAACTTTTTACATGGTTTTCCCCATTATTGCGTGTCTATTGCGGTGATGGTTCGCGGTAAAATTGAACATGGCGTGATTTACGATCCATTACGCGATGAATTATTTACTGCCAGTAAAGGCGCGGGTGCACAACTTAATGATCGTCGTATCCGTGTGACTAAGCGAAAAGAACTTGCTGGTAGTTTATTGGCTACTGGATTTCCATTTAAGTATCCACAACATTTAAGCCCATATTTAGCCACGTTTAATGCCTTATTTCCGCAAGTGGCTGATGTACGTCGAGGAGGCTCTGCCGCACTTGATTTAGCCTATGTTGCTGCTGGTCGTTTAGATGGCTATTGGGAAATTGGCTTACAAAAATGGGATCTCGCTGCTGGGGCATTATTGGTCGAAGAAGCGGGTGGTGTTGTCAGTGACTTTGTTGGCGGTGATGACTATTTCAACCATGGCAATTTAGTGGTGGGGAATTTTGCCATCCAGAAACATATGTTAGACAGCATTAGCCCTCATTTAACGGATGAATTAAAACGTTAAATTAATAGTATTGAGTGCTCTCACCACCTTTAATTATACAAATATTTACTTTTAAGAACTAAAATAATGACAATTACTACTAGAAAATTACGCAATATTGCCATCATCGCTCACGTCGATCATGGTAAGACAACGTTGGTTGACCAACTATTACGTCAATCTGGCACATTTAGTGACCATGAAGAATTACAAGAACGGGTGATGGACTCTAACGATCTTGAAAAAGAACGTGGCATTACTATCCTGTCTAAAAATACTGCAATTCGTTGGCATGACTATCACATCAATATTGTAGATACACCGGGCCATGCCGATTTTGGTGGTGAAGTAGAACGCGTATTATCAATGGTTGATTCCGTTTTATTATTAGTAGATTCATCAGAAGGCCCAATGCCACAAACACGTTTTGTAACGCAGAAAGCCTTAGCATTAGGTTTAAAACCGATTGTTGTTATTAATAAAATTGATAAACCGAGTGCTCGGCCAGGTTGGGTTCTTGATCAAACATTTGATTTATTTGCTAATCTTGATGCGACGGATGAGCAATTAGATTTTGAAGTTATTTATGCTTCAGGTTTGAGTGGTTATGCTGGCTTGGAAGATGATGTGCGTGATGGCGATATGGAGCCATTATTCCAAATGGTGGTTGATAAAGTCTCTGCACCTGATGTTGATACTGAAGGTCCTTTCCGTATGCAAGTATCATCATTAGATTACAATAGTTATGTAGGTGTGATCGGAGTTGGTCGTATTGAACGCGGTAAAGTTAAAACAAATACACCAGTGACCGTTATTGATACTGAAGGTAAAACTCGCAATGGTCGTGTTTTAACCGTAATGGGTTTTATGGGCTTGCAACGTGAAGAAGTTGAAACGGCAGAAGCAGGCGATATTATTGCCTTTACTGGTTTAGACCCACTTAATATCTCAGATACATTATGTGACCCAACAGAAGTTGAAGCATTACCACCACTATCTGTTGATGAGCCAACCGTAACAATGACTTTCCAAGTTAATAACTCACCGATGGCAGGTAAAGAAGGTAAGTTTGTTACTACACGTCAAATTAAAGAACGTCTTGAGCGCGAATTGATTCATAACGTAGCGTTAAAAGTTGAACAAGTTATTACGGATCCAGATAAATTTAAGGTGTCTGGTCGTGGTGAATTGCATTTATCAGTTTTGATTGAAAATATGCGTCGTGAAGGCTTTGAAATGGGTGTGTCTCGCCCGGAAGTTATCATTCGTGAAGTAGATGGTGTACGTGAAGAGCCTTATGAAGCAGTGACAGCCGATGTTGAGGCCGATCACCAAGGTACGATCATGGAAAAATTAGGTGAACGTGGCGCTCAATTAAGCGATATGGTACCGGATGGTAAAGGTCGAGTGCGTTTAGACTTTATTATTCCATCACGTGGTTTAATTGGTTTCCGAACTGAATTTTTAACGGCAACCCAAGGTACGGGTCTGATCTTTAGTGTGTTTGATCATTATGCACCCGTTAAAGAGGGAGAGTTTGGTAAGCGTAGTAATGGCGTATTAATCGCCAATGGTTTAGGTAAAGCAGTTGCTTTCTCAATCTTTAACTTACAAGAACGTGGGCGGATGTTTATCGGCCATAATGATGACGTCTACGAAGGTATGGTGATCGGAATTCATTCTCGCGATAATGATTTGGTAGTGAACCCATTAAAAGGTAAACAATTAACCAATGTTCGTGCATCGGGTACTGATGAAGCCATTAACTTAACACCACCGATTAGAATGAGTTTGGAACAAGCACTTGAATTTATTGGTGATGATGAGCTGTTAGAAGTGACACCTAAATCATTACGTATTCGTAAGAAATTATTGCTTGAACATGAGCGAAAAAGTGCATCAAGAGTCAAGAAGAAATAGCGTTGTTAATAAGCATGTATTAACAGAAAAGGGTATCCTATTGCGGATGCCCTTTTTTATATGGACGAGGTTTAAATATGCGCATTCTGATTTTAATTGCAATCGGTTTATTACTGTATGTAATTATAGGTAATTTATTGCGTAGAAATAAACCGCCTACGCCGAAGCTGTCCACAGAAAAGATGGTTAAGTGTCGGCATTGTGATTTGCATATCCTTGAGCAGGAAGCCATTCAATCTGGCGATGATTATTATTGCTCACAAGAGCACCTTGAGAGTCACCATCAATCTAAATAATGTCGCTGTTTAATTCCAATATTAATATAGCTCCGTGGCGAGAATTAACGTTATTTTCAGCATACCGTTTATTTTTAGCTATTATCTTGTTTACGGTATTTTATTTACATTTACCACCGGAGTTCTTAGGGCAAACTCACCCACAAATATATAGCTGGATGAGTCAGTTTTACGTTCTGACAGCATTCGTTTTAATGATCTTCACCGCACAACGGTGGGGAGCATTTGAATCTCAAACAGCCATTCAATTGATTGTTGATATTGCTGTTATCACAATCCTTGTTCATGTTAGTGGTGGCCTAGTGACTGGCTTGGGATTGTTGTTGGTAGTGGTTGTAGTAGCTGGTGGTGCGCTTATTCCTGGACGGATGGCTATTTTTATTGCCGCAATTGCCGTTATTGCTGTTTTGCTAGAAGTCGTTTATTCACAGATTTCTGGCGATAATGCAACTAAGTATAGTCATGCTGCAATGTTGGGTACGATATTATTTGCCACGGCAATATTAACTCAGGTTTTAGCAAAAAAAATACATGATAGTCAGGAACTTGCTGCACAACGGCAAGAGGATGTGAATAAGCTAGCCGTGCTTAATGAACATATTATTAGCAGGATGCAAACGGGTGTATTGGTTGTTGGGCCTTCAGGAAAAGTTAGGTTAAGCAATCAGGCAGCTCGGAATTTATTGGGGCTTAGTCAACTTAGCATGGGGGCATCGCTCAAAAAATGTGCACCTGAATTAGCGCAGCAATTATGGGCATGGACTCAGCATCAGTCAGATGCATTCCAAGCTTTTCATGCGCGTGATTATTTACCTCAAATATTGGTTGGTGCTATGCCATTAGATAGTGGTGAAACGGTTCTGTATATAGAAAATACCTCGGCAATGGCACAACAGGCCCAGCAATTAAAATTAGCATCATTAGGAAGGCTAACAGCTAGTATTGCTCATGAAATCCGTAATCCATTAGGAGCAATTAGTCATGCCGGTGAACTATTAGCTGAAGCTGGGAAAGATGATCAAAACACCACTAAATTGACGGATATTGTTTTGCGGCACAGCGCTAGAGTCAATGGTATTATTGAAACAATTTTACAGATGAGCCGGCGTAAAAAAGTGGAACCAATGGTGGTCATCTTAGCTATTTGGTTAGAACAGTTTGTTGAAGAATTTTGTGAGTATAAACAATTGGGAAAAGATGCCATTTCTTTAGTGATCACTGAACCATTGGCGAAAGTCTATATTGATGTCGGGCAATTACATCAAATTGTGTGGAATCTGGTTGATAATGCATGGCATTACTCTGATCGGGATAAAACATTGCCACTAGTAGAGATTAAATTATCAATGCCAGATTCAGAAATGTTTATTGATGTTGTTGATAATGGGCCCGGCGTATCAGACCATATTTTACCAGATTTATTTGAACCATTTCATTCAGATCGGCAAGAGGGCACTGGTTTAGGACTGTATTTGGCCCGTGAGTTATGCCAGGCTAATGGTGCACGGTTAAACTACCTTCCTGATGATGAAGGTAGAAGTTGTTTTCGGGTGAGTTTACCTATGGATAGACAAGAGAGTTTGCAATGAATCCACGAGCATTAATTATTGATGATGAGCCCGATATTCTTGAGTTATTAAAGATGACCTTGAGAGGATTATCTGTGGATTGCATCACGGCAGAAACCATTGAACAGGCTGAGCAAGCACTGAAACAGCAGGACTTTGATTTTTGTTTGACGGATATGAGGCTGCCCGATGGCGATGGCTTGGACTTTGTAAAAGCACTACAGAAAACGAAACCAGATCTGCCGGTGGCTGTTATTACTGCTCATGGCAATATGGATTTAGCGGTTCAGGCATTAAAATTAGGCGCATTTGATTTTGTTTCAAAACCCGTTAAGTTAAGAGTATTGCGGGATTTGGTTGCTACAGCGGTGAAATTATCGCCAATGAAGTTGGATACTAAGGAGCGACGAACTCGCGATCAGTTATTGGGCGAGACCAATATTATAAAAATATTGCGAGGTAAAATTTCCAAATTAGCACGTAGTCAAGCCCCTGTTTATATTAGTGGAGAATCTGGCACGGGAAAAGAAATGGTTGCTCGATTGATACATGATTTAGGTGTGCATGAAGATAAATCATTTGTACCTATTAACTGTGGTGCAATTCCAGCTGAGTTAGTTGAAAGCGAATTTTTTGGGCATAAAAAAGGTTCTTTTACCGGCGCTGTTTCAGATAAAGAAGGTTTATTCCAAACGGCTCACGGTGGCACCTTGTTTTTAGATGAAGTGGCAGACTTACCATTAATGATGCAAGTTAAACTATTGCGGGCCATTCAGGAAAAGACGATTAGACCTGTTGGTGGGAATGAAGAGGTGACGGTAGATGTTCGTATTTTATGTGCAACTCACCAGAATTTAGCAGATTGCGTTCAGCAGGGGACATTCCGAGAAGATTTATTCTATCGTCTCAATGTGATAGAACTGGCTGTTCCAGCCTTGCGAGAGCGTGAAGCAGATATCCCTCAATTGGCCAATCATATTTTGCAAAAATTAGCGGATAAGAATGCAATACCTTGCCCTTTATTAAATAAAGAAGCCATGTCTGCCTTACAGCGTTATCAATTTCCAGGCAATGTCCGAGAACTGGAAAATATATTAGAGCGAGCATTAACGTGGGTCGATGGCGAGACTATTTCAGCCGATGATTTAATGCTAGCTGATGAAGTTAACGTTAAAATTAAAACTGCAAATGATAGTGATCAGAAAAGTGGTGTATCACTATCAGTAGATGATTTAAGCTCTCAACTAGAAGATCAAGAACGGCAACTGATTACGCAAGCATTAGAATCAACACGCTGGAATAAAACCGCTGCTGCGAAGAAATTAGGTATTACATTTCGAGCATTACGATATAAAGTAAAAAAATTGAACTTGGAATAGCAAAATATAGAAAATAATAGGGTATAAAATGTCAGAATCCACAGCACAACAACCTGATTTAGACTGGAGTCAGGTCCGTGAAACAATAAGAATGATAAATTTAGCTGTCGCACAAATAGAAATGTCGATGAAAGAAGGCCATGATTCTGTTGGCACCTTGACCAAAGCGTTCACAGTGATGGCAGATAAAGTACAAATAATTGAACAGCACGCAAGTGAAAATAATGCAGTGGCAACAGAATCCTCAAAACGGATCATTGAAGAATGTGAAGCAGTGGCATCAGAGATGCAACATGCCATTATTGCTTTTCAATTTTATGATAAATTAACGCAACGGCTGAGCAATGTATCACAGACCATGGGATCGTTAACTGATCTGGTAGGCGATAATTCACGTTTGTATAACCCAATGGAATGGTCGAAATTGCAGGAACAAATTAAATCTAAATATACTATGCCTGCAGAGCATAAAATGTTTGAAATGATTATGAAAGGCATGGCCATTGAAGATATATTAAAGCTGGCACCTCCTGTTCCAGAGACGGATGATGACATTGAGTTATTTTAACGAATTAAGGGTAAGATTACGCAGCCGTTAAATCGTCACCATTGGCAAGGTAGTGATGGGAAATTAAAGGCTTATCAACAGCAAATAAAAATCAATTGAGTTTGCCCCCATTGGTGATAAAAAAGCCCTAACATTGAAAAATGTTAGGGCTTTTTTATATCTATGTCCGGTATAGGGCCTGAACTTAGACCTTCTGATTAAATGTCAGAGGTTCTATAGGTTGCTACCCCGTTAAAACATTCCTTACAGACTTGAAAAGTACTTATATAATAGTAGTTAAGCTTTATTTTTGTAAATTCCTGTAATATACTAATTATAACTTATTATCCATACCCTGACCTTACCCCAGTAGATATTATGAAAAAGATTCTCCATTTCACACAGTTTAGAATTAGGGGGTTGCCTATTCCTTGGAAGGGTCGTGTTGAGTATTACGACGAGGAAAAAAAGAACCTAATGTGCCGAGTCAGCAGCACTGGCTATAAGTCCTATGCTGTTGTGAAGTGGCATGGAGGAAAGATGCAACGAGTCACTATTGGTGATGTCGGTAGCACCAGCGTTACCGAGGCAAGAAATCAAGTTGATACTATTTTGACGACAATCAATGCAGGTATTAATCCTACAGTAGAAAAACGCAAAAAAGAAGCCACCGCCATTACTCTTGGCAAAGTATTAGATAAGTACATATCCAGCCGTAATCTCAAACCAAGAACAATTGAAGACTATCGCTATAAAGTTCACCATGATTTAGCTGATTGGATTGATATACCCCTTAGTAAGATAACTGAGAACATGGTGATCAAAAAGCAAAGGGAACTTAGTGAGAGAGGTAAGACATTAGCAAATGCTGCCATGCGTGTATTACGGCTTCTCCTCAATTATGCTGATGCCGTTGGAATGATAGAGGGTAATCCTGTGCTCATATTGAGTAAGGCTGGATTGTGGCATAACAACAATCGTAAAGACCGAGTTATACCTAGTACAGAATTAAAAGCATGGCATGAAGCTGTTCTAGCATTGCCGAACTACAAGTCACAAGTCTATTTTATGATGCTTATCTATATGGGGTTTCGTAGCTCTGAGGCATTAAGTCTGCAGTGGTCGAATGTAGATATGAAAGCTAAGACCATTACAATGATTGATACAAAAAATGGTACTGATCATCGGTTGCCAATTCCAATACCCTTGTGGTCATATATTAAATCTTTACATGGAATGACGGGTTTATCTAAATGGGTGTTTGAGGGTAAAGATCCAGTCAAAGCAATGACATTACCTAAGAAGTCTATTACAGCCATTATCAATGCTTCTGGGGTGACGTTTAGCCCCCATGATTGTAGGCGTACCTTTGCTACTATTGCTGAGGCAGTAAACCTTCCTATGAGCATGATTAAACGATTAATGAACCATGCCACTACTCATGATGTAACAGGTGGTTATATCGTGACAGAAAAAGAAACATTACGAGAAGCAATTAACAAAATTGCTGACGACATACAAGCCAGAGTGACACAACCAATGAGGTCAGACTGAACTACCCCAATAAAAAAGCCCTAACACTAAAAAGTGCTAAGGCTTTTATATATCTGGAGCCGGTAATAGGACTTGAACCTACGGCCCTCTGATTACAAATCAGCATCTCCTTTTTACAAAAAACATGATACATCAGTAGTTAAGGCGTATAATAACTGACACATAAGTAAAAGGAAGCAGCCATGAAGAATTTTGACGTGGTATTAAATCTGCTCGGTGAAGATATATTAGTTGGCCAATTAGGCGCAGCTAATGAGCGTAAACTCGTCGTAAGTTTCCAATACAACCCGGCTTTTTTGGCCGGTGAAAACTTCTTCAACATCTCGCCCGAGCTATACGAAGTACCGACAATTCAGTACCCACACCCTAAAGTTCTATTCGGCTTCATGGAAGACTCTATGCCCAACAGATGGGGTAAGGCACTTATCAAACGTAAGCTTGGCAGACCAATCGATGACTTAGATGCTTTATTGGAAATAGACGACTTTGCCCGTATGGGAGCGCTTCGGTTTTACGGTAAAACAGGACCTTTAAGCCAAAGTTCAAACATACCTACCCTGAAAAATATCAGAGAGCTGCAGAACCTAGTAAGTAAAGCTGACGATCTAACAGCCGACTTAACAGAACTATTCGACCCCGGCTCACCGTTAGGTGGTGCTCGACCTAAAGCAGGCATCATGGATCAGGGCTTACTGAAGATTGCCAAATTCCCAAAGAACGATGACAACTACAACGTCGAAGCCTGGGAAAAAACCATGCTGGACCTAGCCTCTCAGTTAGATATTAACGTACCAAAAGCTGAAGTTATGTATACGCCTCTATCAAAGTACGCCGTACTCATACTTGAACGCTTCGATAGGAAAGATGGCCAAAGACAGCCTTACTTATCAGCAATGTCAGCACTACAAGCATCTGATAATGATGGAGCAGGATCCTATATTGAAATCATTGACTTCATCAGTCAGTTCGGTGAAATAGAAGACGCCAATGAGCTTTGGAAACGGATGGTTTTCGGCATGTTGGTAAATAATTATGACGACCACCTTAGAAATCACGGCTTCCTGCGTAAAGGTGAGCGCTGGAGATTATCACCTGCATTTGATATTAACCCTTCAACGGACACTAACCATCACCAGCTATCAATAGATGGTAGTAGCCATGATCCGGACATCAGTTTAGCAATAGAACTCTCTGGACATTTCTACCTTAGCGCTGAAGCAGCTGACGATTGGCTTTCAAGAGCTGTGACGCTTTTATCAACCCAGTTAGAACCTATCGCAAAACAAAATAAGATTGCCGCAGCTGAGATTACAGCTATCAGCAAACAACTAAACTACCAGCATCTTGGGGGTGCAGCATGAAAAGCAAACTATTAGATAGCTTCCCTCCACGCCTTCTAAAGCAGCTAAAGGAAATTGGTATAAATATTAAAGCTGCCAGAAAGAAAAGGAAGTTCACCATGAATGACATGGCTCTTCGCTGTAAAGTAAGCGTTGATACAATCTCACGTGTTGAGAAAGGCGATCCAACCGTGGCTTTCGGTATTGTAGCCCAAGTACTTTCAATCCTAGGGCTGTCTAAAGACTTAGATTTAATAGCCGCACCCGAAACTGACGAGCTTGGATCATTACTGGCAGAACAGGCCCTCCCAGAAAGGGTTAGACGTATATCCAACAGAACAAAACCACGAGGATAGATACTCTATTTAATTATTCATACCGGGCTAACGTTCATATCCGACAAAGTGTTGGCGCTCTCTATTTTAATAACATCTTTCACCTGACACTCAACTGTAATGGTCAACGACAGAAACACACTTAGTTAGATATTGTTATCGAAACTAACGAGTGCTGTCTGGTCCACCAGTAGCCTGCCCAGTCAAAATCAGCGCTATGACGTTTATGTTAACTGGGTAGAAGACAGTAATAATGCCAGTAATGCCACCTACACCATTGACCAAGCCAAAGGTAAAGATAAAACCGTCACTAAAAACCAACAAACAGGCGGTGGTCAATGGCAATTATTAAAACCAATGGGGTCAGACTTAAAACCAATGGGGTCAGACTCGATTGATTTTAACTGATTGATACTTATAAATAAAAAGTCAATTACATTCCTTTTTTTAAAACAAACACAGTCATGCCAGTGATGCAACGTACACCATCAGCCATGCTAATGGCAGTGATATCGTTAGCGTTAATCAACAACAAGACGGTAATAGCTGGAATCTATTGGGTAGTTACACATTTGATGCTAACAGCACCATCTTATTAAGCAGTGATGGCAATGGACTGGTTATCGCCGATGGTCTTAAACTTATTATCCCCAGTACCAGCACACCGGCGGGTGTAGTTTATGTGCACAATGACCATCTCGGTACCCCACAAACGATAACTGACCAAAGCCAACAAATTGTCTGGCAAGCGAGTTACACCCCGTTTGGTGAGGCGACCATTACCACCGAGGCAATAACGAATAATATTCGCTTCCCGGGGCAGTATTATGACCAAGAGACTAACTTGCACTATAATTACTTTAGGTATTATGACCCGAGCTTAGGTCGATACATTACTAGCGACCCGATTGGATTGGCTGGGGGGATTAATACGTATGGGTATGTGGGGGGGAATCCGTTGGGGTATATTGATGTGTTTGGGTTAGCTTGGTCTTTAGCTGAACGAAATGGATTTTCAGGTCCGACAGGAAATGGCAATCAGTGGGGGGAGTTTGAACCACAGGATGGTGTATGTAGTTGGCCTGCGGATAAATTCAATAACGATTCCAACACTAAAAGTTGTTGTGTAGTACATGATCAATGCTATGAACAACACTCGTGTAATTGGAGTTCTTGGTTTGGTGGAAGTGGGGCTTGTGTAAGCTGTAATATGCAAGCAATAGAATGTATTAACGATACTAAAGAATCAAATCAATGCAAATAGATAGAAGTACCATGAAATATAAGAAAATGGCTATACAGATTCTGTTGTTAGCAATGGGTCTAAGTATGTTGAGTGCATGCGATCCAAGGTATGGATTTCTGGAGTCAGAATTTAAATTAGCCGAAGAATCTCGGTTACCCAAATGGTTAAATCTTTCTCAAGCCCAAAAGAGGAGCAAGATCGATGTAATCTTGAGATTTTATACCTTAGAAAAAGCAAAGATTTTTGTTGTTGATAAAGCGAGTGGAGACCAACTTGGAAACACAATAGTGGCTAATCTACACTGGACAGAAGAAACGAAAAAAAAAGGCTTTGTAGCCAAACCCAGTTATTTTGTATTAACTGTTGATGGGATAGAAGAATTGTTCGAGCAGCGAGCTCTAGAACCTAAGCTGTATGTTTCGGGAATCAATGGGGTCAGACTCTGACCAATCCCCACGAAATAAGCAATAAAAACAATTAATTACTTGAAATAATAAGGAACTTTCACGACATTAGGTGATCAGATCGATTACCACACCTATCAAATCAGGAAATGCCGTGAAAGTAACTAGCATTGTGAA
>JBJPGB010000071.1:0-7387 GCA_048595405.1 Methylophagaceae bacterium
GACATTGTCCGTTAAACGTATTCCATTTCTAATATTACCCAAGTCAACAGTACCGGTAATATCTGTACCAATATAGTTACCCTGTATGATGTTTCCATCTGTGCCAGAGTCATCAATGTGAATACCATCATCCGAGTTAGCAGAGATTATATTTCTTTCAGCGGATGTGGATCCGCCTATAATATTGTCAGATGCGCCAAGCATGATATGAATACCATCCCCACCATTACCAAGACTACCGGTGCCATTGGCATCTAAGCCAATAATATTGCCTTTAATGATATTATCTGATGTTGCACCACCCCGTATCACAAAACCATCACCGGAATTGCCTGATATTACATTTCCCGCACCTGCCGCTGTTCCTCCAATGGTATTTGAGCTAGCACCTCCAACAAAGTACAAGGCATTAGTGTTAGCGATAGCAGCGCTACCACTGGCATCTGTACCAATGTAGTTGCCTTGAATGACATTATTAATCGAGGTACTATTTTGTAAGCGTATACCCACATTATTTCCAGAAATAACATTTCTTTCTAAATCTGTTGTACCTCCGATGGTATTACCCGCGCTATCTACCTCGACACCATGACTGCCATTAGCTGCCGCAGCGTTACCGGTATTATCTAGACCGATCCAGTTACCAATAATGATATTGTCGGCACTACCACTGGCAATATCGATACCATCATCACTAAAATTATTGATGATTAACCCTTGTATCGTACTACCGCCACTGCCTGAATTAAGTCGTATTCCATCACCTGGTGCTGCTGCACCATTCAACTCTATTAATGGTGTGGTGGGTGTTAAAGCGCCATATTGAGAGTGACCATCTATGAACACGGCATCGGTGATCGCATCTAATGACGATAATAAATTGATGGTTTGCAAGCTGCCATCGGCACCGATATCAAAGGTAATTATGTCCGCTAAACCAGCGACGTTGGCGGAAGCATTGGCATCTATTATGGCTTGACGTAATGTGCCAACACCCGAATCAGCGGTGGATGAAACCATAAATTGGTTGGCTGCCACTTCACTAATGGTGAAAGCCAAGTCGTTGCCAATGATAATATTTCCATCTTTATCTAGCTGATTACCATCGGCATAAATGCTGGCGTTATCCGAGCCAACATGCACCTTTCCGAGTGTGGTGTCAGTGGTTATTTGAATAACATAAGAGGTCGCATCGTTTAACGTGGTATCTGAAAAACTGAAGTCATAAGTGGCATAACTGGTAGTTAGATCATCCGACGATACGCTGGCACTACCCAATATGGTGCCGTTCCAACTATCTCTTAATGTGACAGTAATCGTTTGCGCGACGGCATCAGCATCTTTTATTAATTCAACGCTAACCGTATTGACACTATAACTACCGCCACCGCTGGTGTGACTGAATGTCTGCCCGGATTGTGTATCGGACTTTATTTCATTGGATGTGTTGGTGGTGCTTTGAGTTTCATAAACGGTTATGGCTAATACTTGGTTAAATTGCTGTTGTGCTTCACTTGAAATAGCAATGTCGGTTTCTATCTGTCCGGCGTTATATTCTAAATCCCAGTCTCCACCTAGCGCTTCGGCACCTGTTTTATCATCAGAAGCGGCGACATCGGTCAGGGTGAGCGTACTGAGATCATTAATTAAGCTTTCACCGACTTCGGTTTCGGCTAGGTCACAGCCGTAGATCAGGATATCCCCCTCGTCAGTGAAAGCATCACCCCAAGCGCTAATCTGTGCCAAATTTTGATTCAAGGTGTCCGTATTGAGTAGGCTGTTGCCAATATCAACATTGCCATCTGAGCCGTGAGAAATGAGATGGACTGCATCAAGGTTTTGATAATTGGCTAATGATTCCGAAATTTGCTCAATGCCATTACGTTGGTTATCAAGTACGATGACTTCAATATTACGGTCTGTATCGGTATCTTGAGCGAGGATATCATTGAGTAGTTGCTGATAGTTTTCAACATCAGTGTCGATAAATACCAATTCTTGACGCACGGCGGTGGTTAAATCAGATGTTATGGTATCCGTATCATCTGTTGTAATTTGTGCAGTATTAGCATCAATGTCTTGGTATGTTGCCGTGCTAGCGACCTCTGCTGCTAGTATGCCTTCTACACCACCAGAAAAAAGTTGGCGCGCTCCCAGCTCTTCCAAGATAGCTTTAGATTGAAATCTTACATGAACCTTTGCACTCATAGCCGGCCTGTCTTCCATTTCTATGCAATAGAATCAAGATGTTACATCCTGTATAAAGCATATTAAATTATAGTTTATAAGCAAAGTCTAATTATGGGCAGCTTCTTTCTGAATTACAAGCGCTTATGTGACCTAGTTCACGTTTTAGCTTTAAGCCTGAGTGATTAAGGATTAAATAACTAACTTAACCGCGATATTTAGGTAAATTTTAAAGCATCATATTGCCAAATCAGCTGTCTTTCTCAGTTGTAGACATATGTATAATCATGCGAATTATTCAGAGGATAGTAATTCTTTTATATCATCTGGAAGTTCATCAATATCAGCAGGAAGCTGATTATTACCCCTGTTTTCCGTTGGTAATAGTTCCGGTTGAAGTGTTAATTTTATGGGGAATCGAGCCATACATTTAGTGCCACCAATCAATTTATTATCAGGGTTAGGTAATGCTAAGCGGATTGAGAAGCTTCCACTGGCGGCGTCAATGATTCGGTCGACAACATTCACTGTTGCTAAGTATTGACTATCGATCGGAATATCTGGCCGTATTTCAACTTCCATACCTTGTTCGATCAAGCCAAACAACTCGAAGGGAGCGACCACCTCTACTAGTAATGGGTCTATTTTTGCCAACTGTAAAATAGGTTGGTTATTGGCTGACTCTCCTGGCATCAAATACCGCTCTACAACAATACCTTTTATTGGGCTCTTGATTGTTTTCTGTTCAAGTTCAGCGTTCGCCAAGATCAATTTAAGTTCATTTTTCTCTTTATCCTGCTGGACCTGTAACAGCTCTGTTTTTGCTACTGCTTTTTCTGTTTTAGCATCATCATATTCCTGTTCAGACAGTGAATTCCCGGCGACCAAACCGGCAACGCGATCCTCTTTTCGCTGGGCATACTCAAGACGAATTTTTTTAGATTGGATAAGATTACCCATTGAAGCTTCATGCTCAGCCAATCTAACGCCCGCTTTTTCAACTTCTGCTTCCAACTGAGCCAATACCTGCCCTTGTTGAACTCTATCACTTTTTTTGACTGTTACCGATTGCAGCACTCCTGCAACGGGACTACTAATATCAATATACATTTCAGGTTTTACCAAGCAATCCAGTTCGATATAGTCTTGTGCATACGTGGGAGGGATAAAAGCGAGCAACAAGATATTTATTGAATAAAAAGGTATTTGTTTCATCATTTTTATGTGCATCATGCTCTCAACTTCTCTTAAAATTTATGCTGCATACCAATCTACTGCCAATATGCATGAACAACGGTACTTTGTATACGGTTATTATTCCAACCGACCTGTGAAAGATAACATTTTAGCCTGTTGTTTATCCTGCTTCATTAATAAATGACGTAATTGTGAATCATTATTTTCCATTCTTTTTTGTGGCTTAGCCTGAATTATTTTTCCTAACCAATTCGGTAATGGCTTATTTTTCCTACCAATAATTGTCAATGCACGGAGAAAAATAGTGGGGTAATATTTTATAATATCCTCGTCCTGCAAGGAAAGGAAGGCCTCAGCACTACCCGGGTCTCCTTGTCGAGCACATCGCCCATATAGTTGCCGATCTATTCTTCTAGCATCATTTCGACTTGTGCTCATAACATGAAGGCCACCTAACTGTTCAACGCCTTCACCCAATGAAATATCTGTTCCCCTTCCTGCCATATTAGTCGCAATCGTAATGCTGTCTAATTGACCTGCTACAGCTATTATTTCTGATTCTTTTTGATCCTGACGTGCATTTAAAAGCTGATGTACCAAATCATGTTCAGCTAACAATTCACTCACTGTTTCAGAGTCGGCTACCGAATGGGTCCCAATTAATATTGGTCGACCTTGTTGATGTAGAACTTGTAATCTTTCAATAAATGCCCGCCACTTTTGTTCAGATGTTTTATAAACTCGCTCTGGATACATCATTCTACGGGACGGTTTGTGTGTCGGTATCTTTTGAACTTGTAAGCCATAGACACTATGCAACTCATCAGCAACATCAGCAACTGTTCCAGACATTCCGGCCAAACGTAGGTAACGTTTGAAGAATTTCTGATAACTGATTTTAGCCAATGCTTCTCTCTCTCCAGTAATCTCACAACCTTCTTTTGCTTCAACAAGTTGATGTAAGCCATGCTCCCATGAACGGTCAGGCATGGCTCTACCTGTTAGCGGATCAATAATCTCTACTTTGTCATCACGCACCAAATAATGTTTATCTCGCTGAAATAAGTAGTTTGCTTTCAAGGCTGATATTGTCATTACTTCACGCTGTCTACGTCTCTGCCAATACTTATCCAATGATTCAGCCTGTTGTTCGAGCTTGTTTTTCCCCGCATCTGTTAAGCTAATTTCTTGGTACTGATCATTGATCGTAAAATCTATTTTTTGCTTTAATAGTGCTGCTAAATACAAAGCATCATAATAGAGTTTATTCTGCTCTTCATTTTGCAGCGTTTTAGAAATAACCAATGGTGTTTTAGCTTCATCGATCAATAGACTATCTGCTTCATCAATGATGGTAAAACACAGTCCTCGCAACAAAAATGGCGATAACTTTTGTTGTTGTTGATATTGTATTTCCTTAAATTGGATCTGCATTTTCCCCACATCATCAGCCATTTCCATCCGATCACGTAAGTAATCAAAGGCTATTTGCTGACTGGTTGAGTGAACAATGCCGCATTTATAAGCTTTTACCCTAGGCTCCATTTCCATTCCATCCACAACTGAAGCTGAGCTAATTCCTAGCCAGTCATAGAGTGGATGCATTATTTGTTGATCCCGCTCTGCCAGATAATCATTAGCCGTCACAATATGTACAGGTATGCCCGCTAATGCTGCTGTACATGCCGGTAGTGTAGCCGTCAGTGTTTTACCTTGCCCTGTTTCCATTTCGGCGACCATGCCATTCATCATCACCCATCCGCCCAGCAGTTGGACGTCAAAATGTCTTAAACCTAAGACGCGATCAGCCGTCTCTCGTATTGCAGAAAAAGCTTGGTAGATCAGCTTATCCTGCAAACCATTTTTTAATAATTTTATTTGTAATTGTCGAATGTGTGCTTTCAAAATAGCATCGGAAAAACCTTTCAGTATCTGTTCATCACGATTCACTCTTTTTACAATATAGGATTGGGTATATTTTCGACGTCGAAACCGATATTTTATTGAGGCTATAGCTTTGCGTGCTTTTGATTCCAACACACTTGGCCACTTATCCATTTGTTGTGGATAGCGACTTTGAGTGAGCCCGGGTCTGAGACTATTCTTAGACATCAAACTGCCTTAAAAATACCTGTCTGAAACTTCTATACCATTGCTGCCCTAAAGGCTCGGAACCGTGGTCAAAGCGTACATACACACGTTGTCCAATTTCTGTAGTGTCCGCTACAGGTGTATAAGTCAAATCAATATGGAATACTTTTTCTTGCGTTTTTAGATCTTCATCAGCGTTAGGATCGATCTGTATTTTTCCACCATTTATTGTCGCTAATGCTGCACTAGGCAATGTATTTGTAGCCTCTGGCGCTCGGCGCACTATCGTTGCTGGAATAACTTGTTCAGGGTGATTTATCAGCCGGATTTCAACACCATTAATTTGTTTTTGTATCTGACCAATATTTGATTGTGTCACCACCACACGTACTATTGGCTGTGAATCATCAATAACATAACCGACAACATCACCTTGCCTAATGAATTTACCAGGTAAGTCATCAATGCCGGGTATCAGTAACCTGCCTGATTTTGGTGTCAAAATTCGCATTGCTTTTTGATTTTTTTTAGCATATTTCAACGCCTCAGCAATGGCGATCATTTGTTCTTTAATTTTCCCTGCTTTTACTTGATCGTTTTCCCACTCTGCTCTGAATTGAGTATTGAGCTCCTTCAATTGGGCAAACAATATATCAACTTCTGTATCTAACATTGGATCATATATATCTATAACGGCTGTATCTTTTTCAACATTGATTGATAAATTCAATAGCAATTCACTTGCTACCCCATTAGTTTCGGCTCGAACCTGTGCTTCTTCCGGCATCCAAACCACACCTTGTGAAAGTGTGTATGCAGGCACAGGTAGCACCGCTATAGCAGCAACTATTCCTAAAAAGCCTACCAAACTAGCAACTGCTCTCATTCGTTTTCTATGGATAACTGGGCTAGTAAAAATATATTTCAAGCCTTTTACTATTGGCAACAATATTTGCTGAGTAATCATCCAAAATGCCAGTACTATGCCTACGACAAAAAAAGTGTCTGTAATATAAGTAATAATGAACCATAACAAGCTAATTCGGTAGATGAAGGAGCTAATACTGTAAATGACGAACCAGCTCGCCTCTCCCGGCGCCGATGCAGGTGATGGTTGATCGGCCATACCAAAAAGATATTTCTGACAAAGGAATATAAGGTATTTTGTTGACCGTTGAAAAAGGTTCGGTATCTCTATTGCATCCGCTAATATGTAATAACCATCATATTTTAATAATGGATTGCCGTTAAATAATAGTGACGATATCCCGCCTATTATCATCATATTAAAAGCGATATCTTTTATTAGCCCCGGCTCAGTGCTCAACCACAGCAATACTCCAGTACCAGCAATAAATAACTCGACCAATATGCCTGCTGCACTCACTAGAATACGTTGGTGTTTACTGCGTAAAAAATTAACAGTTGATACATCAACGTAAGGTATCGGCATGAATACTAGGAAGCTGATTCCCATTTCATGCACTTCACCGCCAAAATATCGCGCACTAAATGCATGTCCCAACTCGTGTAAAAACTTGATAATAGGATAAAGTAGTACCAAGATGACTAGGTTATAAGGCGATAAAGCATTTACATCAAAGTTTGTCGTAATATCCTGCCAGTGGATAGCGGTCATCATTGTCGCTAGAGATATAACAGCTAACCACGCAAATCCGACATACCAATTAAATAGCCAGCTGACTTTAGATAAGTGTTGCTGTAAAAATTTATCTGGGTCCCATAACGGGACTTTTATTGCAAGAGGACTAGAAATCCGTTGTTTTAATTTTGTAGTTCTATGTTGTTGACTGCGCTCGAATAATTCTTCTGTATCAATCGGTAAATCTGATTGTAATAAATCAGCAGCATGTAATTGCCCTAATAGTTGGATCATTTGATCTTGGGTAGG
>JBJPGB010000072.1:0-26591 GCA_048595405.1 Methylophagaceae bacterium
ATCAATTGCTGTTGTTAAATGCTCTACAATATCGCTCGCATTGGCTAGGTCCATTACTTCACGGCCTCGTTCACCATGAATGCCAACACCCATTTCTATTTCATTATCAGCAATATCAAATGTAGGCGTTCCAATGGCTGGAACAGTACAGCTAGTAAGGGCTACACCCATTGAAGCTGTTGCATTATTAACACGGTCACCTAGCTCTTTGCACTCAGCCAAACTTGCTCCTGCTTCTGCCGCAGCACCCACAATTTTTTCAACAACCAATGTTCCGGCAACACCTCGCCGACCCGTACTATGATCTTTGGGTAATGACACATCATCAGCGACCAATACAGTTTCATGCTCACAATCCAACATTTCAGAGGCAATCTCAAAGTTCATTACATCGCCAGCATAATTTTTAACAATAAAGAGTACGCCACCACCCGTTTCAACTGCTTCAGCTGCCGCCATCATTTGATCTGGGGTGGGTGATGTAAATACTTGACCCGGACAAGCGGCATCTAACATACCCATCCCTACTAACCCTGTATGCAAAGGTTCATGGCCCGAACCGCCACCGGACACTAAGGCCACTTTACCAACAGCACCATTTTGCTTTCGATTGACAAAATGAGGTGTTACATTAAATTGAATAATGTCACTATGCGCTTTCGCAAATCCAGTCAGGCTTTCTTCCAATAAACTCTCGACACCATTTATTATTTTTTTCATTGTCATCCTCCTAATATCAATCTAAATTATGCAAATTCTTTAGTGTTTGTGTTACTTCTTGAATGTCGGCCATAACCCATGTTGGTTTATAATCGACATCGACAATATCGTGTTCTGTTGATACGCCCGTTAATACTAAAATACTGCGAATCCCAGCATTAACGGCCCCTAAAATATCAGTATCAAGTCGATCACCAATCGCAATGATGTTGCTTGGATCAATCGCTAGAATTTCTAAAGCCTGTTGATAAAGAATAGGTTCCGGTTTACCAATACATATTGGTTTAACATTTGTCGCTACTTCTAAGGCAGCAAGAGTCCCCCCATTACCCATCACTTCACCCAGCTCGGTTGGTAATGTTGTATCAGCATTAGTAGCAAAAAATTGCGCACCGGCCCTAATATTAAGGGTCGCTGTTGCCAATTTATCCCATGTCAGATTTCTATCTAAACCTGACACTACAATATCTGCACCCTGATCCATAATCCCCTTATCTGGCTGATTAACTTGATACAGTTCTGTTAATGTAAATCCTTGCTCAATGAGTGGCTGCCGCAGACCATCCTCGCCAATCACAAACACTCGATGTTTGTCTTTAGGCAGATGCTGTTTAAGATAGTTTGCCGTCGCCATACTTGAGGTCAACACTTCTTCTAATACTACAGATACACCCATTTTAGCTAACTTATCGACATATTGCTGTTGAGTCAGGCTGGCATTATTAGTCGCCAAAACAAAGGGGATATTACTTGTTCGTAATGTTGAAAAAAAATCTACCAAACCCTCAACTGGATCGTTGCCATGCCACAGCACCCCATCCATATCAATAATTAACCCACCAATATTATCTATTGTTTCCATGTTAGAAAGCTTCTTCTCTAAATTATTAATTGACCATCAAACAAAGCTTGTCATAAATCAAATCACTCTGTCCAGCTATTTAGTGGCGCAATTTTTCTTCTGCCATACCAGCTAAAATTGACAAAGCACGGTGTTTTGCTATATATTCTCTCGGCGTATTTTTAACGTAATTTACTAAATTAATAAACTTTTTAGGAGCATGACAGCATGGCAAAAGCACTTATCCAAATGGCTCTAGATTCTCTAGATTTTGACGCAACTATCGCACTTGCTGAGCAAGTAGCACCGTATGTTGACATCTTAGAAATTGGTACACCTTGTATCAAATATAATGGTCTAGAACTTGTTACAGCATTAAAAGCAAAATTCCCTAACAAATTAATCCTAGTTGATCTTAAAACGATGGATGCTGGTGAATACGAATCAACTCCATTCTACGAAGCTGGTGGCGACATCTGTACTGTTCTTGGTGTGTCTGATAAAGCAACAATGGGCGGCGTAATCAAAGCAGCTAATGCTAACGGCGCTGAAGCTCAAATCGACTTAATCAGTGTTAAAGACAAAGCGAAATGTGCAACTGAAGCTGCTGCTAACGGCGCACAAATCATTGGTGTTCACACAGGTCTTGATGCTCAAGCAGCTGGCCAAACACCCTTTTCTGACTTGAAACTAGTTGCTGATTTGAACCTTGGTGTTCGTATTTCAGTTGCTGGCGGTATCAACAAAGATACTATCCAAAGTACAGTTCAAGCTGGTGCAACAATTGTTGTAGTCGGCGCGGCAATCTATGGCGCTGATTCTCCTGCAGACTCTGCTAAAGAGTTGCGTGCATTAGTAGATGCAGCATAATTTAGAGATTCTCTAAATTTTAAAGTCTCAATAAATAACGAGTAGCCAAGATGGCTGCTCGTTTTTTTATTGTTGTAATAGAGCTAATCGTTTAGCTTAATCATTGATCTAGTGACCAGAGGCATTACTAAAATCATCTTCAACCCTTGATTTAAATGATGTCAACTTGCCATAGACACCCTAATTATAGTATTTTAGTGACTTATCCAGATACTCACCGGATAGAGTTAAAGACAAAATAGTAGAGGAATTACCCATGACTGAAAAAGGTTTTTTTGCTTCAATTTGCGACTTCTTCGCAGGTTTGTTTTCGTCCAATTCAGATCAGGCTAATGCCTCATCAAACACCGATGGTTTAACCGGTGTTGAACGTTATATTCGTAACCAAGCTTCTAGTACTTCATCTGCAGTGACAGGTGTTGAAAACTATATCCAAAACCAAGCGGAAGCATCAACACCAACAGGTGTTGAACAATATATTCAAAACCAAGCTAACGCTGAACAGCTTACTGGCGTTGAGCAATATATTCGTAATCAAGGCTAATCGCTTTATAGAGAGTTAAGCTTTATATGCTGTAATTCTAGAAATCATCATCTTCTAGTTATTCGAAAATCCAGCACTATAAACGATTCATTTTCTGGCAACATTCTGCTGTAGCACAATGTTGTTTAGAGTATTTTAACTACAAATTTAAAAGGTATTTTTTAACATGGCAAATTTACTTGACCAACTTAAAAGCATGACCGTTGTTGTTGCCGACACAGGTAACATCGCTGCAATTGAGCAATTCACACCTCGTGATGCAACAACTAATCCATCTTTAATTACAGCTGCAGCACAAATGCCAGAATATCAGGGCATTGTTGATGACACATTAAAAGGCGCCCGTGAAACTGTCGGTGCTGATGCCGATGCATCTGAAGTTGTCACACTTGCTTTTGACCGCTTAGCGGTATCGTTTGGTTTGAAAATTCTTGAAATCGTTCCACAACGTGTTTCAACTGAGGTAGATGCACGTCTATCTTTTGATACTGATGCAACAATTGAAAAAGGTCGTGACCTTATCGCTCAATATGAAGCAGCTGGCGTTTCTCGTGACCGCATCTTAATCAAAGTTGCGGCGACTTGGGAAGGCATTATGGCTGCCAAAGTTCTTGAACAAGAAGGTATCCATACTAACTTAACCTTAGTATTTGGTTTACATCAAGCTATTGCTTGTGCTGAAAATGGCATCCAACTTATTTCACCATTTGTTGGTCGTATTCTTGACTGGTACAAAAAAGACACCGGTCGTGATTCGTACCCAGCCGCTGAAGATCCAGGTGTGGTATCAGTAACTGAAATTTATAACTACTACAAAAAATTTGGTTATAACACTGAAGTAATGGGCGCAAGCTTCCGGAACCTAGGTGAAATCACTGAATTAGCAGGTGTTGATTTATTAACTATTTCACCTGGATTGCTTGATGAATTGCAATCAACTGAAGGTGACTTACCACAAAAATTATCTGCAGATAATGCTGCATCGATGAATATCGAAAAAATCAACATGGATAAAGCAACATTTGAAGCAATGCATGCTGCCGATCCGATGGCGACTGAAAAATTAGCCGAAGGTATTGATGGCTTTGCAAAAGCACTAGAAGTGCTTGAAGAATTACTTGCCAATCGTCTAGCAGAAATTGAAGTTTAATTTCTCAAGATCATTGCAGTAACAAACTTGTCGACCCTACTTCTCTATATTGGAATTAGGGTCGATATTTTTAAAAGTTGGTTCAATTGACATTGGGCTGGCTTGTGAATTATAGTTATTAGTCGCGTAATTAACGTGTACTAAACAAATCTACTACTTAGGAGTATGTAACATGGCAGAAATTCAAATGGCTCTAGATTCTCTAGACTTCGACGCAACAATGGGTTTAGCAGAAGCAGTTGCACCATATGTTGATATCTTAGAAATCGGTACGCCTTGTATCAAATATAACGGCCTTAAACTTGTTAAAGCATTAAAAGCTGCTCACCCTGACAAAAAAATCTTAGTTGACCTTAAAACTATGGATGCTGGTGGCTACGAATCAACACCTTTCTTCGAAGCTGGTGGTGCTATCACTACAGTTTTAGGTGCTGCTGATATGTCTACAATCCAAGGCGTTATCGACGCTGCAAATGCTAACAGTGCTGAATGTCAAGTTGACTTAATCGGTGTTGAAGATAAAGCTGCTGTTGCTAAAGAAGCGGCTGCAAACGGTGCACAAATCATCGGTGTTCACACTGGTCTTGATGCACAAGCTGCAGGTCAAACACCTTTTGCTGACTTAGCATTAATTGCTGGTCTTGGCTTAGATGTTAAAATTTCAGTTGCTGGTGGTATCAACAAAGATACTATCCAAAGCACAGTGCAAGCTGGTGCAGCAATTGTTGTTGTTGGTGCAGCTATCTACGGTGCTGATTCTCCAGCTGATTCAGCTAAAGAATTACGTGCATTAGTTGACGCAGCATAAGGAATATTACAATGCATCGTGATCTACTGTTAAATAAAATTACTAATATCCTTAGTTCAACTGATGATTCATTTGAGGCTAAGTTAGTCTCAATGTGTGATGATGCTAAACGCATCTTTATTACAGGTGCAGGTCGCTCAAAACTAGTAGGTAACTTCCTAGGGATGAGATTGATGCATAGTGGTTATGAAGTATTTGTTCAAGGTGAAATTAGTACGCCTAGCATCCGAGAAGGCGATTTATTAATCGTTATCTCTGGTTCAGGTGAAACAACTCAGCTTGTATCATTTACCAATAAAGCCAAGTCTGAAGGCGCTAAAGTGGTTTTGATTTGTTCAAAATCTAGCTCAACGATTGGTGACTTAGCTGACCAAACAATTCAAATTGGTGCAGAGGATAGTTTTGCACTAACCAAAGGCATGCCTATGGGTACTATGTTTGAATTATCTACATTGATTTTCTTGGAAGCAATGGTGTCTCATTTAATTCATGAGCGCGGTATTACTGAAGAGGCAATGAGAACTCGTCACGCTAATATGGAATAATCACTTTCCTAAAAGCAGATAAGAAAACGAGTGGTCTTTTTTAGGCTACTCGTTTTTTTTTGCCCTCGCAAAACCAATAATAGAGCATTACAGATCTTGACTGTATAATCTTTAACTTTAAAACGACTCCACGCATATTAACTATGACTACCGCCAAAACACTTTACGATAAATTATGGGATCAACACCTTGTACGTACCGAAGAAAGTGGTACCGCACTACTTTATATCGATCGCCAACTTGTCCATGAAGTAACCTCACCTCAGGCATTTGAAGGCCTCCGTATGGCCAATCGTACTCCACATCGGCTAGATTCAATTTTAGCCACACCCGATCACAATGTACCGACCAATAATCGCGATCAAGGCATCGCTGATCCTATTTCACGTTTGCAAGTAGAAACCTTAGACAAAAACTGCAAAGACTTTGGTGTCACTGAATTTGATTTGTCTGATATTCGCCAAGGTATTGTCCATGTCGTTGGCCCTGAGCAAGGTGCAACATTGCCAGGAATGACGGTTGTTTGTGGCGACTCCCACACCTCAACACATGGCGCCTTTGGTGCTTTAGCCTTTGGCATTGGCACATCAGAAGTTGAGCATGTATTGGCGACTCAATGTTTAATTCAGAAAAAAGCCAAAAATATGTTGGTTCGTGTCGATGGCCAAGTTAGAAATGGTGTGACAGCCAAAGACATTGTATTGGCTATTATTGGTGAATTAGGCACCGCTGGCGGTACTGGTTATACCATTGAGTTCGCTGGCGAAGCTATTCAAGCGCTGACTATGGAAGGTCGAATGACAGTCTGTAATATGACGATTGAAGCAGGTGCCCGTGCCGGTATTATTGCTGTTGATGACACCACAATTAACTATTTACAAGGCCGGCCATTTTCACCAGCAGGCGATAACTGGGCCAAAGCTGTTGCCGCTTGGCAAGATTTACACAGTGATGAAGGTGCCGTGTTTGATAAAACGGTTGTACTTAATGCCGCCGACATCAAGCCACAAGTGACCTGGGGCACCTCGCCTGAAATGGTAATTTCCATTGATGAAAATGTACCCGATCCTGCCAATGAAACAGATTTGGTCAAACGTAATGGTATGGAGAAAGCATTAAGCTATATGGGGCTAACCGCCAATCAATCTCTCGCTGATATTCCACTTGACCGTGTCTTTATTGGCTCTTGCACTAATTCACGTATTGAAGACTTACGACAGGCTGCTAAGGCAATTAAGGGTGGTAAAGTTGCCAGCTCATTAAAACAAGCATTAGTCGTTCCTGGATCAGGCTTGGTCAAACAACAAGCAGAACAAGAAGGCTTGGATAAAATCTTTATTAAAGCAGGTTTTGAATGGCGTGATCCTGGCTGTTCAATGTGCTTAGCCATGAATGCTGATCGTCTTGAATCAGGCGAACATTGTGCATCCACATCTAATCGTAATTTTGAGGGTCGCCAAGGCTTAGGAGGACGCACACATTTAGTCAGCCCGGCGATGGCTGCAGCGGCTGCAGTGGCAGGCCATTTTGTAGATGTTTCGCACTAAATGAGCTCTATTCAACAAACAGTTGTTGATGAACTCCATACACTAAGAGACATTCTACGCTGGGCAACATCGCAGTTTAATGCTGCTAACTTATTCTACGGCCATGGTAATGCCGATGCCTTTAATGATGCCTTACAACTCATTTTACATAGCTTGCATTTACCCACCACCGAATTTCCTGAATTGTTTGCTGATGCTCGCCTCACTCATGCTGAAAAGCAGGCTATTGCAGAATTAATTCAACGACGCATTACTGACCGAGTACCTGTGGCCTACCTCACTCATGAAGCCTGGTTTGCCGGTATGCCATTTTATGTCGATGAGCGAGTATTGATCCCGCGATCACCTTTTGCAGAATTAATTAATGAACAGTTTATACCTTGGGTCAAGCAGCCTGACTCAGTTCATCATATTCTTGATCTATGTACCGGTGGTGGCTGTATTGCCATTGCCTGTGCAGAAGTATTTCCTAACGCAATGATCGATGCTATTGATATTAGTACGGACGCGCTTGATGTCGCCAATATCAATATTGCTAAATATCATCTAAATAACCGAATACAGACTATTCAATCTGATTTATGGACAGCATTAGATAATCAAAAATATGAGCTAATCGTCAGTAATCCACCCTATGTTGGGACCGATGAAATGGCAACACTACCAGATGAATATCGCCATGAACCCGCTTCAGCTCTAGAAGCAGATAATAATGGACTCGCATTAGTCGAACAGATTCTACTGCATGCAGCAGAGTTTTTAACAGCTAGCGGCGTATTATTTGTGGAAGTCGGTAACAGTGATTTTTCCGTCATGGAGAAATGGCCTGATATTGAATTTTTATGGCTAGATTTTCAGCACGGTGGCCACGGACTATTTATGCTAAATCATGCGCAATGCATAGACTTTACAAAACGCTATCAAACGCCGTAGCGCTTAATCCTTTTCATGATAAATTTTGATGCAATTTCGACCAGCCATCTTTGCTTGATACATCGCACCATCCGCCAAGTCAAACAAGCCATTTAGGTTATATTCAGTTTTAACCCTCATCGTTGCTATACCGATACTAACCGTTAATGTTAAATTTGCTAATTTGAATTGGGACAAGCGTTTTTGCAGTCGGTTCATCAATCCTTCAGCAGTTTCTGAGTCGCAATTTGGTAGTAGAAAAATAAATTCCTCGCCAGCCCATCGCGCCACTAAATCCTCATCCCGCACAAAGCGCTTTAACCACCCACCTAACTCCGCTAATACTTTATCTCCTTTATGATAGCCATATTTTTCATTAATACTTTTAAAATGATCAATATCCAAAACAGCCAGCGATAAAGGCCGATTAAACCGACGTGCTTCACTAAAATATTTACCTGAAAATTCACGCAAAGCATGACGATTAAATAATTGTGTTAATTCATCTAACATTGCCAAGCTATAAAGTGATTTTTGTTGAGCGCGAAGCTCCTGCAGTCCTTGATAACTCGTTATATGATTATAAACACGTTGGCGAAGTTCCTCTCGCACAATTGGCTTGGCCACATAGTCATTGACACCCAAATGAAATAATTCTATTTTCCGGGAAACATTATCAAAACCAGAAGTCGCAATAATTGGGATATTGCCATGTTCGCCCTGTGCCCGCCTAATCTTCCTAACCAAGGAAATACCACTCATAGCACCTTCGAGCATAATATCGGTGATAACCAAGTCATAATGACCCGTTTCATACGCTTCCCAGGCACCTTCGCCATGCGAGTATGCATCAACATCCAGCCCCATATCGGTAAGAAGGTCAATGACTATCTCTTGTAAAACACGGGAATCCTCAATAAACAGTACCCGTCCTGATAATTGTCTACTTTCTCGTTCTGCGAATCGGTCCAAATAAACTTCTAACTCTGTCAGATCCTTTTTACTGAAGATATCCGTTGCGCCAGCTAATAATGCCTGTTTAAGAAGCCTAGAATTATCCTCATCGGTCAAAACAATAACAGACGTAAAATCATAGCCCTCTATTGATCTTATTTGACCACAAAATTCGCTGCCAGAAATACCCTCTAGGTGGAAACTACAACATACCATCGTAAACTGCTCACTCTTGGCAAGCTCTAATCCTTCTAAGCCCGACGCTGCAACAGACACAGTAAAACCCGCTTTTTCTAATAATTCTTGAACAATGTTCCGGAATAATTCTGTTCCATCAATCACCAATGCATTTAATTGTCGCATTTACCTTTCCATATCTGTTAACAATCTTCATTTTGCCTTGTTGTGTACATTTGGGTCAATTATTCACCCATTATCTAATAATTTCTGGGTAAAGATCGTCCTTAAATAAAACCCTTTTGGATTAATTTTTTCTGTTAAACCATCTTCAGAAACCCCTACTGAAAGTACTCGACTATGAGCTGCTTTAGGACGGATTTGCATATATTCACCTTCTTTAGCAGTTAACTCTCCCTGCTCCCCTAAAACAATACGATCCATTAATCCCTCCCAATCACGTTGTAGGATTAAATTTTGTTCTATTGTCGGCTTCCATAACCATGCTTGACCAATATAGCGCTCCGCCAATGGAATCGTATTGTCGGCCTCTACAGGCACCCATAATACATATGATAATTTGCGTCTTACCCAACTCTCTTGCCAGGTCATTTCACCTGTTTGCTGCATCGAGACAGTACAGACATACGTCGATTCCTTAGGTAAGCCTTGAGCATTTAGTGGCAGTGTTTTCATTTCAATACCCAATGCTACAAAATCAGGTTCAGCCTTATTGCCAGCATCAGCACCTAATACCTGCTCTAACAGTCCTCCAACCCAACCTTTATGTCGCTTTAAATCTTCTGGCACAGCGATACCTAACTCAGCGGCAACTTGTCCTAACGTTTTTCCTACTAAATCACCACATCGTTTTAACAGCTCATCTTGTGATAGTGGTGGCAGAATTTTATTGTTTGCTGATACCTGAGTATTATCATTCATATAAGCATGATAACCTAGCGCTCTTTATTATGCTGCGACAAAACTGTGAAAGCACTCTCTATCCAAAACCTATCTAAGACATATAGCGATGGCTTTGAAGCCTTAAAAGGCATTGACCTTGAAGTTAAACAGGGTGATTTCTTTGCTTTACTGGGTCCTAATGGTGCTGGCAAATCAACGACAATTGGGGTCATAACATCATTAGTAACAAAAACGTCTGGCAACGTTAAAATTTTTGATACCTGTATTGACTGTGATCCTGAACTAGCCAAATCCTTCCTCGGCTTAGTGCCACAAGAATTTAACTTCAATGGTTTTGAACAAGTTAAACATATTTTAGTTAATCAGGCCGGTTATTACGGCATGCCCGCCAAACAAGCCGAGCCCCGTGCTGATGAACTGTTACATCAACTTGGCCTGTGGGATAAACGTCACACCCCTGCACGAGCTTTATCTGGCGGTATGAAACGTCGATTAATGATCGCGCGCGCCTTGATACATAAGCCGCAATTATTGATCCTTGATGAACCAACAGCCGGGGTAGATATTGAGCTTCGTCGTTCAATGTGGACTTTTTTACAGGATATCAATGCTCAGGGCACCACCATTATTTTAACAACCCATTATTTAGAAGAAGCCGAAAATCTCTGTCGGAATATTGCTATTATTGACCACGGCAATATCATCGAAAATACCGACATGAAATCACTGCTTAATCGACTTGATAAAGAAACATTTATACTCGATCTTAAAGCATCACTGCCCTTCGACTTCACGCTAAATACTATTGCGTTCCAACAAATTGATGACAAGACTATTGAGGTTGAACTTAAGCGAGATGATAGCCTAAATGACTTGTTTTCCATACTCTCCGACAAAGGCATTGAAGTCTGTAGTATGAAAAATAAAGCTAACCGCTTGGAAGAGTTATTTCTAAGCTTAGTCGAAAAGTCCGAAGCGACCTTATGAGCTTGCAACAATACCAATATTGGGTGGCCTTTCAAACCTTATTAACGCGTGAAATCCGCCGATTTATTCGCATTTGGCCACAAACCTTATTGCCACCAGCTATTACCATGACCTTATACTTCATTATCTTTGGTAATTTGATCGGCAGCCGTATCGGTCAAATGGGCGGATTTAGTTATATGGAATATATCGCACCTGGCATTATCATGATGTCGGTGATTAACAATGCTTATTCCAACGTCGCCTCATCATTTTTTAGCGCCAAGTTTCAAAATCACATTGAAGAATTACTCGTAGCGCCAGTCCCAAATTACCTTATCTTGGCAGGATATGTCACTGGCGGTATGGCACGAGGATTATGTGTCGGGCTTATTGTCACGATTGTATCGCTGTTTTTTACTGCTATCGAAATACAGCATCTATGGATCACCATCAGTATGATCATTCTTAGTTCGATGATGTTTGCTCTAGGTGGTTTTATTAATGCGATTTATGCCAATAGCTTCGATGAAATATCGATTATCCCAACGTTCATTCTCACGCCACTAACCTATTTAGGCGGTGTATTTTATTCGATCAGTTTGCTACCTGAATTTTGGCAAAACGTATCCTTGCTCAACCCTATTTTATATATGGTCAATGCATTTCGCTTTGGCATGTTAGGTGTGTCAGATATTCCGGTTGCTATCGCTTTCGGCATTATTCTCGTTTGTATTGCAGGGCTAACGAGTTTTGCACTCTACTTACTCAACAAAGGCACTGGCATCAGGAACTAAAGCCAAGGCATCTTCCAACACCTCTAGACCTGCATCTTTTAAATGAGCATTCTCACTCAGATGTCGCCTCCAAGCCTTGGCGCCTGGCTGACCTTGAAATAAGCCTAATAAATGACGTGTTATCGATTTAATTGGTCGTCCCTGTGACATCCGTTGTTCAATATAAGGCAACATTCTGTTAATCACATCATGACGTGATGATATTTGATGCTGATCGCCAAATAGATCGTTATCAGCCTGTGCCAATAGATAAGGGTTATGATAAATTGCTCGCCCCATCATCACTCCATCAACATGCTTTAAATGTTGCTCCACCTCATCAAGGGTATGAATACCACCATTTATATCAATATGAAGATGTGGGAAATCCTGCTTAAGTTGATATACCTTAGTATATTCTAATGCTGGTACATCACGATTTTCTTTTGGGCTCAATCCTTGCAACCAGGCTTTGCGTGCATGCAATATAAATATCTCACAACCGGCATCTGCAACTTGTGAAATAAAATCAGTTAAAAACTCATAACTATCAAGCTTATCAATCCCTAATCGCGTTTTAACCGTTATTGGGATATCAACTACTGATCGCATCGCTGTTACACCTTCCGCCACCACATGTGGTTCCGCCATTAAGCAGGCACCAAAGCGACCTGATTGCACCCGGTCGCTTGGGCAGCCCACATTAAGATTGATTTCGCTATAACCTGCTTGCTGCCCCAATAAAGCACATTTTGATAATGCCTCCGAATCACTACCACCCAATTGTAATCCCAAAGGATATTCACTGACATCATGAGCAAGAAACCGTTCACTATCACCATGAATTAATGCGCCCGTCGTCACCATATCGGTATAAAGTAAACAATGTTTGGATATTAAGCGTACAAAATAACGAAAATCCCGATCAGTCCAATCCAGCATTGGTGCGACCGATAATCGATGTGCTTGTTTTAAAGTAAATTGGCTATCAGTCATTAAACTATTTTATCTTCTATTGCATAAAAAAGCCCCGACTATTGTCGAGGCTTTTAATCTAACTTAGAGCAAAATCAAAAACTGATATTTTTGTTTCTGGTTAGGCGGATTATTTTTAAGCACCGGAATGTATGATTAATACATGAGGAGCGCAGAACATCATCCAACACCGCCAGAAGCGAAAAGCTTGTTTTTAATTACATCATGCCGCCCATACCGCCCATACCACCACCCATATCAGGCATAGCAGGAGCCGCATCTTGCGGTGTTTCAGCAATCATTGCTTCAGTAGTCAACATTAAACCAGCAACTGATCCTGCATTTTGCAATGCAGTACGCGTTACTTTAGTGGGATCCAAAATACCCATTTCAATCATGTCACCATATTCACCTGTTGCCGCATTGTAACCATAGTTACCTTTGCCAGCTGACACTTCATTTAGAATAACTGAAGCTTCCTCGCCCGCATTTGCTACGATTTGGCGTAAAGGCTCTTCCATTGCACGACGTGCAATTGTGATTCCGGCATCTTGATCGGTGTTATCACCTTTCAATTTACCTAAGCTACCTTCTGCACGAACAAGTGCAACACCACCACCAGCAACAACACCCTCTTCAACCGCTGCGCGAGTTGCATGTAGTGCATCTTCAACACGTGCTTTCTTCTCTTTCATTTCCATTTCTGTTGCTGCACCAACTTTAATAACGGCAACACCACCAGCTAATTTAGCAACACGTTCTTGTAATTTTTCTTTATCGTAATCAGAAGAAGAATCAGCAATTTGAGCTCGAACCTGTTCAACACGAGCGGTGATATCAGCAGCAGTACCTGCACCATCAATAATAGTTGAGTTCTCTTTACTGATAGTGATTTTCTTAGCTGAACCAAGATCTTCCAAAGTCACTTTTTCAAGGCTTAAACCGACTTCTTCAGAAATTACTGTCGCACCCGTTAATACCGCGATATCTTGTAACATTGCTTTACGACGGTCGCCAAAACCAGGAGCTTTAACAGCACATACTTTAACGATTCCGCGCATGCTGTTCACGACCAATGTTGCCAAAGCTTCACCTTCAACATCTTCAGCAATAATCAACAATGGACGACTTGCTTGTGCAACAGCTTCCAGTGTTGGCAATAATTCACGAATATTGGCAATTTTTTTGTCGAATAACAATACAAATGGATTTTCTAAATCTGCTGCCATTGTTTGTTGGTCAGTCACAAAGTAAGGAGATAAGTAACCACGATCAAACTGCATGCCTTCAACTACATCTAATTCGTTGTCAAAACCGCTACCATCTTCAACAGTGATAACGCCTTCTTTACCTACTTTCTGCATCGCTTCTGCAATGATGCCACCAACAGATTCATCAGAGTTTGCAGAAATAGTACCTACTTGAGAAATCGCTTTATCATCGTCACATGCCGCTGACATGCCTTTTAATTCTTCTACCGCTGCACCAACTGCTTTGTCTATACCACGTTTAAGATCCATTGGATTCATACCTGCCGCAACGGCTTTCATACCTTCACGTAAAATAGCTTGTGCCAATACGGTTGCCGTTGTTGTTCCATCACCAGCAGCATCAGAAGTATGAGAAGCCACTTCTTTTACCATTTGCGCACCCATGTTTTCGAATTTGTTTTCTAATTCAATTTCTTTTGCAACAGAAACACCGTCTTTGGTGACTGTTGGTGCACCGTAACTTTTATCTAAAACAACATTACGACCTTTAGGCCCTAATGTTACTTTTACCGCATCAGCCAGTGTATTTACACCGTTGACCATTAAACTACGCGCATCTGCGCCAAATTTGACTTCTTTTGCAGCCATGATTTATTCCTCTTTAATATTCTTTAATATAGAACCAGTTTTATTGTTCTAAATTAATCAGGATTTTTATTTGAGTTCTAGGCGAATGTTTGTTGAGAACCGGAATGTATATATTGATACATGAGGCTCAGAGACGAACATTCAACACCGAAATCGGATAAAAAGACGATTAATCTTCGATTACGGCAACAATATCGTCTTCACGCATTACCAATAACTCTTCACCATCAACTTTGATTTCAGTACCGGCATATTTGCCAAACAATACTTTATCGCCAACTTTGACATCCATTGCACGGACATCTCCAGAATCAGTAATTTTGCCTTTTCCTGCTGCGATAATCTCGCCACCGACTGGTTTCTCAGCTGCGTTATCAGGGATAATAATGCCACCGGCACTAGTTGTTTCTTCTTCCATGCGACGAACGATCACACGATCATGAAGGGGACGAATATTCATTAATATTTCCTCAAAAAATGTCTAATAAAATGTGTCTAAATAAATCTAGAACCCCATACATGGGGTTGTAAAAATAAACTTCAAGGGGATTAAGCAAAATAATTATCGGAGATGACGATCGTCATCATTATCAACTAACTCACCTTCAATGATAGTTGAATCAGATGGATTTCTACCATCGTAACTGCCTTGCACAAAACTGGGATTTTGTAATTTCCGGCTGATTATCCACCGTCGAACAGCTGGAATTAATAATAAAAAACCAAATGTATCCGTAAAAAAGCCCGGCGTTAACAACAATACCCCACTGAGAGCCAATGCAAAACCTTCCATCACCTCCATCGCAGGTAGTGATCCTTTTAACATGCTTGATTGCGCTCGCAATAAAGTCGATGCACCTTGGATACGTAACAAACCAGCACCAATTACTGCTGTTGCGACGATAGCAAAAATAGTCCAACCAGCGCTAATAACACCAGCGACTTTTATTAAAAAATAGATTTCTATTAAGGGCACTAATAAAAATAATATAAATAAGAAACGGAACATAATATCTTCTATTGAATTACTCGTTAGCTAAATAGGTTGGGGTGCCACTCTCCGTTTTCAAGTAAACGATAGTGTTGATTGCATTAATAGCATCGGCCTTGCATCAATGTCTGATAAAATAGATGTTTCAACTAAACAGACCTGAAGACTTATTATTGTGAAAAGAATTTTTACTGCTTTACTCCTCTTGCCTTTATTAACGCCATTCGCAGCGTTTACTGAAACGACTCGTTACGTTTCCGATGAACTTGAGATCACCATGCGCTCCGGCCAAGGGGTTAAATTTGGTATCCGTAAAATGTTAAAAAGTGGCGCCAAACTAGATATCATTGAAACCGATGCTACTGGCTATTCTAAAGTTAGAACGGGTAAGGGTGTCACCGGCTGGGTATTAACACGCTATCTCAGCAATACGCCTAGTTCACGTAATCAACTTGAAGCAAGCGATCAAAGAGTAGCCAATTTAGAACTTGAACTCGCAACCTATAAAGAAGAAATTCAAGCACTTTCATCTCAAAACTCAAACACTGGTACTGAAAACCTATCATTGAAAGAAACGTCTCAACGATTAAGTAAAGAGCTCGACAGCTTGCGCAATACCGCATCAAATGCTGTCGCCTTAGATAATGAGAACCGACAATTAAAAGAAAAATTACAGCAAATTGATCATCAAATTCAATCACTGGTCATTGAAAATAGCGCCCTCAAAGACAGTGATGCCAAAAGCTGGTTTTTGATTGGTGCTGCGGTATTATTTGGAGGTCTGCTACTCGGCTTAATTTTGCCACGCTTACGTTTTCAAAAGAAAAGTAGTTGGGGCAACCTATAATAGCTGACGTTATTTGGTGATTTAAACAGGTAATGTAAAAATGGATAGTAGCCAGAGCTTACGTCATTACGCTGTTATCACTGGTGGCTATTGGGCTTTCACGCTAACAGATGGCGCTATCCGAATGTTGGTGGTGCTCTATTTCCACCAGCTTGGCTACTCGCCATTAGCTATTGCTAGCTTATTTTTATTTTATGAATTTTTTGGCATTGTTACTAATCTCCTTGGAGCTTGGTTCAGCGCACGCTTTGGTCTCAATATCACGCTGAACCTTGGCATTGCATTGCAAATTTTCGCCTTATTGATGCTGACCGTCTCACCCGAGTACTTGAGCATTCTCTATGTTATGTGCGCGCAAGCTATATCGGGTATTGCCAAAGATCTCAATAAACTGAGTGCTAAAGCAAGCATTAAATTATTCCTCCCCACATCAGCAGAACAAACAACAAGCTCAAACCAACTATTCAAATGGGTCGCTCGATTAACCGGTTCCAAAAACACTTTAAAAGGCATCGGCTTTTTCCTCGGTGGCCTACTGCTAACACTATATGGATTCCAAGGCGCCTTACTAATCCTTGCTAGTGGTTTATTTGTAACACTATTATTAACTTGGTTTTTATTGCCCAAAAAATTGGGGAAAACACAAAACAAAGCCAAGTTTTCCCAACTATTCTCAAATTCTCTAGCGGTTAACTGGCTATCCGCTGCTCGATTTTTCTTATTTGGATCGCGAGATGTCTGGTTTGTTATAGGCCTACCTATTTATTTATCCGCAACCCTAAACTGGAAATTCGACCAAATTGGTAGCTTTTTTGCCTTATGGATCATCGGCTATGGCTTGGTGCAAGCACTGAGTCCATCCCTTATCAAATTGAGTGCTTCTCAACAAACCCCTGATGGTAAAACAACGCAAATATTAGCGTATAGCCTAATGTTTTGCCCCGCAGCTATTGCCGTAGGCCTCTACTCAGGCTTGAATCCGATATGGGTGATTACTTTGGGATTAAGTTTGTTCGCCATCGTGTTCGCGATGAATTCAGCCGTACATTCCTATCTGATTGTTGAATGGTCTGAGCATGATAATGTAGCAATGAATGTTGGTTTTTATTATATGGCAAATGCTGGTGGCCGCCTAAGCGGTACTATTTTATCCGGCCTTATTTTTCAATATTATGACTTAATTGGCTGTTTGATTGCTTCGGCATGCTTAATCGCTGTTACCGCAGTAATTTCACAGAAACTTCCTCGCCATAAGACCGTGTAGCCTTTGATAATTAGTTATATTGAGCCAAAATATTACTGACTGATCGATAACTCACTGTAAGCTCTTTGAAACTATTCATTGCAGAATCCAACTCCCCAGCTTGGTACTGCACGATCAACTCATTACCTTTGGCATACATCTCATTATGTGCTTGCTGTAATTCATCCAACCATAAATCATCAAATATTTGTTCTTTTCTTAAATAGCCAAGCCAAGTACCTAGATGGCATTTTGTTAACACCAATGAGGCACCTTCACTTTGTGATGCTTGCAACTTAGTTTTGATATTGTTAAACCAATATTCTGTTGTTAACTTGAGCAATGTACTGCGCTTTTCTTTTTCGCTAGTCATCTCAATATCACATGCTGCCCAAGCCTCATTTGGCTGATAGTCAATCATCCACTGTGGAAGTTCTGCAGCAGGCATCGGCCGGGCAATACCAAAACCTTGCGCTAACTCACAGCCCATCATCAGCAACATTAAACCATGTTCTGTTGTTTCAACACCTTCTGCTATTACCTCAAGATTAAAAGAATCTGCCAACCCTAAAATACCATCAATAATGGCATAATCACCAGGATCTTCCAACATGTCTCGGACAAAACCTCTATCTATTTTGACTATATTCACAGGCAGGTTTCTCATATGTGCTAACGATGAGTAGCCCGTTCCAAAATCATCTAAAGCAATCTGCACACCTAAGGTCTGGCGACAGGTTCTGATGATCGTACTGATCGCAGTAAGATCGCCAAGCGCACTACTTTCTAATATTTCTAATTGCACATTTTTAGAATTCAAATCAGGATGTTCTGCTAGGGCTCGGTCCAACTGAGAAAAGAAGGAATTTGCCTGCAAATGATAAGACGATATATTGATGCTTATTTCAAGGTCTATACCTTGGTGTTGCCAATTATTCAGCTGAGATAATGCTTCATTTACAACCCAATCACCCACTTGGATTTCTAATGCACAGCCATCAATTATCGGTAAAAACTCAAAAGGTAGAATCAATCCCTTTTCAGGATGTTGCCACCGAATCAACGCCTCCACACCAAATATTTCACCTGTTTTCATATTGATTTTAGGTTGGTAGTACAAGCAAAATTCATTGTTTGATAAAGCCCTTTCAATCTCCTGCAGTTGAGATTGCTTTTCTACCATTTGTCGAGCATCAGAAGCATCAAATAAACGGTAAGCGTTCTTGCCCGATAATTTCGCCTGATACATGGCTTGGTCGGCATGCCTCATTAATGTATCTAAATCACTCTTGTCGAGTGGATAAATGGTGACACCAATGGAAGCACTAATCTGGTGAGAATGCTGATCAATGAGGTAAGGTTGAGCTAAAGAATGTAGGATCCGTTTTAACCATTCTTCACATTGCTCTATGCTTTCTATACCACCTAACAGTAGGGTAAATTCATCGCCTCCTTGGCGTGAAACAGTATCTTCTTCACGAATATTAGATTTAATGCGTGTCGCTACCTCAATCAGTAAGCGATCACCCACATCATGGCCATAATTATCATTAATGGGTTTAAAATCATCTAGATCAAGAAAGCAGATTGCAAGCAAACTACTGCCTCGCTTTCCATGAGCCATTGCTTGGCTCACCCGATCTGCAAATAAAGTACGATTCGGCAATTGGGTCAACACATCATAATGAGCCATAAGTTCTAAGGCTTTTTGCTGTTCTATATATTGCGTAACCTCTGAAAACAAACATACATAATGTGTGGTGATATCGTTTTCTTTTAATGCCGAGATAGTGAGCATTTCTGCAAAAAGATCACCATTTTTCTTACGGTTCCAAATTTCGCCTTGCCAGTGTCCCTGTTCAATAATGGATTGCCACATATCCGCATAAAACTCTGGCTCATGTTTCTCTGAGCTAAACATGCGTGGATTTCGGCCAAGAACTTCTTCGCGGCTATAACCCGTTATCTCACTGAAAGTTGGATTAACATCAACAATATTACCTTCCATATCTGTGATGATAATGCCCTCATGAGCCTCACTAAATACTTGTGCCAATAAACGTTGCTCGGCCTGTTTCTGATGTCGCTCACTAATATCACGAATAAAAGCATTAAACTCATATCCTTCTGCTATCGCAATCACGGAAATCGTCAATTCGATCGGAAATTCATGCTTGTCCTTATGTAGCGCTTCAATTTCAATGACTTGATTCAGGACAGTCCCTTCTCCGGTTTCAACAAATCGGGCAAGGCCTTGAGTATGTGCATCTCGATATCGTTCAGGAATAATTATGTCAGATAGTTTCTCAGCTATTACCTCATCACGTTTCCAACCAAACATCGTTTCTGCTTGGTGGCTCCAGTCAACAATATTTCCTTTAGCATCCATCTGAATGATGGCATCTAATGCCGAATCCACAATGAAACGAATACGTAATTTATCCTCTTTCTCTTGTTCAATTAGCCTTGTTAATTCATTTGCAGTTTGTTTATAACGTAATAAGTGAGGAATAAGTATTGCCAACAGTAACAGTACACCAATGGCGATACTCACCAGCACAGTTAAAGAGCTTTGCTCTAAACCAATGATGGTTTGAGGAGTATTTGTTGGTGAAAAGTTAGCCGCTGCCATCGCGGTATAGTGCATGCCTGATGTGGCACTACCCATCACAATGGCACTTAATATTTGGTTCTTAGTGATGAACTGGTAATCACCTTGATTAGTCGCCAGATGTTTTATCTTAAGCGCAATAGTGGCCAAGACTACTGCCACGATGATCGAAAGATAAAATAAAACCGTATCATGAATCATAATGGCGTTCATTCGCATCGCTGCCATACCGATATAATGCATCAGTCCAATACCAGCTCCTAGCAATGTACCGCCAGCCAGCAGACGACGATGACTAAACGATTCCTGTGTCATCATTGCAAGCACAACACTGCTAGCAAACATCGCCGGAACCACAGATATAATCGTTATAAAGACATCATAGTAAATGGGGACAGGTAAGGTTAACGCCAGCATTCCCACAAAGTGCATCGCCCAAATACCCACACCCATAGCTGTCGCACCAAATATATTCCAGGCTATTTTGTGTGATTTTTTAGAGGAAGAGCTTATCCTCTCAGCAGAACCAAAAGCGGTAAATGACGAGAATACAGCAATCAAAACCGATAAAATAACCAACGAATAGTCATAGCTTTCAACCATAACCATTTCTGGCAAAATATAACTATGTTCCATCCCCAGCATTGTGCGTCCTTCGCTCCCTAATTCAGACTATCGAAATTTCCTAGCATCACTATATCTCATCCATTAGACTTCTATCAAACGCCTATTTGCAGAGATCTATTAACGATGTTTTAATTGATCTACGTCACGTACTGCACCTTTTGATGCCGATGTGGTTAATGCCGCATAAGCTTGTAATGCCAAACTCACATCTCGTTCACGATTAACCGGTTGCCACGCTAAATCACCTTTCGCTTCCATCACAATACGACGTTGTGCTAATACGGCATCTGACACATCAACACTGATAATACGATTAGGAATATCGATCACAATAGTATCGCCCTGTTCAACTAAGCCTATATTACCGCCTTCGGCGGCTTCTGGTGAAGCATGTCCAATAGATAATCCTGATGTGCCGCCAGAAAATCGTCCATCGGTTAATAATGCACAAGCTTTACCTAGGCCCTTCGATTTTAGATAACTAGTTGGATACAACATTTCCTGCATGCCGGGACCGCCTTTAGGTCCTTCATAACGGATCAGAACCACATCACCTTCAATAACTTGTTCGGTCAAAATGGCTGTCACCGCAGCATCTTGCGATTCAAAAATGCGGGCGGGTCCAGAAAACATTAAATTTGATTCATCAACACCGGCCGTTTTGACAATGCAGCCTTCTAAAGCAATATTACCGAATAACACCGCCAAACCACCATCTTGACTATAAGCATGCTCAATATTGCGTATACAACCTGTTTCACGGTCTAAATCCAAACTCGGCCACCGTGTACTTTGGCTAAAAGCAACTTGCGTTGGTATACCGGCCGGCCCTGCTAAATAACGCTGTTTTGCTATTTCACTATCACCACGAACCACATCCCATTGCGCTAAGGCATCGGCTAAGCTGGCACTATGTACGGTTGGTAACTCTGTATGCAATAAATCCCCCGCCGCTAATTCCGCCAGAATACTAAATACGCCACCAGCACGATGCACATCTTCCATATGATATTCAGGGGTTGCTGGCGCAACTTTACATAAATTAGGAATTCGTCGAGACATCCGGTCAATATCATCCATCGTAAAATCAACTGCACCTTCATGAGCCGCAGCCAATAAATGTAATACTGTATTAGTCGATCCACCCATAGCAATATCGAGTGCAATGGCATTTTCAAATGCCTTTTTAGACGCAATAGATCGTGGCAATGCGGATTCATCATCACCTTCGTAATAGCGTTTCGCTAAGGCAACAATTGTCCGGCCAGCCTCAAGAAATAACTGTTCCCGATCAGAATGTGTCGCTAATAAGGAGCCATTTCCTGGTAACGATAAACCCAGTGCCTCGGTTAGACAGTTCATCGAGTTAGCCGTAAACATGCCTGAACATGAACCACAAGTTGGACAAGCCGATCGTTCCACTTGGGCTACGTCTTCATCACTGACATTTTCATCTGCTGCTTGCACCATCGCATCAACCAGATCTAATTTGACATCCTTACCGGCTAACCTGGTTTTACCCGCTTCCATTGGGCCGCCAGAAACAAAGATCACGGGGATATTTAATCGCAAAGCCGCCATCAACATTCCTGGTGTAATTTTGTCACAGTTTGAAATACAGACAATGGCATCAGCACAATGTGCATTGACCATATATTCCACCGAATCAGCAATGATGTCTCGTGACGGTAAACTGTACAACATTCCGCCATGACCCATCGCAATTCCATCATCAACGGCGATAGTATTAAATTCTTTGGCAACACCACCCGCCTTCTCTATTTCACGCGCAACTAGCTGCCCCATATCCTTCAAATGCACATGACCTGGTACAAACTGAGTAAAGGAATTAGCAATGGCAATAATTGGCTTACTAAAGTCATCATCTTTCATGCCTGTAGCACGCCATAAAGCACGCGCTCCCGCCATATTACGACCGGCAGTGGATGTTCTTGAACGATATTCAGGCATGATAACTCTCCAAACAAATAGGCACTTTATCGGCCGACGTAAGCGAGGCCAGCGATATTTAATCTTTTGAATTTTACACGAACTTTGCGAAAATACCGCCACTACGATAAAAAGAACACTATGAACTCGACAGACAACACATCAATAGCGAATGATAATGCCACGACAACAAGTTGGTTTCGTAGTGCTGCGCCTTATATTCACGCACATCGCAATGCCACCTTTGTTATTGCATTTGACGGTGACACTATTGCGTCTTCAAGTTTCGATAATTTAATCCACGATATTGCCATCTTAAATAGCTTGGGAGTTCAGCTGGTTTTAGTTTATGGTGCACGCTCACAAATCGAACAACAATGCATCACTCATAATATTACTGTTCAATATCATCAAGGCCTACGAGTAACTGATGAAGCTAGCTTGAAAATCGCCAAGTCAGTGATTGGTAAATTACGTCTTGAAATTGAAGCTAAGTTATCGTTTAGCCTGCCACATACTCCAATGGCTGATGCTCAAATCCGTTGCATCAGTGGCAATTTGGTTACAGCCCAACCTGTTGGCATTAAAGAGGGTATTGATTTAGGCAATACCGGTGAAGTACGCCGTATTGATACCGACGGTATCAATCAACAGCTTGCCCAAGGCAATATCGTCTTGTTGCCTCCTTTAGGTTATTCGCCAACAGGAGAAATATTCAATTTATCAGCGGAGGCAATTGCAACAAAAGTAGCAAGCGAGCTCACCGCTAATAAACTGATCTTGATCGGTGATGCTCACTTGGAATTACCACGTGAATTAACACTCGAACAAGCAAATGTAATTGAACAAAAAAGCCATACCTTATCTGCAGCAGTTACTGCCTGTAATGCGGGCGTACCACGCGTACATTTATTAGATCGCTCTCAAGATGGCGCATTATTACAAGAATTATTCAGTCGTGATGGTGCTGGCACATTAATTAGTTCTGTATCTTTTGAAACCACTCGTCAAGCAACTATTGATGATGTGGCGGGTATTTTAGAGCTTATTCAGCCATTGGAAGAAAATGGTGTATTGGTTAAACGTTCTCGTGAACATCTTGAAATAGAAATCGACCATTTCACCGTGATGGAGCGTGATGGAGCCGTGATCGCCTGCGCGGCACTCTACCCATTTTCAAGCAATACTATGGGCGAGCTAGCGTGTCTTGCTGTCGCTAAAAATTATCAGGATTCTGGTCGAGGAACTCAATTGTTGGCAAGTATTGAAAAGCAAGCTGGCAGCATGGGATTAACGCAGTTATGTGTCCTTAGTACCCAAACAACACATTGGTTTTTAGAGCATGGATTTCAACCAGTTCAAATAGCGGCTCTACCTGTTGAGAAACAAGATTTATATAATTTCCAACGTAATGCCAAGGCATTTACCAAAACCGTATAAGCCGCTAATCGAACTTAGTTGTTACGCTGACTTTCAATTCGTTTTTTGTATTCAGGGAAAAGAATCGGCGCCAATTCATGCAAGGCTTTTTCATATACACGCCGTTTGAAAAACACGATTTCTTGTGCCGGTGTCCAGTAATCTACCCAGCGCCAATCATCAAACTCCGGTTTATCGAATTGATCTAATTTAACATCTTCTTCTTTGCCGATGAATCGCAATAAAAACCAGCGCTGCTTTTGACCAATACACAGTGGTTTATTCCCGTGACGTAAATAACGTTTCGGTAATCGATATCGCAACCAACCACTGGTCATCCCTAATACTTCAACATGCTCTGGTGCCAAACCGACCTCTTCCATTAACTCACGGTATACCGCTTGTTCAGGCGTTTCATCGCATTTAATGCCGCCTTGTGGAAACTGCCAAGAATCATGCTGCGCCCGCTGTGCCCACAACACCTGGTTATGCTCATTGCAGACAATAATGCCCACATTAGGCCTAAAGCCATCTTTATCAATCACGCCTATAATCTCTTGCTATAGAAGTATTCACTTCTATAGCGTTATAATTCTTCAATACCCACTAGATTAGACAAAGCACTCTCGGTATGCAATCCATTTTGCATACAATATTGTTTGTTTCTTTTATAACTGTGAATTTAAACACTATGGCCTTAGCAATTTTCGACTTAGATAACACTCTCCTCGGCGGAGATAGCGATTATCTGTGGGCCGCATTTCTGGTTGAAAATAATATTGTTGATGGCGCATGGTATCAGCAAGCTAACCAGAATTTTTACGATCAATATCTAGCGGGCACTATGGATATTGTTGAATTTTTAAAATTTCAACTTAAACCCTTAGCAGATAACTCTTTAGCTGAGCTATATCGCTGGCGAGACCAATATTTAGCTGAAAAGATAGACCCCATCATCTTACCCGCGGGACGTGAACTTATTACTAAACATCAACAACAAGGTGATACATTGCTCATTATCACCGCCACCAATAGCTTTATTACCGCGCCAATTGCTGACAAATTAGCCATCCCAAATTTAATCGCCTCCGAAGCCGAAATGATTGATGGTATTTACACCGGTAATGTATCTGGTACCCCATCCTATCAACAAGGAAAAGTTGAACGCTTAAATGATTGGTTAAACACCCATGAGCAAACACTTGATGATAGCTATTTTTATAGTGACTCACACAATGATCTTCCGCTGTTGAATTTAGTTCAGCACCCCATTGCCGTCGATCCCGATCCTAAATTACGCGTTATTGCACAACAACAAGGTTGGAAAATACTCAGTCTCCGCCAATAATTGGTACAATTCTTCGTTTTTATTATTTAGATCAGGCCATCAATATGGAATGGGAAGTCGTAATTGGGTTAGAAATTCACGCCCAACTCGCCACTAACAGTAAAATTTTCTCCAGTGCTTCTACTGCATATGGTGCACCGCCTAATACTCAAGCCTGCGCTGTTGACTTGGGTCTACCCGGCGTTTTACCCGTGCTGAACAAACAAGCCGTTAAAATGGCGGTTAAATTTGGCTTAGCTGTTGATGCCGAATTAACTGAGCGGTCAGTCTTTGCACGTAAAAATTATTTCTATCCTGATCTCCCAAAAGGTTATCAAATTAGCCAGTTCGAGTTACCCATTGTCGGTAAAGGCGAACTGTCGATTGAACTAGAAGACGGGACTGAACGCATCATAGGCATTACTCGTGCCCACTTAGAAGAAGACGCAGGTAAATCGATGCATGGTGATTTCCATGGTCAAACAGGCGTTGATCTCAACCGTGCCGGAACACCCCTATTAGAAATAGTCTCTGAACCTGATATGCGCAGTGCCAAAGAAGCCGTTGCCTATATGAAGAAAATTCACTCTCTGGTACGTTATCTCGAAATTTGTGATGGCAATATGCAAGAAGGTTCTTTCCGCTGTGACGCCAATGTATCTGTTCGTCCTAAGGGACAAAAAGAATTAGGCACCCGTGCTGAATTAAAAAACATCAATTCCTTCCGCAATGTTGAACGTGCCATTAATATCGAAATCGAACGCCAAATCGAATTGATTGAAGAGGGCGGAACAGTTGTTCAAGAAACACGTTTATACGATGCAGACAAAGATGAAACACGTTCTATGCGTAGCAAAGAAGAGGCAAATGACTATCGTTATTTCCCTGATCCTGATTTGTTGCCGGTTATTATAGAGCAGTCTTATATAGATCAAATTGTTAGTGAAATGCCAGAGTTACCCGGTGCAAAATGCCAGCGTTTTGAAAATGAATATGGGTTATCAACTT
>JBJPGB010000073.1:0-19709 GCA_048595405.1 Methylophagaceae bacterium
GATTGCAGCTTGCAATTTCTCATGACCAAACATAACAGAACCTAGCATCACTTCTTCTGATAACTCAGCTGCTTCTGATTCAACCATTAGAACAGCACTATCAGTACCGGCAACAACCAAGTCTAAGTCACTTGTTGCTAACTGTTCTTTGCTTGGGTTTAATACATATTCACCATCAATATAACCAACACGTGCACCACCAATCGGGCCGTTGAATGGAATACCTGAAATGGCTAATGCAGCTGATGCACCAATCATTGCTGGAATATCTGGGTCAATTGCAGGATCTAATGCCATAACCGTAGCAATCACTTGAACTTCATTCAAGAAAGCTTTCGGGAATAATGGACGTAAAGGACGGTCAATTAAACGACATGTTAAAGTTTCTTTTTCGCTAGGACGTCCTTCACGTTTGAAGAAACCACCTGGGATTTTACCTGCCGAATAAGTACGTTCTTGGTAGTTCACTGTCAACGGGAAGAAGTCCTGCCCCGATTTAACGTTCTTTTTACCAACAACAGTTACCATGACAGATGTTTCACCTAAGCTAGCAATGATTGAACCACTTGCTTGACGTGCAACTTTACCTGTTTCAAGACTTAAAATATGGTCGCCATATTGGACCGATTTTTTTACTGAATTCACTTTTATTTTCCTTATCGTTTACTACGGCCTATTCCGTAGCTCACCTTAAATTTAAAATTTCAAAACAAATATGCCCCTGAAACCATAAGCTTCAGAGGCATATTTTTATTATTTACCTTGCCATCCTAATGAGTGTTGATAGCGCGGTGATATTCATATTATTACTGACCAACAACGTGTTTAGCGACGTAAGCCTAAGCTAGCAATTAGATCGCGGTAACGCGTGATATCTTTCTTTTTCAAATAATCCAACATTTTGCGACGTCCACTTACCATTTTAAGTAAACCTTGACGTGAATGATGGTCGTGGACATTTACTTTGAAGTGATCAGCAAGATTAGCGATACGCGCTGTTAATAAAGCAACTTGTACTTCAGCTGAACCAGTATCGCCTTCTGAGCGCTGGTATTTACTGATTACTTCTTGTGTTTGTTCTAGCGTTAATGACATTAAAAATACTCCAACTTTTATGTAGCCGCACTATTTGTGTGGGCTACTAGCTAAATTCTGGGTTACCACAGCCTGTCACGACCAAGATACCCAACCAATTAAAGAGCCGAAATTATACCGACTTTTTATAATATAAACAAAGGTTTTACCCATTCTCTGGTAAAACAAATACTCGTTTAGGTGCAACGATACCCTGTAGCGACATTTCACCTAAACCGATGAACTGTTTCTTATCATCAAATAATCGCACATTTTCGCTTTCAAAGACTTGTTCCACCTTGATTGTTTGACCAAACCGTAATGCTGTTACCATATCATCGGTCGCAATAACGGATGGCCAATCCGGTAATGCATCCTCTGCAGGTAATAATTCATTATCTAATTGTTGTACGCCTTGTTCAGCAATGTGTTCTAAGTCTTCAATTGTTACCGCTTGTCCAAGTTGGTAACCAGCTGCCTCAACACGCCGTAACATAATGACATGACCACCCGATCCAAGGGCATGGCTGATATCTTCAACTAAGGTACGAATATAAGTACCTTTACTGCATCGAACATCTAAAGTGAAGCTATCCGCTGTAACCGATAACAATTGAATATCATAAATCGTTATCTGGCGAGACTTACGTTCAACTTCAATACCCTGTCGCGCCAATTTATAAAGCGGCTGGCCTTGGTATTTAAGTGCTGAGAACATAGGTGGAACTTGATCTTGTTCACCCATAAAATCAGGTAACAACTTGGTTAAATCTTGTTCAGTAAAAATAGGAACTGGGCTTGTGCTTAAGATGTTACCGTCAGAATCACCACTATCTGTAATCGCACCCAACTGGCAGGTGACGCGATATCGTTTATCGGCATTTAATAGATAAGAAGAGACTTTCGTAGCTTCGCCTAGACAAATAGGCAACACGCCCGTTGCGAGGGGATCTAGTGCGCCAGTATGACCGGCTTTTTTGGCATCAAATAGACGTTTAACTTGTTGTAACACATGATTTGAACTACGGCCTGTCGGTTTATCGACAATCACAATACCAGTGATATCACGACCTTTTTTATTGCGTCGACCCATGAGGAAAGAATACCTCGATTATTCGTCAGCTAAGTCTGTATTTGCTTTCGCAATTAACTCATCCATATGGAAACCATGCTCTAATGATTTATCATAATGGAAACGTAACTCTGGCACACTACGAATTTCAACTCGTTTGGCAATGCCGCGACGTAAAAATCCTGCTGCATGTGAAAGTCCCGCTAAACATTCTTTTACATCCTGCTCTGATTCGACATCATTAAGTCGTGTCACGTACACCTTGGCATATTTCAAATCAGCGGTGACATCAACATGAGAGACCGTCACCATTCCTACACGCGGATCAGATACTTCCTGTTGAATCATTTGTGCCAATTCACGCATGATTACTTCACCGATACGATTAGTTCGACTAAACTCTCTTGCCATTACAGTGTTGGTTTGACCAATACACGTTCAAATACTTCGATTTGATCACCCGCTTGAACATCTTTGTAGTTCTTAACACCAATACCACATTCAACACCTGATTGGACTTCATTAACATCGTCTTTAAAGCGGCGTAATGATTCCAACTCACCTTCATAAATAACCACATTATCCCGAAGTACACGAATAGGATTACTACGCTTAACAGTACCTTCTGTCACTAAACAACCGGCAATATCGCCAAATTTTGGTGATCTAAAGACATCATCAACACGTGCAAGACCAATAATTTCATCTTTATAGACATCATCTAGCATGCCCGTCATTGCTTGAGTAATAACATCAATCAAATCATAGATGATACTAAAGTATTGGACATCCAGACCTTTTTCAGAAATTACTCGACGCGCAGTGCTATCCGCACGAACATTAAAGCCAATTAAAATGGCATCTGATGCCGCAGCCAATTGAGCATCGGTTTCATTAATACCACCAACACCAGAAGTAACAACGCGTACTTTTACTTGATCAGTTGATAGCTTCAATAAAGCTTGACTTACCGCTTCTGCACTACCATGTACATCCGCTTTAACAACAACATTAAGTGTTTTAACATCGCCCTCTTCCATCTTGTTGAACATTTCATCAAGCTTGGCAGCTTGCTGTTGAGCCATTTTTAATTCACGTGTTTTAGTTTTACGGAAAGTCGCAATCTCCCGTGCTTTTTTCTCATCTGGAGCAACTTGCAGTTCATCACCTGAAGCAGGAGTCCCGGATAAGCCTAAAATTTCTACTGGTGTAGAGGGGCCAGCAGAATTTAACACTTGCAAATCTTCGTCCAATAAGGAACGAACTCGGCCATATTCTTGCCCAACCACCACAATATCGCCCTTATTCAAAGTGCCGCTTTGAACTAATACCGTAACAATAGTACCGCGACCTTTATCAAGTCTCGCTTCAATTACAGTACCTTTTGCAGGTCCAGAAACAGCGGCCTTAAGCTCTAACATTTCGGCTTGCAGTGAAATGGTTTCTAATAAATCATCTATACCTTGCCCGGTTAATGCCGAAACAGGGACAAATGGCACATCACCACCCCAATCTTCAGGAATAACATCGTGATTACCTAACTCTGTTTTCACTCGGTCAGGATTAGCTTCTTCCTTATCCATTTTGTTAACAGCAATAATTAATAAGGCCTTTGATTCTTTTGCATGCTTAACTGCTTCAATCGTTTGAGGCATCACACCATCATCTGCGGCCACCACAATGATGACAATATCGGTAACTTTTGCTCCACGCAAACGCATTTCAGTAAAAGCAGCATGACCCGGTGTATCTAAGAATGCAACATCACCACGACTTGTTTCAACTTTATAAGCGCCAATATGCTGAGTGATACCACCGGCTTCACCCGATGTAACTTTTGTGCTGCGGATATAATCCAGTAAAGACGTCTTACCATGATCAACATGGCCCATAACGGTAACAACTGGAGCTCGAGCCTCCAACTCACCAGCATCTTCATTGGCCACCTGTAAAGACAATTCAATTTCATTTTCTTGAACTGGCTTAGCAATATGACCCATTTCTTCAATAACGATTACAGCCGTATCTTGGTCAAGGACCTGATTAATAGTTGCCATAGTACCAAGGCCCATCAATGATTTAATCACCTCGCCTGCTTTAACAGACATTCTCTGCGCCAGATCTGACACACTGATTGTATCCGGTACATTGACTTCATGAATAACCGGTGCAGTTGGTAAAGAAAAGCCATGTTCTTCAGAACTTTCCATCATCGGTTTAGAAGTGGATGTTGCTGCTCTACCTTTCTTCTTCTTACGACGCCCTTTACCTTCAGAAACATGTAACTCCTTACGTTCAAACCGATCTTCACGACTATTACGACCACCGCGGCGTGCAGGTTTGTCCGTTGAACTTGGCGCTGCTGTTTTTGCCTCTTTTTCTTTTCGAACTGCTTTTTGCTCTTTAGCTTTAGCATCTGCTTCAGTTTTGGCTTTAGCACGCTCTTTTTCTAATACCGCTTCTTCTTCTCTTGCTTTTTTACGTTCTTTTAACGCACGTTCCGCTTCAACACGAGCAAGATTTGCAGCGCGGCGCTTCGCATCTGCCTCTTCTAATTTTTTATGCGCTATTTCCGATGCCGTTAATTTTTTTGTCGGTTTCGGTTTCGGTTTCGGTTTCGCTTCATCATCTTTTGCCACAACCTTTTTAGCTTTAGCCTCTGCAGCCAATGCTTTTTTCTCTTCTTTTTCAGCTAAACGAGCTTCTTCATCTGCTGCTTTTTCAGCTTTTACTGCTGCTACAACTGCTGCTGTTTCACGTTCAACATCTGCTTTTTCTTGCTGCTCTTGAAGCGCCTGTTCTTGCAACTCTTTTTGCTTAACTTCATCTTCAAGACGTTGTTGTTCCAGCTTGGCATCTACTATTGCTTTTTCTTCTTCTGCTTTTTGACGAGCGACTTCTGCTTCTGCCGCCGCTTCTTGCGCAGGAGAAAGTTTTACAAAAGTACGTTTTTTACGCACTTCAACATTGACACTTCGTCCACCACTACGCGAAGCACCACCTAGTTTGATTTCACTAGTTGATTTACGTTTTAGAGTAATCTTTTTCTTCTTAGTACCTTCACCATCAGCTGATTTACCATGACGTTCCTGTAAAAAATCTAATAGGGTTTGCTTTTGCTTTTCCGTAATTGCATCATCAGAATTTGACACTTTAATACCGGCTTCATTTAGCTGTTCAACTAAACGTTCGGCATCCACCCCAATCGTACTTGCTAGTTCGAGAACTTTCACATCACTCATTTATTATTCCCCCGCATCCATTTGCTCATCGACAAACCAGGATTCCCTTGCTTTCATAATGAGTGCTGCAGCTTGTTCTGCATCAATACCATCAATTTCTGTTAGCTCATCGACTGATTGATCAGCGAGATCATCTAATGTCACAATACCTTTACTGGCAAGTGTTAAGGCAAGAACTTTGTTCATACCATCCATATCCAATAAATCCAGTGCAGGTTTGGCTGACTCTAATTGTTCTTCATTAGCAATCGCTTTGGTTAATAATACATCACGGGCACGAGAACGAAGTTCCGCCACGATATCAGCATCAAACTCTTCAATATTGAGCATTTCTTGCTCAGCGACATAAGCAATTTCATCCAAACTTGAGAAACCTTCCTGTGCCAAAATCAGAGCAACATCTTCATCAACATCAAGATCATCCATAAATACTTGAACCAAGGTACCGACTTCTACTTCTGCTTTTTTGTCCGCATCGCTAGCAGACATAATGTTGAGTTCCCACTTTGTCAATTGACTTGCTAGCCGTACATTTTGACCACCACGGCCAATCGCTTGTGAAAGCTGATCGTCTTCTACCGCGATATCCATACTGTGTTTATCTTCATCAACAACAATCGATAATGCTTCAGCCGGTGCCATTGCATTAATGGCAAAACGTGCAGGCTCTTCATCCCACATAATAATATCAACCCGCTCGCCACCAAGTTCATTGGTCACAGCTTGCACTCGAGAACCGCGCATACCGACACAAGCACCGACGGGGTCAATACGTGCCTCTGTTGCTAAAACAGCAATCTTAGCGCGTAAACCAGGATCTCGTGCTGCACCCTTAATTTCGATCATGCCATCACCAATTTCAGGCACTTCTAATTTGAAGAGTTCAATCAATAGCTCTGCCGCAACACGACTCACTATTAGCTGTGGACCACGACCTTCGGGACGGATTTCTTTCAAATAACCACGAACACGATCGCCAGTACGGAAAGTTTCCCGAGGAATCATTTCTTCCCGAGGAATAAAAGCTTCGGCATTACCACCTAAATCTAAGGTTACATTGCCACGTTCCACTCGTTTGACTGTGCCGTTTATAAGTTGGCCGACTTTATCTTGGTAAAGTTCAACCACTTGTGCTCGTTCCGCTTCACGTACTTTTTGTACAATAACTTGTTTAGCTGTTTGAGCTGCAATACGCCCAAACTCAACTGACTCCATTGGCTCACGAATATAACCACCGACTTCAGCATCTTTTTGTTGTTTTAGCGCATCGTCCAAACTGATTTGTGTCTCAGTAGATTCAATTGGTTGCTCTTCACTATCATCAACGATTAACCATTGGCGAAATGTCTCATAATCACCTGTCTCGCGGTCGATAACCACATGAGCATCCAAATCCATAGACTGGCGTTTGCTCGTAGCCATAGCAAGCGCTGCTTCAATCGCTTCAAAAATGACTTCCTTGCTCACTCCTTTTTCATTAGAGACAGCATCTACAACCAACAAAATTTCTTTATTATTCATTTCGACCTCAATGGACCTTCACACCACACCACACCAAACCAATCCAACTTAAACTTCACACTTAACCGCTTATAATACGCTTTCTTTAGGCAACGAGTCTCGCTTTCGCTAATTTTGTGAACGGTAAAGCATAAATTTCACCATCCACTTCAATCAAAATTTCACCATCACTAAAACCGTGCAATATACCTCTAAAATTTCGACGACCTTGAATCGGCAATTTCATCGCCAATTTAGCTTCACTTCCCGCGAAACGTTCAAAATCTTTTTCCTTAAATAATGGACGATCAAACCCGGGAGAGGAAACTTCCAAAGAGTAAGCGCTATTAATAGGATCTTCTACCTCTAAGATACCACTCACCTGATGACTCACTCGCTCACAATCTTCTATTGAAACACCCTGTTCCGAATCAATATAAACCCGTAAAACGGTATGCTGACCATTCTTTATATATTCAACACCCACCACCTCATAACCAAGCGATTCGATTGGTGTTTCAATTAACTGTTCAATTTGATCACTAATTGCCATACGCATAAAAAAAGGGCTCTAGGCCCAATTCAAATCTCCATAAAAACAAAAACCCCATATAGGGGTTCTGTATCTTTTGGTAGCGGGGGCTGGATTTGAACCAACGACCTTCGGGTTATGAGCCCGACGAGCTACCAGACTGCTCCACCCCGCACCGGAATAAGCGCAGAATTATACTGGCTCACCTAGTGGCATGCAAGTTTATTTATCTCGCTCCTTAAGCTTTCTAGTAAGCGTATTTCTCCCCCACCCAAGAAGTTTGGCCGCTTCTTGCCGTTTACCGACTGTTTTTTCAAGCGCCACGTCCATCAATAAATATTCCACATCTGAAACAACATCAGCTAATACGCCATCTTTCCCTGTTAATGCTTTTTGTGATGCCCATTGCTTAAATAATGTCTGCCAATTACCTAAACCATCTTGTGTCGCAGACGTTTCAGCCATCAATTCATTCGGTAAATCATCAACTTGTACAACCTTAGCCGGTGACATCACAGTTAACCATCTACAGGTGTTTTCCAATTGTCGGACATTACCCGGCCATGCCAAGTGACTCAAATAGTTATTAACTTCGGGGGATAGTATTTTACTTGGAACAGCAAGCTCTGTTGCAGCTTTGTTAAGGAAATAACTGGCAAGAGCCGGTATATCTTCATGTCGCTCACGTAATGATGGTATTTGGATGCGAATAACATTTAATCGGTGAAATAAATCTTCCCTGAATTCGCCACGCTCAACACGTTGCTCTAAATTTTGATGGGTTGCCGCTACGATGCGAACATCCGCTTTAACGGCACTATGTCCCCCCACACGGAAAAACTCACCATCAGATAACACCCTTAATAGTCGTGTTTGCAAATCCAGCGGCATATCACCTATTTCATCTAAGAATAAGGTGCCGCCATCTGCTTGCTCAAAACGACCTTTCCGGGCTGCATGAGCACCTGTAAACGCCCCTTTCTCATGACCAAACAATTCAGATTCCATCAATTCTTTTGGAATAGCGGCCATATTCAATGCAATAAAAGGAGATTTATTGCGGGGACTATGTTTATGCAAGGCATTGGCAACTAACTCCTTACCCGTACCTGACTCACCATTAATTAATACCGTAATATTTGAGCGCGCTAATCGTCCAATCGCTCTAAATACTTCTTGCATTGCCGGTGCTTCACCGATGATCTCCATACCAAAATCAGTGGATTCTTCATCTATTTGATGTTGTTCTTGCCGATGTGAAATAGCACGTTGCACTAATTCAACCGCCTCATCAACATCAAAAGGCTTAGGTAAATATTCAAATGCACCACCTTCATATACCGATACTGCGCTATCCAAATCCGAATAGGCGGTCATAATAATGACCGGTAAATTGGGTGTGATTCGTTTTATATCCGCCATCAGTTGCAGACCATCTATCCCTGGCATCCGAATATCGCTAACCAATACATCAGGTTGATTGGTTTTCAATTCATCTAACACCGCATTGCCATTATCAAATACTTGCACGGCAATACCGACAGCCTGCATCGCTTTCTCTAATACCCAACGGATTGAACGATCATCATCGACCACCCACACTTTTGATTTACTCGTCACCCATTTTCTCCAAAGGGAATGTAACTGAAAATACCGTACGACCGGGTCGACTTGTACAACTGATTGAACCGTGGTTGCGGTGAATTAAATTCTGTGAAAGATATAATCCCAACCCCGTGCCTTCTGCTCGTCCAGTAACCAGTGGATAAAACATACTTTCTCGTAATGATTTTGGAATACCTGGACCATTATCTTCTATATCAATACCCAGCCCTGCTCGATGTCGTTGGTTTTCAATAGTAATATGACGCTGAATACGTGTCCTTAATATAATTTGGCCGACCCCATTCATGGCTTGCACGGCATTTCGAACAATATTGAGAAAGACCTGCACTAATTGATCAAAATCTGCATAAAATTCTGGCAGACTGGGATCATAATCACCTTTAAATTCCAGCCTACCATCCACCTCAGCTAAGACTAATTGCCGTACATGCTGCATCACTGCATGAATATTAATTAAAGTATGTTTTGTTTCCTGGTTTGGGCCTAACATATTGGCCATCAAATTCTGTAAACGATCAGCTTCGCTAATAATAATACCGGTATATTCTTTTAGCTCATCAGAATCTAACTGACGCTCTAATAATTGTGCCGCGCCCCGTAAGCCACCTAAAGGATTTTTAATCTCATGGGCAAGCCCACGAACAACCTGTTGTTGGGCATGCAAACTATCATCACGACTAATTCGATGTTGCACATCCAACTGAGAAAATTCCAGTAATAGTAACGGTGTCTTAAGGCCAGACTCTAATAATTTAATGGAACAATCGACAAATTTTTCACCACTGGTATGCACATAAAGCTTCATTTCACGCTCAATCAACTCTTGGCCGGTTTGTAATACTCGCTGCATACATTTAAACAGGCTGTGCTCACCCGGCAGTAAACTTTGTAATGGAATATGCTCGGCCTGATATTGACTTATATCGAACAATATTTCTGCTGATGCATTAATAAACTGCACGCTCAACTTTTCATCAAGAATAACAATTGATGTACTTAAATTTTCAATGATATTTTGACAAGGGATTTCAGCTGTCATAGTAATTTAATGATGAATAACATTTTCATAGAATCAATAGAGCAATAACCGCTCCAACTCTTTAATTAATATTGTTATTTATAAAATAACGTTAAATAACAATTGGATAAGACCAAATCTAAAGTGCTATTAGAAAAAAACAACCGCACAATCAGCCATTATATTTATTGCATAACGGCTTTAGCGCACCATAATAGTGCATAACAGGGGTTTTGGGAATATTATTGTTTTGCTGTGACTGCTCGTCGGTGCAGGTGAAAAGTCACGGATGGACTTAGTTTAAGAACTTTGCCACTATTATCAACAACAGATACCACAACAGAATGTGTGCCTCTATCAAGATTCGATAATGTAAAGTTGGTTTGACCAATAGCACTACCTTGTTGCTGATTATCAACCAAAATAATGAGTTTGTCTTCCCGCTCACTATCTAATTCTGGATTGATATCCACGCTAACCGAGATATTGCCATCATTTCCCCAAATACTGCCATCGTTCTCAGGCGAAGTAATCTTAATTTGATAATCCGGAACAAGAAGCGCCTCATCTGCTACTGATGGATCTTCATTGAGTGTAATAACTGGCTGTGTTACAGGAGTGGGAACATAGGTTGATAGACTTGGCATATCGATAATTTCGGCATTCGGATGAAACTCATCAGAATAGACAACTCGGCCATTTTCATCATGCCAGCGATAAACAACGGCTTGGGCAGAAGTCATCACACAAAACAAGGCTATCCATAAAAGTTTCATAGCGGTCATAGTAAGCTAAACATTTTCTATCTGCAACAGCCAAACATAAAAAAGCGCCTCAGCCTTAGTTAAAAGGCAGAGGCGCTTCACACATTTTAAAAAAATGTCAGACTAGCAACTATAGTATAAGTCAAACTCAGCAGGGTGCGTTTCCATACGTAAGCGTGTTACTTCTTCCATCTTCAAGTCAATATAAGCATCGATCATGTCGTCAGTGAATACACCGCCATCAGTCAAGAAAGCACGATCTTTATCTAGCGCTTCTAACGCTTGATCTAATGAATAACATACTTGTGGAATTTGCGCTTCTTCTTCAGGAGGCAAGTCATACAAATCTTTATCCATTGCATCACCAGGGTGGATCTTGTTTTTGACGCCATCAAGACCTGCCATTAATAAAGCAGCAAATGCTAAATATGGATTTGCTGTTGAATCACCAAAACGCACTTCAACACGACGACCTTTAGGATTGTTAACAAAAGGAATACGAATTGACGCAGAGCGGTTACGTGCTGAATAAGCAAGCATGATTGGCGCTTCAAAACCTGGAACTAAACGTTTGTAGCTATTTGTACTTGCATTCACAAATGCATTCAATGCTTGTGCATGTTTGATTACACCGCCAATGTAATAAAGAGCAGTATCAGATAAACCACCGTATTTATTACCAGAAAACAAGTTTTCACCATCTTTAAATAAAGACATGTGAACGTGCATACCGTTACCGTTATCACCTACGATGGGTTTAGGCATAAATGTTGCTGTTTTTCCGTAAGCATGAGCAACATTATGTACAACATATTTAAGACCTTGTACTTCATCAGCCTTTCTAACTAATGTATTAAATTTAGTACCAATCTCACATTGACCAGCTGTCGCCACTTCATGATGATGAACTTCTGTTTCTTGACCAATTTCTTCAAGAGTCAAACACATTGCACTACGCATGTCTTGTAACGAATCAACTGGAGGCACTGGGAAGTAACCACCTTTAACACTTGGACGGTGACCTTTATTACCATCAGCAAATACTTTATCTGTATTCCAAGAAGCTTCATCAGAATCAATCTTATAAGATGAACCTGAGATATCGCTAGACCAACGAACATCATCAAAAATGAAGAATTCGTTTTCAGGACCGAAATAAGCTGCATCAGCCATACCTGTTGCCTGCATATGTGCTTCAGCACGATGAGCAACACTACGGGGATCACGTTCGTAACCTTGCATAGTTGAAGGCTCAATAATGTCACAGCTGATAACAAGCGTCACATCATCCATAAATGGATCCAAAAATACTGTTTCAGGATCAGGCATTAAAATCATATCTGATTCATTAATACCTTTCCAACCTGCGACGGATGAACCATCAAACATATTACCTTCGGTGAAGGTATCTTCATCAATGGTGTGTGCAGGGAAAGAAACATGTTGCTCTTTACCACGGGTATCGGTGAAACGGAAATCAACAAACTGGACTTCCTCATCTTTAATCATTTGAAGTACATTTTCGACTGACATTTACAAAATCTCCAATTTTAAATTACTGCACTTATAAAGTTTGGTGCAAAAACTACTCATTCAATACAGCATAAAATGAGCCAATTATTAATAAGTACAAAATCAACCACTTATCGACATAACACAAGTTGTAATGCACTATAATGGTGCGCAAATATTACTGGCGCACCCTTTTTGTTCTAACGTCCCACGCGAACCGTTATGGTTATTTCATCATCACTTTCATAATGATCAATAATTTTATGACCATTAATTCGTGCCCATGCAGGAATATCACTTAATGCACCTGGATCAGTGCAAATCACATCTAATATATCACCATCTGATAATTCTTTAACTTTATTTTGTGTTTTGATTACCGGCATTGGGCATAACATTCGCCTCGCATCTAATTCAAAGTGGCTCATACATGCCACGCCTTACTTACTTGTTCAGATGATAGCGGTTTTATCTTCATCAATTGAACTTCTTGGCCCGGTACAGACAGTTCTACCTCGACATTATCGGCATCACGCCCTTGACCATACCTCGCAACCACCCCCGCTGCTAATTGATAATCTTCAGGTGTAATATCACCATCAACCAATGTCAAAGGCCCGTTATGACTTGTCACCTGAATAGTGACAAATTGCTTGCGATAACCTTCTAAATATTTGCTTTCACCGGCATCACGCGCAATGATTAATTTAAATGCTGGCTTAGGTCGCAGATGGCGCCCCACTTTTAGCAACATAATGTCATCCATTTCATATTCACGACTGCCCCTTGCATCCCACAAATCAACCAATTTATCTGAATAATTCTTATCGGTTAAGAAACAACAGCCACCGGCTGGTGAAGCATAATCAGTAAAGCCAAACTCTGCCGCTAACGCCATTTGGGGCTTGCGATTACGACCACTAAAATCATAAAGTTTTTCTCTATCTACCCAGCCCTCAAGTTCAGGCTTTGTTGCCGGTAAATTCTTGGCACATAACGGTCTTAGCAAAATATCATCTGCACCAGACTCATTGGCAACAATAGGCATAGTTTGTTTACGCTGTGACATCGGACGTTGGCCAATCACCTCACCCGTGATGATAAAGTCAAAACCATTTTTATGGTTCTCTTTAATCCATTCAACCGCCTTACTGACCATAAAGATCTTACAATCTAAACACGGATTCATATTGGCGCCATAACCATGTTTTGGATTGAGCAATACATCTTTATATTCTTCAATCACATCAACAATATGAAGTTTGATACCTAACTGTTCTGCTGCCCACAAGGCATTATTACGTTTTTGTTTGTCTTTATCCTGATTACGAATCGCATGAGTATGGCCTTCTACACAAAACCCTGTGTAAAAATTAATGCCTTCTACCTCAATGCCTTGCTCTTGTAGCACGCGTACTGCTAACAAGGAATCAAGTCCGCCAGAAATTAAAGCAACTGCTTTATGTTTTTTTGTCATTCTAAAATGTATCTCTGATATATTCTAAATCTATTAGGATTAGGCTGTGCCACCAACCGTTAACCCATCTATTTTAAGGGTCGGCTGACCGACACCTACTGGCACTGTTTGACCTTCTTTACCACAATTACCAACACCGGTATCAAGTTCTAAATCATTGGCAACCATGCTGATTTTTCCCATGACCTCGGGGCCATTACCAATCAATGTGGCACCTTTGATGGGGTAAGTAATCTTACCCTTTTCAATCATGTAAACTTCGCTGGTCGAAAATACAAATTTACCTGAGGTAATATCAACCTGTCCCCCACCAAAGTTAACGGCATAAATACCTTTATCAACGGATGCAATCACCTCTTCTGGTTCATGTTCTCCAGGAAGCATATAGGTATTAGTCATTCTGGGCATTGGTAAATGCGCATAAGATTCACGGCGACCATTACCGGTACTTTGTGACCCCATCAACCGCGCATTATGTTTATCTTGCATATAACCGATTAGCTTGCCTTTTTCGATTAAAATCGTTTTTTCGGTTGCAACGCCTTCATCATCAACCGACAGCGATCCACGACGATCTTGCAAAGTGCCATCATCAACAACCGTACAGAGTGGCGAGGCGACCATTTCACCCATTCGCCCTGAAAAAGCAGAACTTTGTTTACGATTAAAGTCACCTTCAAGACCATGACCTACTGCTTCATGCAACAATACGCCCGGCCAACCCGATGCTAATACAACAGTCATATTTCCTGCTGGTGCATCGACTGCTTCTAAATTCACCAATGCTTGGCGCACGGCTTCTTTTGCATACGTTTGAGCCAAATTATTATCCTGAAAATAGCGATAATCAAGTCGACGCCCACCGCCTGCACCACCACGTTCTCGTCGGCCATTTGATTCGACAATCACTGAGACATTCATTCGTATTAATGGTCTAATATCAGCCGCATAAGTACCATCACTAGCCGCAATAAGAACGCTATCTAAGCCGCCAGCTAAACTCACATTCACTTGTGTCACTCGGGGATCGGCTGCTCGAGCGGCTGCATCTGCCTGATGTAATAAATCTAATTTTTGTTCTACTGACAATACTGATAAGGGATCTGTTTCCGCATAAAATTTCGGTGCAACAGTTCGTTTCCAAGCCTGTACTTTGCCATCCATGCCTTGTCGAGAAATAGCCCGTGCTGCTTTTGCTGCATCGTGTAATGCGGGTAATATCAAATCATCTGAATAGGCAAAACCTGTTTTCTCACCACTACAAGCGCGTACCCCTACGCCTTGCTCAATATGATAGCCACCATCTTTGATGATGCCATCTTCTAGTAGCCAGTTTTCTTGGCGTGATTGTTGGAAATACAGATCAGCATAATCGACACCTTTCGTCATTGCGATGGCAAGTGTTTTCTCTAAATCAGTTTCCATTAATCCCGTGGGAATTAATAACTGCTGGCTAACTTGTTCAATTATAGAGTCGGTCATGAGGGCTATGCGAGTAAAAGGAGAGAGATCATACCAGATCTTATAAAATACTCATCGAGCAACCGCTGGTTTCACAACGTTTAGCTGTGGGTCATCCCAAGATCCTGTTAGGTGATAGCGGTAACTAATAAAATTGACAATATCTTTATTAAAAATTTTATCGACTATTTTATCCACAATCAAAATCGCTGTCCCTACACCTATCCCGACTGGCCCACCCACAGCCCCAGCAACTGGTAAGGTTGATGACACATCCGGAGTCACCTTCACCTGTTGATTATATTGTTTATTAATAAGATCCACAGGGCCTGTTATTTCAATCTTCGCAGTTGTACCTTCTAGTATTAAATTATCGGTAACGGCTTGGCCATTCGCTAAATCAAATGTTCCTGTTACCGAATCAAAGCTAAAACCTTTACCAAATAGATCACTAAAATCTAACGCTAATCGCCTTGGTAGAGCAGCAACACTTAATAAACCAAAGATTCGACCCGCCGCACCCGGCTCAATATCTTCCAGCTGGCCTTTGCCAACATCAAAATCTAATAGACCCTTAATATTCGCTCTGGATATATTTAATGGCATATCTGCCCATGACAAGTTTGCTGTGACAGACACACTTTCTGCATCAATTGCTTGCTGATAGCCAAAGTTAGCTAACAATGCGGCCAAGTCCATGCTGTCTGCTTGCAATTCAAAGTGTGACTGATCACCAGCAGGCAGTTGCTGCCACTTGCCCACGGGGATTGATGCGGTAAAGATATCTGATGTTAATGTTGCCAAATCCAATGTCCAGCTATTTGGCTTTCTGCGCGCTTGAACACGTAATTTCCCCAAAGCCATATCATTGATCGTTAATGAGCCTATCTTAATATCCATTGCAGGCCATAAGGTGTGGGATGAATATCCACTACTTTCGGGCTCGTCTAATTCATTTTCAGCTAAGGAAAATTCTAGCTTATCAAGATCAACCATCAATACCGACGAACTATTAAAATCAGCTGGTAAATATAAAGAGCCCTTTGTTTGATCACTGTGTATCTTAGTTCGCCAGCCTTGAGCATCTCTTTGAGCTGATAAATTTAAGCCTGTTAATTCTTGATTAAATGCGGTTAATTTATCTATCGTCATTGATATATCATCAATATTTGTAGAGCTTGTATCCACCTCTCCTGCTTGCTGTTGAATCCATTGCAGCCAGTCATCAACCGCAATTTCAGCTAATTGACCTCGTATTTTCAAACCATGTTCTGGTAATTGTGCTTTACCTAAACCAAAACGAACTTCTCCACGCCACAAGTTATCATCCGGCATAACGATAGCGTTGAATAAATCATCGTATTCGATCGAATACACTAGACTATCTTCTCTATGTTCAAAGCCAATCTGAAATGATTTTTTATCCTCAGATGCTTTATACAACGGCTCAGGAAAATCAAACTCCAAACCACGTAAATTTGAATTAACGATCACATCTACACTAAAGTCTCCCAGCTCTTTTTCTGAAATAATCATATCCATTTGATAGGCTGTTTTTCCAGAAATAGTATCAAACAAGTTACTTGGCCAAATATCATTTAGCGTGTTACGAGCAATATGTCCTTTAGCAGAAACAATGGCTTGTTCACCATCAGGCCGCACAGCAATAGTAACGGGCTCAGACAAAAGTTGAGCCTCGATCATATCGGCACTGACACTCTGATGGGTAAAATGTAATAGCCCATTTATCTGTGACAATACTAGTTCAGGAAACGCTTCGGTCTGCATCTGGCTCTCTATAAAACTCACATAGCCCGATACTTCTGTTGCATTAACATCTGCCAAGGGCACCATTAAATTCAAGTTAATATCACTAGCACCGCTTGCAATAACATCACTGGCTACGCCACCAAATCGTTGTTTTAATGGGCTGTTTTGTAAAAACTCAATCGCCTGAACAGTTGTTCCTTTTATATCACCACTTACTCGTAAAATAGGCTTAGATGTAGCAAGATTCGCAATCGTTGTGGTGACATCATCAAAGTTAAAGCCAGCAACCTTACCCTGCTTACTTTTAATGATTAAATCATTACCCGAACTGGTAATGGTACCAGTAACACCAAATAAATCAGGCCACTTAGGTGCATAATGCAAATGCACGTCTTCAACGGTAAGTGCCATATTAAACCGGCCATTAGCTGCATCTTTATATGGGAAATCAGCTAAATCACCTTGCAGCTCAATTACACCATCAACAATTTTTCCTGCTTGAAAAGCCTTGTCAGACCACGCTTTAAAATCACTATTTAATACATTTTTTGGTAAATATTCCTGCCACCGATCAACAACAATTTCTTCCAAGGTCAACTTCAGATCATTGATTGCCTTGCCCTCAGCCGTGTATTCAATATTGCCATCCAATTGCATTGTCAGATCATCGTTCCACACTCTAAAAGCATTGCTTTTAACACGCCATGATTGTGGGGTTTTTTGCAGGCTTATCATCCCAGATACAGAATCAAAAAATATCGCATCATCTAACCATTGTTCTGGATACAATGTCAGCTCATGGCTATTCAGGTTAAGACTTCCGTGATCATCTTTCCAATCCACAATCGCGGTTAATCCAGTGACACCAGCATAATTGTCCCATGGCAATAAAGCACCATCAGCTAAATTAAATGCCAAACTCGAAATACCAAGATCTTCTGAATAATGTAGGCTGAATTTTTCAACATCACCTGCTGGTTGTTGATGCCGAATAATTTCAGGTGATTTACTCGTTAATAATGCTATTGAGGTGATATCACTTAGGCGAAGATAATCACTTTCTATGAGCAAAGAACTATCCTCCTTACGGCTCAGAGTAAATGCTGTTTGAGGCCAACTATCGCCATTGATGTGTAGTTGTATCTCTTGACCGATTAATTGCCACTGCTGCGCTTGAGATCGCCAATCAAATTTACCCGCTAATTGTTCTATTGATACTGGTGTAAAAACTAAACCTGGCTGATGGGATATTAATTCACCTTGCTCCAAAACTAATTCAGTTTTAACGGCCTCAATTTGACCGCCAATCCCATTGCCCGATAAATTAGCATTGAGCATGCCTTGTTTTATTGCAATATCTTGCCAAATCAATTGATCCGACAAGGAAGCTAGATTTATATCATTTAATTTAGCCTGCCATTGCCAAACACTATTCTGCCAATCATTTTCATCCAACAGCCCTTGAGCATTAAATTGCACACTGTTGCCAACAGCCGATGGAAAATTAATATTAGTGGTAGTAGTCCAGCGTTGCTCTTTATGCAATACCGTTGCATTGCTGACTTTATACTGTCCTGACAGTGAGCTGTATTGTTGATCAGTATAATTAACCGTAATCTCTTGCAAATGGATTCGGTTAAGCAGTTGCACCCATGATAATAGCTCTACAATATCAGTAGCAGGTTGCGTATTTTCATTAAGCCCTTGTAACCGTAGTTGCCCAAAGCCATCACGTATAACCGCGATATTGAGTCCTGTTAATGTAATGTCATTTAATACTGGCTCTCTTTTCTTGATGCTAGGAAGTAAATCTAAACCAAAATAAAGATGCTGCAAACTCAGTAATTCAGCCCCGTTTTTGTGCTTAAATACGATGACATTTTCAAGTTGTAACTTTGGTACTAAGCCAAGCCAATTCAGGCCAGCAGAACCAATTTTGACCGGGTACCCTAGTTTATCGCCCACCCAGGTAGCAATTTCATCTTGTCGTTGCTCAACAGCATCCGACAACCAATATACTGCACCGATGGTGAGGGTTATTAGAACAGCAGCAATAAGCAAAAAATAGGAAAACTGCTTAGTGATGACATGAAAGCTATGTCGAAGAATAGACATAAATTACATCAGCACCACATTAAATTGTTCACGAGTATATTGAGATTCATTTTGAAACAATATGGGCTTACCTATAAATTGTTCTAATTCAGCCATATTGGTTGAATCTTCATCATTAAATCGGTCAATAATATCTTGTGATGCCAGCACTAAAAATTGACTAGTTTCATACTGTTTTGCTTCACGTAAAATTTCACGAAATATCTCATAACACACTGACTCAGCACTTTTAGCATAACCTTTACCATCACAGCAGGGACACGGCTCACAAAGAATATGGCCAAGGCTTTCACGTGTCCTTTTCCGTGTCATTTCAACTAAACCAAGTTCTGAAACACCACAAATATTGTGTCGCGCTCTATCCGAACTCATTTCCCGCTCTAAGGCCCGCAATACTTGATCACGATGTTCCTGTTCTTCCATATCAATAAAATCAAGAATGATAATGCCACCAAGATTGCGAACTCTTAATTGCCGAGCAATCGCATGTGCCGCCTCTAAATTGGTTTTAAAAATAGTTTCTTCTAAATTTTTATGGCCAACAAA
>JBJPGB010000074.1:0-3581 GCA_048595405.1 Methylophagaceae bacterium
ATATTGAGAGTTTATATAAATCATTGTAATAAATGGTTTTAATTCATTTTTCCTCATAATAACCCACCTTTTTTTGTGAGTTAATTCACAAAACTGTACCTTGGTACAATATGAAAGTGTGAACCACGTCCATATAATGGCCCCAAGATTATAAGAAATAACTTTGATTTAAAGGGTTTGAAAATGAAAACACTTAATATAGTAACAGCGTCTTTTTTAGGTTTAATGTCAATTAGCACATTTGCTGCCACAGTTGATGGTTCTATTACATCTTCTGAATATCAATGGAATACAGATGGTGTAGAAGGTTCTGCCAAATGGGAAACACATGGCGGTGCACAAGAACTTAACGATGCTAGCGGTGGCGACACTTATGATATTAACTTTTTAGGCACTAACGTTGCTGGCGGCAAATTTCAATTTGGTGCAGTAGGTGGCGAGGTTCTAAGTGGTCGTCAAGTTTCTTCATCTCCAGATATCTTCTTAAGTGATTTTGCGATTAGCATTTCTAATCCAACTTCAGCTAACCCAACAACAAGTTCAGCTGGTTTTGATTTTGCTATTCATTTAGTAGGTGTGAATGATACTACTGGTGTTGCTGAGTTCCAACTTCTGAGCGGTGGCGATTGGATAGGAGCAGATATCTATGGTAGTGCACATGCACCAGATCATATTACTGAAACATACCGCATGGAAAATGCTACAAGTAGCATGACTTTCTTCGGGGAATGGTCTGCAAATGGTACAGATGAAAATGTGCTTGAAGGTGAGTTTGATTTAAGTGCGCTTGGTTTGCTATCAGGTGCTGACGTTATCATTAGCACATACTTAACAATGGCTTGTGTGAACGATGAGGCTTTAGTTCACGCTGATCTTGCAGCTGTTCCAGTTCCTGCGGCACTATGGTTATTTGCACCTGCATTGGCTGGTTTCATGGGCCTTCGTAGACGCGTAAAAACAACAGTTTAAGAAATTAAGTTTTATAATTAAAAAGCAGCCGAAAGGCTGCTTTTTTTTGCCTAAAATAAATTAAGCTTTATTTTTTGTAAGCCTTGGGTTGGCAAAACGATGGCCAGAAGCCTGCTGCATAAATAGCTTTCGCAAAAGCCCACTCTTATTTACGGTATCCAAACCAAGCCGTCTTGCCCAACGTATTGGCGCTAAGTCACTTCCAAATGTACGTTTAAAGGCATCCATTGTCATTTGCATGGCAAGGTTGTCACCTTTCCTGCGCCGTTGATATTTGTTTAATGTGTGCAGGCTCCCAATCTCACGGCCCTTCCCATGTGATTCAATTACTATTTCTGCTAATGTGGCAGCATCAAGTAAACCAATATTAACGCCTTGCCCGGCAAGTGGATGAATCGTGTGTGCGGCATCACCGACTAATGCAAACCCTATTTCAACATAGTGATCGGCATGACGCAGCTTAAGGGGGAAGCTTGCTCGAGCACTAATTTCGATAATTTCTCCCAATTTGTTACCAAATGCCTTAGAGATAGCAGTGTTAAAATGCTCGTCTTCAAGTTCACAAAGCAACTTGGCTTCTTCTGTTGAATTCGACCATACGATTGAGCATTGGTATGGATCCGCCAAAGGTAAAAAGGCTAAAGGGCCTTCTGATAAAAATCGTTGCCATGCGGTATTTTGATGCGATTGTTTAGTTGTCACGGTGCACACTACGGCTGTTTGTTGATAATCCCAACCATGCGTATCAATATCAGCCCATTCTCGTAATAAAGAGCGAGCGCCATCAGCGCCAACAACTAATTCAGCTGTTAGAATTTGACCGTCTTCAAGAACCAAACCTTGTTCAGAGAATGCTTTAGGCTTGGCAGGACATAGCAGGGTAATATTATGGAGTTGTTTGCATCGAGCAAGGCAGGCTTGTTGAATATGTCTATTTTCAACGATATAACCGAGCAAAGGTTCACCAATATCAGCGCTATCAAAATGTAGGGTGCTAGACTGTGTTTCCCATACTTCCATATCGGTAAATTGACTGATTCTGCTTGGAATAAGATGCTGCCAAATGCCTAAGTTTTTAAATAAAATTTCACTTGCACGGGTAAGTGCACTCACACGCAAATCAGCTTTATCAGATTCCGTTATTGGTTGGGGTTCGAATGCTTCAACAATGGCAATGTTTAATGATGATTGCTCAGCTAAGGCTACGGCAAGTGTTGCACCTACCATGCCGCCGCCTACAATAATCACATCGTAGTGTTGGCTCATAATTTAATCCCTCTAGCTAGCCGAGGTTGTTTTCTATCCAAGCCCATACTTTTTTGAGCTAGCCAATGTTTAGCTACAGGCAAGGTATCAACTAAAGTTAATCCAGCACCACGAAGATGACCGAGTACGGGATTATCATTACTAAACAGCATCACTAAGGTATTAGTATTGTTGATAACGTTATCTTGATCCTGTTGTCGCCATTTCTTGTAGTCATGGAGTAAACGGGAATCACCACAATCTTCATGATTGTCTATTAATACGTCAGCCAGCGCAGCTACATCACGCAAACCAAGGTTAAAGCCTTGGCCAGCTATCGGATGCAAGCTGTGAGCAGCATTACCAATAAGCACAACGCGGTGTTGGATAGGTTGATCAGCTTGTACTAATTTTAATGGATAACTGTTTCGTTGACCCACTTTAAGTAATTTACCAAGGCGGAAACCAAAGCGTTCTTGTAGTCGAGATAAAAAGTCTTGTTCGGATAAGCTTAAAATTTCTGTTTCATCACCTGTTTTAACTGTCCACACTAAGCTGCAACGATTGTCTGACATGGGGAGAAGGGCTATAGGGCCTGAATCAGTGAAACGTTCAAATGCACGACCATTGTGCGCGCGTTCGGGCGTGATATTGGCAGTAATTGCCGTTTGATTATAATTATGCTCTAGTGAGCCGAGGTCTAGTAGATGTTTGATGGTTGAGTTAGCACCATCAGCTGCAACAATTAACTCAGCTGATATTTCACGCTCATTGTCTAATGTAACAGCGACGTGATCAGGATGTTGGCGTAAATTAATCACTTTAGCTGGACAAATAAACTCAATATTTTCTTGTTTTTCCAGTGCTTGAGTGAGTACGGTCCCCATTGAACGAGCTGTAATTACCTGGCCTAATGCAGGCACATTTTCAGTTTGTGCCGAAAGGCGGGTGACGCCAAAGTGGCCACGATCAGAAACATGGATATCAGTAATTACTGTGCTATGACTAGCAAGTTGAGTCCATAAGCCAATAGATTCAAAAATACGTTGTGAGCCATAAGCCAAGGCAATAGCTCGGTCATCATAGCTGGGTTGTTGAGCTGAATTGGCGGGGAAAGCTTCGATTATAGCTATTTTTAAATCACTGTTTTTTAATGCACAGGCAAGACTGGCTCCGACCATGCCGCCGCCGACAATGATTAAATCAAAGTCAGTCTTGGTCATATTATTTTGCCTCTGCCATTAGTGCTTCAATTTCATCTACCTCTTTGGGTGCTGCTTTCGAGAGTACATCATGTCCTGTTTTGGTCACCAACACATCATCTTCGATTCGAATACCGGTAAAATGCCACTTTTTATCAATATGCT
>JBJPGB010000075.1:0-22561 GCA_048595405.1 Methylophagaceae bacterium
ACTGCGTATAATCACCGCGTTAATTTAGTTTTTTAGGGGAAACAAATGAAAGTGACAAAACTTGGCGTTGCATTATTAGCAGCCACCGGCATCTCTGCCGTTGCCACACCTGTTATGGCATATGAAGCTGGCGATTGGTTAGTTCGAGGCCGTATCGCCCACATTGACGTAGATGGTAGTAGCGGTCAACTTTTTGTCAATACTGTCGCTTCTGGTGATGGTGTAGAAGTGGATAGCGATACCATTCCAGAGCTGGATATTACTTATATGATTACACCTAACTGGGGCGTAGAATTAATTTTAGGTTACTCAGAACATACCGTTACTGGTGAAAAAGCTTGGACAGGTCTTGGTGATGTAATTGATGCAAAAGTATTGCCACCGACATTAACATTGCAATATCACTTTGCACCACATTCAAATATCCGCCCTTATGTAGGTGCCGGTATTAACTACACTTATTTCTTTGATGAAGAAGTCGTTGGGCCCGTTTTACCTAATCCAGGCGACAACATTAACTTAGATAGCTCTTGGGGATTCGCCGTACAAGCGGGTGTTGATGTTGCTATTAATAATGACTGGTTTGTAAACCTTGATGTTAAATATATTGACATTGATACCGAAGCACACTTCTCCAATACCATCGTTGGTAGCGCAAAAATAAAAGCGGATATTGACCCAATCATTTGGGGTATAGGTATTGGTCGTCGTTTCTAAAAACGGTTACCTTTATATCGTGTAAATCTCTCTTAATATTTACTACGAATTAAAAGGCCCTCTTTTGAGGGTCTTTTTTTGTCTATTATTTATGGCTTAGACTTTATTATTCTATTGCTATATTTGGTTTTAATAGCTTCTTAATATTGATGCCCACCAGTGTCAGTACAGAAAAATAAACAACCATCGCACCGACAATCAAACCAAACAACATGGTAAATCGCTGCCATACCGTTCCATCAATCCATTGCATAATCTCTGGGGTTAACAAAATTAACATCAAAATTAAACTAACATTGGCAAGCAATAATTTAATAGCAAACCGACCCCAACCAACGTCAGGCTGATACACCCCTATCTTTCTAAGCCCAACATAAAGTAAGCCGGCATTCAGCATCGCCGATAATGAAGTTGCTAAAGCAAGACCAACATGCGCATATTGGATCATCAAAATAATATTCAAGACCATATTGGTCACTAAGGCAATAATGCCAATTTTGACCGGCGTTTTAGTATCTTGTCTGGCAAAATAGCCCGGCGCTAATACCTTAATAAAAATAAAGGGCAATAAACCTAAACCATAAGCCATCAAACTAAGAGAGGCCTGGTGAGCATCATCAGGAGTAAAGGCTCCATATTGAAATAACGATAATAATAAGGGTTCTGCTAGCCAGATAAGGCCTATTGCTGCCGGTGTGCCAATAATGAATACCCAGCGCAATGCCCAATCGATAGTGTGGGAAAATTCTGCCTTAGATGCTGTTGCATGCTTTTTTGAAAGGCTCGGCAAAATGACGGTGGATAGAGCAATACCAAATACACCTAACGGGAACTCCACTAAACGGTCTGAATAATACAGCCATGAGATGCTGCCAGTGACTAAGAAGGAAGCTAATAAGGTATCAAGTAATAAGTTGATTTGGGCAACCGACACACCAAACATCGCTGGAATCATTAACTTGATAATTTTTTGAACGCCGCTATCTTGCCAGCCCCAACGAGGTTTTGGCAGCTGTCCTATGTTGATTAAAAATGGGATTTGAAATAGTAGCTGCACTACGCCACCTACAAACACGCCCCATGCTAAAGCTGTTACCGGTTCTGCAAAGTGTGGCGATAACCATAATGCACTCACTATCAAAGAAATATTAAGAAAGACCGGTGTAAAAGCTGGCCCTGCAAATTTACCAAAGCTATTTAATATTGCACCCGCTAATCCTGTCAGTGAAATAAAGAAGATGTAGGGAAAGGTGATTTTAAGCAGATCGCCCGCAAGACCAATTTTATGTGGATCATCAATAAAACCCGGAGCAAACACCATAATAAGCAATGGTGCCGCAATAACACCTATGGCGGTGATAATAAATAAAATACCGGCAAGTGTGCCACTGGTGCTGGCAATAAGATCTTTAAGATCGCGATCACCCCGCTGGCGATACTCTGCTAGAACAGGAATAAAGGCCTGTGAAAAAGCACCTTCAGCAAATAGCCGTCGAAGGAAGTTAGGGATCTTAAAGGCAACAAAAAAAACATCGGCACCTAAACCCGCACCAAATAGGCGAGCAATCACAATATCTCGAATAAAACCTAGAATGCGAGAGATAAATGTCATGCTGCTCACCACAGCGGTAGATTTAAATAATTTTTCACTCATTGGTGAATAGCCCAAATTTAATGATAGGATTTATCATCCTTAATAATCGCGTAACGAGTACCACATCATGGCCGAACGGTGTAAAGGTCTTAATTCTAAGTGTTTTTTGTTCACATATCTCATTATTGTGAGCTTTTTATTAGTTTTATGGATAAACCGCCTGCCTTTAATGCAAGAAGAACTGCGTGATGTTCCTGTCGACATGCTGTCATATATTGAATCACCAGCAAGGGTTATCCCCCCATTTTCATTGTCATCTATTAATCAGTCAGCACTTACTAACCAATGGCTTGAGAATAAGTGGACTTTTGTTTATTTCTCTCATAGCCACTGCCTACCTAACTGTCAGTTGGCTTTGGAAAAAATACGCTATCTACAATCAGCGTTTGCCAATAATAACTTTCAATTTTTAGTGATCGGTATTGACAGTCAATATGACACGGCTGATAGCCTGTCACAGTTCCTCAGCCTGCAACAAATTGAATCCACAGTAGTCACCGGTCCCGAGCCTGAAATTGAGGGCTTAGCAAAAACATTTATTGCGCTATTCTTAAAAACAAATTTTACTGATGGTAGCTATCAAATTGAGCAGGAACACCATCTCTTCTTGGTTGATCCTAAAGGGCGCGTCTATGCAACCTTCAGGCCTCCATATAGTAATACTGACATACAGTCACAATTTCTAAAGCTCCGACAATTTTATGCGCGCTCAGAATGACCGGGGGCAGTAAGAGAACTAGCAAATATTTTAGCGAGTTGCTCAATAGTGCTAATACGCTGATAACTTGATCGCCATATTAGACCCAGTTCACGTGCCGTATTCTTACCTTTTGTCACCAACGGTCGAGTACAAATATCTGCATGACTAACCATATCTGAATCAATCGCCATTTCAGGTATTAGCGTTATGCCGAGTCCGCCAGCAACCATTTCTATTAAGGTATATAAGCTTGTGCCCTGCATACTGGTTCTATGCGTTGTAGTCGGCAACTGACAAGCGCTCAGCGCATGTTCACGTAAACAATGTCCTTCAGACAATAACAGCAAGTCATCTCTTGGTAGCTGCTCAGCATGAAGGCTACTACTTTTTGCTAAGGGATGATGTTTTGGCAGAGCAACCCAAAATGACTCCTGCGCAAAAATCGACTGTTCCAAATCGCCGACATCAAATGGCAGCGCTAGTATTGCGACATCTATTTCACCCGCTCGAAGTTGCGTTAACAATCTTTCAGACTGATCTTCTATTAACTCTAATGCTAATTGCGGGAGTTGTTGCCTAATTATAGGCAGTGCCTTAGGTAATAAAAATGGGCTTATACTCGGTATGACTCCAATCCGGATCCTGCCGGTTTTCGGGTTACTCTCAGACTGCGCTAAATCAACCAGATCTGCCGATAGCGACAATATATGTTGGGCACGCTCCACTAGCTGCTTTCCTATTTCTGTCACCAAGACCTTGCGATTAGTACGCTCTAGCAATACAACCCCTAAAATATGCTCAAGATCTTGTATGCCCGCACTTAGCGTTGATTGGGTCACAAAGCATTTTTCAGCAGCCCGACCAAAATGCTTCAGTTCAGCAACCGCGGTTAAATAGTGTAATTGTCGTAGTGTTGGCAAACTCATAATCGGAATTTCCACTTATTATGATAGAAACAATCAGTTGGATCTAAAGTAACACAAAATATACACTTGGTTTTAACTTGAATGATCGACTGCAACTTATGAGGTGAAAACAATGTCAAACCAGCAAGATGTATCAAAGACAATCCAAAACTTAGAGGCCGCTTTTGCCGGTGAATCTATGGCAAATAGGAAATATCTCTATTTCGCCAAGCAGTGCCGTGCCTTGGGTGACGACATTACTGCCGCCATATTTGAAAAAACGGCTGCACAAGAAACTGCACATGCTTTTGGCCATTTAGAGCTACTATTTCCATCCAATACATTAACGGTTGAAAAAATGCTGCAACTAGCGATTGATGGTGAAACATACGAATACACTAAAATGTATCCCGAGTTTCGCAATACCGCTATAGCAGAAAAAAATGCTGCTGCAGTTGCTGAAATGGATGAACAAATTGAAGAATCTAAAGAGCATGCTGCAATGTTTGCTAAAATATTGGCAACAGCAGAAAAACGTTTTGCAGCATTAGCAAAAGTTGAAAAACGTCATGCTCAACATTATCAAGATGCTTTATCCGCATCCAAAATAACAATTACAGAATAACTAGGAGATCAAATAATGAGAAAGTGGCAATGTGTCGTATGCGGTTTTGTTTATGAAGAAGCCAAAGGCTTACCAGAAGAAGGGATTGCACCAGGTACTAGCTGGGATGATATCCCTGATGATTGGGAATGTCCTGAATGTGGCGTTGGTAAAGAAGACTTTGAAATGGTAGAAGTTTAATAAACTGCTATAGGGGAGAGGGATCCCGCCTTCTCCTCTGCCCCCTCCACTTTAGTAAAGAAATGATATGAACCCCATCATTATTATTGGCACTGGTTTCGCCGCTTATACATTGGCGCGTGAATTTCGCAAGCTAGACAGTCAAACGCCATTATTATTCATTACTGCTGATGATGGTCGCAGCTACCCCAAACCAATGCTGTCTAATGCCTTAACAAAAGGCAAAACAGCTGATCAACTTGCATTGTCTGATGCAGCGGCAATGCAGAGCACATTGAATGCTGAAATAATGACCCATACTTTGGTCAAAAAAATCGACCCAGAAACTCAGACCATTCATGCCAGTAGCAATAAACAGCTTAATTATCAACAGCTTATCTTGGCCGTGGGTGCCAGTCCAATTCGCATCCCTATTGAGGGTGGAACAGATAGTAATATTATATCGATCAATAACTTAGATGACTACTCCGTTTTCCGGGAACAACTTAATAGCGCAAAGCATGTCACCCTGATCGGCCCAGGATTAATCGGCTGTGAATTTGCCAATGATTTAATTAATAGCGGAGTCAATGTCGCTGTTATTGGCCCAGATCCCAATCCGATGAGCTCATTATTACCACCAACCATTGCAAAGGAACTTAAAACCGCTTTGAGTGAGATGGGCGTCGACTGGCACCTAGGTACAACCGTATCCTCTATTAACTCTTCTGCTGATAATCAGCATCGGCTAACGCTTGAGAATGGTGATAACATCGATACCAATATTGTGGTTTCCGCCATTGGTTTACGGGCTAATATTGAGCTCGCACAACAAACTGGCTTAGATGTTAACCGCGGAATTGTGACTGATCGTTATTTACAGACTAGCCATACTAATATCTATGCTTTGGGTGATTGCGCTGAAGTCAGCGGCCATAATTTATTATTTATAGCCCCTATCTTAGCCGCCGCCAGAACATTGGCTAAAACGCTTGCTGGAACGATAACCGCAGTGACATATCCTGCGATGCCGGTCGCCATTAAAACACCTTGCTATCCCCTTGTTGTCTCCCCGCCACCACGTGGCAGTGAAGGTGATTGGCAATTTGAGAGATCAACGGCGAGCATGACCGGAATAAAAGGCCTATTTCTCAGCGTCAATGGTGAATTGCTTGGCTTTGCACTCAGTGGTGATATGGTTGCTGAAAAACAAACTCTGACCAAACAACTACCCGATATATTAAGTTAAAAACCACGGTAGTATTCCTCCACCCCGCCTTTTGCAGTAAAGTAATGGTTTTCCGCTCGCTTTATATGGATTGAACACTGGTGCTAAATCAACTCAGTATCACCAACCTACGCAATATCACCGAAATAAGCATTGAGCCAACACCTGCCATCAATTTAATTTTAGGTAATAATGGCTCAGGAAAAACCAGCTTATTAGAGGCTATTCATTTACTTGCGCTTGGGCGCTCATTTCGTACTCGTACATTAAAAACTGTCGTACAAATGGAAAAGCAACAATTTCAAGTGATCGCTAAAACCACGACAAATATACCTGTTGGCTTGCAGTTTGATCTCACTACCGGTTTACAGATCAGGCTTAATAACTCACCATTAAAAAGATTGTCTGAGCTGGCAATGCAACTTCCTTTACAGCTTATTCCCGCCAACTGTCACCAGTTCTTTGAGCAAGGTCCACGCTATCGACGCCAGCTATTAGATTGGGGTTTGTTTCACGTGGAACCAAGCTTTAATTTTCAATGGCAATCTTATCGAAAAGTATTGCAACAACGAAATGCTGCTATCCGACAACACAAAAAGACAAGTGAAATACAACTGTGGGATGCACACCTAGCATCTCATGGCGAACACATAACTGCATTCAGGAAAATACAATTAGATCGCTTGTTAGAGCAGTTCAAGGATATATTTCCACGGCTATGTCCTGAATTTTCACAGGCCTCTTTTTCGGTAAAATATCGGACCGGATGGGCAAAGGAATACTCGCTTGAGCAATCCCTTCAACTAGCTATAGACCGAGATACACAGCTTGGTTATACTCGCTCTGGCAGTCACGCCGCTGATTGGTCATTCTCTGTTAATAATATTGACCCAGCACATATTTTTTCACGCGGCCAACAAAAACTGTTCTTTTTAGCCCTCTGCATGGCACAGGCTAAAATTACAGAACATCTTAATCACGAAAGCAGTATTTTACTATTAGATGATATTAGCTCAGAATTAGACCCCGAACATCAGCAGTATGCTTTAGATGAGTTGAGCAGTTTACAAGTGCAATCCTTCATCAGTAGTACCGACTTATCATTGTCACATTTTTCGAAAAAAGCAGCAGTGTTCCACGTGAAACAAGGTGAAATTTCTAGCGATGATGGCTGAGCCCCTGATGTGGTAAAATGCTCAGATAACTACACCCTGCTTTTAATGTTAATGGATACATTATGACAACCGAAGAAAACAGCTACGATTCGTCGAATATTAAAGTATTAAAAGGCCTTGATGCCGTTAGAAAGCGGCCAGGCATGTATATCGGTGATACCGATGATGGTACCGGCTTACATCATATGGTATTCGAGGTGCTGGACAACGCCATTGATGAATCACTCGCAGGGCATTGTAGTGAAATTAATGTCCGCATCCATCCAGATGATTCCGTTTCGGTCGCAGACAATGGTCGAGGCATTCCGGTCGATGTCCACGAAGGAGAAGGCGTTTCTGCTGCCGAAGTTATTATGACAGTGCTACATGCTGGTGGTAAGTTTGATGATAACTCGTATAAAGTCTCTGGTGGGCTCCATGGTGTAGGGGTTTCGGTTGTAAATGCCTTATCTAAAAAACTCACTATGGAAATTCGCCGTAATAATAAAATTTATACTCAAAGCTACACCGATAGTGAGCCTGATGCGCCAATTAAAGAAGGTGCCGATTGCGATGATACCGGAACTAAAATTCAGTTCTGGCCAAGTGAGAAAACCTTCTCTAATGTCCTTTCTTTTGATTACAAAATTTTAGCAAAACGCATCCGCGAATTAGCATTCTTGAACTCTGGTGTTCGCATTGTATTAACAGACGAACGCGATGAAATTAGTGAAGTCTTTTATTACGAAGGTGGAATCCAGGCTTTTGTTGAGCATTTAAATAAAAATAAAAATCCCGTCCATGAGGCAGTGATTAATATCGCCGGTGAACGAGATGACGTTACCGTTGAGTTATCAATGCAATGGACCGACTCTTATCAAGAAAATATTTATTGTTTTACTAACAATATTCCACAACGTGATGGCGGCACCCATTTAGCAGGATTTAGAGCAGCACTGACTCGAACATTAAATCAGTACATTGACGCTGAAGGCTTAGCTAAAAAATCAAAAGTAGCCACCAGCGGTGATGATGCGCGTGAAGGCTTAACCGCTGTTTTGTCGGTCAAAGTACCTGATCCAAAATTCTCTTCTCAAACCAAAGATAAATTGGTGTCATCAGAAGTCCGAACGATTGTGGAATCATTGGTCAATGAATATTTCCACGATTATTTGGTCGAAAACCCTACTGACAGTAAACTCATTGCCAATAAGATGGTTGATGCTGCTAGAGCACGAGATGCCGCTCGTAAAGCGCGCGAATTAACCCGCCGTAAAGGTGCGCTAGATATTGCCGGTTTACCCGGTAAATTGGCCGACTGCCAAGAACGAGATCCAGCACTGTCCGAACTATTCTTAGTGGAGGGTGATTCTGCGGGAGGAAGCGCCAAACAAGGCCGTGACCGGCGAACACAAGCCATTCTACCATTGAAAGGAAAGATCCTTAATGTCGAGCGTGCACGGTTTGACAAAATGATTAGCTCTGCTGAAGTAGGCACCTTAATTACTGCATTAGGTTGTGGCATCGGTCGAGATGAGTATGACCCTGAAAAATTGCGCTATCACCACATCATTATTATGACTGATGCCGATGTCGATGGCTCCCATATCCGCACCCTATTACTAACCTTTTTCTATCGTCAAATGCCCGAATTAGTAGAGCGCGGTCATATTTACATCGCTCAACCACCACTATACAAAATCAAGAAAGGCAAACAAGAACGCTATGTGAAAGATGATGCTGAAATGGAACGCTACTTAACCGAATTGGCACTCAATAATGCTGAGCTATATCCATCGGCTGCTGCTGATGCGATTTCAGGCAGCGCATTAATGCTATTAGTTGAAGAATATCAAACTGTTACATCTATTATCTCCCGATTGTCTAGCCACTACTATCCTGCTTTTCTGAGACAGCTAATATACCAAACAGCTATTCCGGAATTATCAGACAACCCTGCTATTACTGTTTGGCTGGAGGAGATTGAGCGACGTCTGAATGAAGATCTTCCAACCGGCACTAACTATCAGCTATCTGTTGCCACTAAAGATGAGGAATCGACACCACACATCAACGTCAGCTTTAGCCGGCATGGAATTAGTACTGATTATCATATTCCAGGTGCATTTTTTGCGAGCACCGAATATCAGCGTATTCTAGCTTTTGCCGATAAAATTAATGGCTTGTTTTCCGATGATGCCCGCATTCAACGCGGTGACCGAAGCGAAGAAATATCAAATTTTTCACAGGCTGTTACTTGGCTATTAGCCGAAGCCCGCCGTGGCCAGAATATTCAACGATACAAGGGGTTAGGAGAAATGAACCCTGAGCAGCTTTGGGAAACGACCATGGATAAAACTAAGCGTCGCTTATTACAAGTTAAGATTGAAGATGCTATTGCTGCCGATGAAACCTTCAGCACCTTAATGGGCGACGATGTCGAGCCACGCCGTGAGTTTATTGAGACCAACGCACTACAAGCTACCAATCTCGACATTTAGTCAAAACAGGAGTTTTCCCTAGTTACGAAGGCCATAATATTCGCTATTATGGCTTTGTTGTTATTGCCAACCCTATTTAAACTTGTGGAGAAAAGTATAATGAGCGATTCGGCACGATATGATCGTGTGCAGGTGGTTTTGCATTGGATCATTGCGATAATAGTCTTATTTATGATCGCCTTAGGCCTGTACATGATCGAACTACCTAAGCAGTCGGAATTGCCCGCCGGCGAAGAAAGTGTACGTGCATTTTATTTCTTATTACACAAATCTATGGGTATCACTGCAGCCATGTTGATTCTATTACGCGTATTCTGGCGTTTTACTCATCAGCCGCCTCCTTTGCCAGATACTGTGCCAAAATGGCAGCAGAAGGCCGCAGGGGCGACTCATTGGGTACTTTATGGCATCATGATTGCCATGCCTCTCTCTGGCTATGTGCAATCCATCTTTAGTAAATATGACACTAAATTCTGGGGGATAGTATTACCCCGTGTTGCCGAAGCTGACAATGTAATGCGAGAGAATTTTTCACAAGTGCATGAATGCTTGGCATTTTTGTTTATTGGTTTAATTATTATTCATATTACAGCGGCTATTAAGCACCGCCTGTCTGGGACAGAAATAACCGACCGAATGTCGTTAAAGAGAGATTAAAAAAGGCCCGAAAGGGCCTTTTTTGTTTCTATCTAGTGCAAAATAAATCCTAATGTAGTTTGATTTTCGGATGCACGCTTCGACGAAATAGATGTGATAATGACAACATGCCAACACGGAACAAGCCAAATAAAGCCACTTGATGCATTTTATACAAAGATAAGTACATCATTCTGGCCATAAAGCCTTCAATCATCAGGCTGCCCTTACTCAAGCTGCCCATCATGCTTCCAACCGTACTATATCGACCAAGTGAAACCAGCGATCCATAGTCATGATACGCATATTCTGGAGCATCTTTGCCCGCCATACGGCGTTTGATTGATTTATACGTCAAGGTAGACATCTGATGTGCTGCTTGAGCACGCGGCGGTACGTTTTCCGACTCCCCCCCTTCCCATTTACAAGCACAGCAATCACCGATCGCATAGATGTCATCATCTAAAGTAGTCTGTAATGTTTGTTTGACCACTAACTGGTTAATCCAGTTGGTTTCCAAGCCGTCGATATCTTTCAAAAATTCTGGTGCTTTAATTCCCGCAGCCCAGACTTTAATCGCGGCTGGTATCGTCTTGCCACTTTCCGTCAAGATAGCCTCTTCCGTTACCTCGATAACACGCTCATTGGTACAGACTTTTACACCCAATTTTGCTAGCTCCTTTTCTGTCGCCGCAGAGAGGTTTTCTGGTAAACCTGGCAAAACACGATCAGCGGCTTCAATGATGCTGATTTTGACATCTGTAGGTTCTACCTCATCTAGGCCATAGGCACTAAGAAGGTGTGATACCTCGTGAAGCTGTGCACTTAACTCAATGCCTGTTGCGCCCGCACCCACAATAGCAATATCTAGCTGACCTTCATCAAGTGGCTTACCTTGTGTATGCGCCCGCAAATAGGCCTCTAATAGCTGGGCTTGAAATGTTTCGGCCTGTGTTGTGGTATCGAGAAATAAACAATTATCAACGACTCCCTTAACACCAAAGTCATGACTCACACTACCGACTGAGATAACGAGATAATCATATTCAAAACTACGGCGAGGAATGATTTCTACGCCATCATTATTATAGGTTGGTGCAACAGAAACCTGTTTACTTACACGATCTAAACCATCCATTTTACCCAAGCGGAAACGAAAACCACTGCACATCGCTTGACCGAGATATTCAATTTCATCTTCATGAGAATCTAAGGTCCCTGCCGCCACTTCATGTAATAATGGTTTCCAGATATGGGTAGCTGTGCTGTCAATAAGTGTGACTTCTGCCTTACCCTTTTTACCTAACTTTCTACCTAATAGCGTCACTAATTCAAGGCCACCTGCGCCACCGCCGACAACCACAATTTTCGGTATCTTGTTCACCGCTGATGCCATTATTATTCAACTCCACATATAATCTATTATTTGACACAATTCTATCGCAGATCACCCTACAAGAACTATCTTAATTTTTTACACTGTGGGTAGACTCTGGCAAACTTTACTGATTAAACATTGCAAAAGGTTTTTATATGCAGGAAAAACCAAAAAAACTACGCTTGGCTTGGGCTGTTACTGGCTCAGGCCATTATTTAGAAGAATGTCTTGATATTATCCGTGATCTAGATGATGTTGACCTCTTCTATAGTCGTGCCGGTGAAGAGGTCATTCGCATGTATGGCCACGATCCAAAGGAAATAAATGGTACTGGCAGGATCTACCGAGATCGTGCTGCTAGTTCGCCGCCAGTTGGGCTGTTTTATCGTGGGGACTACCATACTTTGGTCGTTGCACCAGCAACCTCTAATACCGTTGCCAAAATGGTATTAGGCTTGTCAGACACACTGGTCACCAATGTTTATGCCCAAGCAGGTAAATGCCGCATACCCAGCATCGTCTTAGCCTGTGATACCGAACCAGAAATGGATACCCCTGCCCCCGATCGCATTGTTAAGGTATGGCCTCGGGAGATAGATCTAGCACATACCCATAAGCTACGCTCTTATGAGGCTACGACAGTGGTCGAAAATCCTGATAAATTACTCGCCGCGCTCTGCGTGCGCTTAGATGAAATTAACAAGGTTTATGGCTGAAAATATATTATTTCTAACCGGTAAACTGGCTGAGCCCAGTTTACGCAAGGTGCTAAAAGAAATGGAGCCGGTGCCGTTCAAATACCGCATACATCAACTCGGGGTTTCTGTCGCAGCATTGATGACCGATAAAATGATTGCTCGCCGGTTAACGGCTAATGATATTGCGGATAGTGAACAAATTATTGTGCCAGGCCGTTGCCGTGGTGACTTAGACCGTTTGAGTGAACAGTTAGGCGTTCCTGTAGTAAGGGGTCCTGAAGAAGTAAAAGATTTGCCCATCTATTTTGGTGGTGAGCGCAAGGAGCCTGATTTGAGCCATTATGATGTCACTATTTTTGCGGAAATAGTTGATGCACCAGAACGAGACATCGACAGCATCGTCGACCGCGCACTATATTATGGTGACTGTGGTGCGAACGTCATTGATCTTGGTTGTTTACCTGAAGAAAAATTTCCTCATCTGGAGGAGGCTATTATCGCTCTCCATGAAGCGGGATTTAAGGTTAGCGTCGACTCCTTAGAGCTTGATGATTTACGCCGGGCAGGAAAAGCAGGAGCCGATTATCTGCTCAGTTTGACTGAAAAAACCTACCATTTAGCTAATGAATTTGACTCTATTCCGATCCTCGTTCCAGCAGAGCGGGGCTCGCTCGCATCATTGGAGCGCGCGATGGAATTAATGGATAAAATAAATCGGCCGTGGATCGCTGATCCTATACTGGAGCCAATCCACTTTGGTTTAACCAACTCTATTGTGCGTTACCACGAATTACGCCAGCGTTACCCTGATGCACCTATGATGATGGGAATAGGCAACTTAACCGAACTGACGGATGCTGATACCAGCGGCATTAATGCCCTGTTATTTGGCATTATTTCTGAGCTTAATATTACAAATGTGCTTGCAACTGAGGTCAGCCCTCATGCCCGCAGAGCAATAAAAGAAGCTGATATTGCTAGACGGATGATGTTTGCTGCAAAACAAGATGCTAGCCTGCCTCGGGATTTAACTTCTGAGCTACTGATTGCTCACGAGCGGAGGCCTTTTCCTGATAATGCACAAGAAATCACTGAATTAGCAGGCAATATTAAGGATCCAAGCTATCGCATTAAAGTCGCTGAACAAGGCATATATATATTTAATCGTGATGGCATTATGCAAGATGTCGATCCTTTTGCCTTTTATCCGCAATTAGATTTAAAAGACGATACTGGTCATGCTTTTTATCTGGGAGCAGAATTGGCTCGGGCCCAAATAGCTTGGCAATTAGGTAAGCGCTATACCCAAGACCAAGAGTTAGAATGGGGTTGCGCCACCACGACAGATGAACAAGACTTGACCCAACAAACGGCTGAAGGCACAACACTTACCACCGGAAAGAATTGTGGCACAGCTTAACGGCGCTACTACATGCTGTCTTTTTTGCTAAAATACAGCATTTAAAATGTACTCAAAATACTTGCTTACTACCTATAAACACCACTTTTTGTACCTTAGCCTTTAATAACAAAAGTAGACACCATGAAGCCGTCTCTTGAAAGTAAAATCCATGAAGTTATTGTAACGACTCGAAGCCCTGAAGGGAAAACCCATTCTGCCCCAATGGGAATATCCGAAGTGAATGGTTACACACTTATTAAGCCATTTAAACCTTCAACAACGTACGACAACTTAAAACAGCACCGGCAATGTGCTATTAACTATATTGATGATGTGCGTGTTTTCGCAGGCGCACTTACTGGTCGACGCAATTGGACAACCCTGCCCTGCCAACAAATAGAAGGTGAATTTTTAAGTCAAGCACTGGCACATACAGAATTAGAAATTGTTGGATTTGATGATGACGATCCGCGCGCCTGCTTTAGAGGATCAGTGATCTGTGACGTTCAACATGCGCCTTTTCGTGGCTTTAATCGAGCCCAAAGTGCGGTGATAGAAGCTGCCGTATTAGTCAGTCGCTTGAACATGCTATCGCCTGAAAAAATACAACAAGAAATTGCCTATCTTCATATTGCTATCGAAAAAACGGCTGGCCCTCGAGAACTTGAAGCTTGGGGATGGTTAATAGCGAAAATAACAAATGCTGGAATTGATTTAGATGAGTAAATGGTTAGCCAGCGTACAATCACTTGAGGAAGCTCGGACACTAAGCGCTGCCCTCCCCGACATCTTGGACATGAAAAACCCTTCACAAGGCGCCTTAGGTGCCCTGAGCGTCGATACTGTGACTCAAATAGTAATGCTAATTGACGGCCGCTGTCAGACTAGTGCCACTATTGGCGACTTGCCGATGCAAGCTACGCTGATCCAAACAGCCATGATTGAAATGGCCTCATCAAATGTAGATTATATAAAAATAGGGCTTTTCCCTGACAGCAATCTATCAGACTGCATTATTGAATTGACGGCAACCATCAAAAAATTAAAAACACCTGTTATCGCGGTCATATTTGCAGATAAACCACCTAGTTTTGATTTTTTACCGCTACTAAAAGCCAGTGGTTTCCATGGCGTAATGGTCGATACCGCCATAAAAGATGGCCAACACTTGCTAAAACATTGGGATTTATTGCAGTTAGATAACTTTATCTCCACCGCTCGCCAACACAACTTGCTCTGTGGACTTGCTGGTGCATTGCGATATGAAGATATTAATGTCTTGCAACCTTTAGGAGCTGACTACCTTGGCTTTCGTAGTGCCTTATGTGCACAGCACTTGCGCACATCAACAATCGCATTACACCTAGTTGAGCAAATCCAACAAAGTTTAGTGAATCAACCTGCAGCCTTATCTAACTAGCCCCGCCTCCACTTCATCACGAGTTTGTTTATTGGCTAAATGCTCGATCAGTGTTAATGCAAAATCCATCGCTGTGCCCGGGCCGCGAGAAGTAAATATATTATTATCGACCACAATCGCATCATCACAAATATCAATATCAAACTGCTTTTCGGCAGTTAAGGAACCCGGGTAACAAGCTACTTTTTTGCCCTTTAGTAAGCCTGATGATACAAAAACAAGTGGGGCCGCACAGATTGCAGCAATAGGCTTGCCGGCCAAATAAAGCCGTTTGGCAATTGCGTGAATACGAGGGTCGGCATTAAGATTGTCAGTACCGGGTTGGCCGCCAGGCAGTACCAACATATCAAAGTCATTGATTATTACATCATCTAGTGTGGCATCGGCTACCAGCCCCACTCCTCGACTCGCAGTTAGCTGATGCTGATCCGTCAAACTGGCGGTAACAACCGTAATTCCAGCTCTACGCAATAAATCTATTAAGGTGACCGCTTCTAACTCTTCACAACCTTCAGCCAACGGAATCAGTACCTTCGTCATTTTAGTTAACACCTGCTATCTAGGATTTAAGATATTAATCCCTTTAAGTAGATTTAATGCTTCCGACAGATAGTAATCCGTCACGGCTAATGGCAGGGCCTCGGCTTCACTGTCGGCTGATGATTTTTCTTGTTCTGATTCAGAATCCTCTTCTTTAGCATTACCATTTTCAAGATGTTTTGATAAGTCTTGTTCACGTAATGGTGTAAATGCACTTTTTTCACTTGATGTCACTTTAATGCCTTCAATTTCAATATCCGGCACAATGCCTTCTGCTTGAATAGACCGGCCTGATGGCGTGTAATAACGGGCTGTTGTCATTTTAACTGCAGTATCATTGGTCAACGGCATCACCGTTTGCACCGAGCCCTTACCAAATGTTTTTGTCCCGAGAATAACGGCACGCTGATGGTCTTGTAATGCACCAGCAACGATTTCTGATGCTGAGGCTGAACCACCATTGACTAAGACAATAAGCGGCGCACCTTTCAGCACATCATTTGGTTTCGCATTAAATTTTTGTTTCGCATCCTCAACCCGACCATCGGTATAGACAATCAAGCCCTTGGTAATAAAGGCATCCGACACCTCAACAGCCGCATTTAACAAGCCCCCAGGATTATTTCGCAAATCTAATACTAAGCCTTTTAAATCGCCCTCATTTTCTTCTTTAAGGGCAGAGATGGCTTCTTGTAAACTAGCACCAGTACGAGAAGCAAACGTGCTTATTCGAACATAGCCATAACCAGGATCAAGCATTCTTTTTTTGACACTTTTTACTTTAATAATAGCACGCGTTAATTCAATTTTAAGCGGCTTGTCTTCACCTTCTCTGATGATGGTCAGTAAGATCTTACTATCCGGTTTGCCCCGCATAATATCGACAGCATCACTCAGGGCCATCCCTTTCACAGGCGTTTCATCTAAGCGAATAATCAGATCTCCAGCAAGCACTCCGCCTCGCGCTGCAGGTGTGTCATCAATGGGAGACACTACCTTCACAAAGCCGTCCTCCATGGTGACCTCAATACCTAAGCCTCCAAATTCACCTGATGTGCCTTCACGCAAGTCTTGAAAATCATCTAGGTCTAAGTAAGTTGAATGTGGATCTAATCCCGCCAACATGCCCCGAATCGCATTTTGCAATAATTCTTTATCGTCAACTTCTTCAACATAATTATTTTTGATGCGCCCAAAGATCTCCGAGAAGGCTCGCAACTCTTCCAACGGCAAATCAGGCTTATTATTTGGTTTGTCAGCAAATACCATTTGGCCAAATATCAATGATGCACCAAGTACTACGCCTACCGTTATTAAGCCCAGATCACGATTTAAAAAACTCATAGATTTTCCTATTTGTTACTACCCTTGTTTACCCAGCCATTTTACCGGATTGGTTGGGTTTCCTTTGTGACGAATTTCAAAATACAACCCTGTATATTGCCGAATGCCATTGTCCCCACTCAATGCAATTAATTCCCCGCTACTAACAACACTCCCTACCTCTTTAAGCAAGGCTTGATTATTACCATATAAACTCATGTATTGTTCGCCATGATCAATGATTAACAATAAACCAAAGCCTCGCAGCCAATCAGAAAAAACGACTCGACCTGATGCCGTCGAGATAACATCTTTGCCTGAAGCCGATTTAATCATTATGCCTTGCCAAGTGAGTGTACCAATATTTCGTGAGCTTCCATAGCGGGCAATCACTTTTCCACTCACCGGCCAACTTAACGCACCTTTAAGACTCGCAAAATTGATAGTGTTCGACTGCAAAGGTGCTAAAAGAGTTTCCTTAGTTGGCGCGAGTGATTCAAATACGGCTTGTAACGATTTTTCCTGTTCTCGCAAATCTGACATTCTTGAGCCTTGCAAATTTATTTTCTTATCCAGTTGCATCAGAGTCAATTGTTGCTGTTGATTGCTTTTCTGAAGCGCCTTATGCTGTTGCTGACGCCGCTCTAAAAGCTGTTGTTGCCTGCCCTGAGCAACTAACAACTGCTGCTGACTTTTAGTCAAAATTTGCAAGGTTTGGCTAATAGCGGCCAATTGTTGCTGGCGCGCTTGATGGAAATATTCAAAATACACACTACTTCTGCTGAAGCTTGCTGGATCATGCTGATTTAATAATACCTTCAAATAATTTGGCTGCGCATTAAGATAAGCAGCTCTAAGCTGGTCACTTAATGCCTCAAGTTGCTTAGCTTGAGATAAATTCTGCTGAATTTGCTGTTTTTTTAATGCGGCTAATTCTGACGATTGCTTGTCAATTTTGTTATTGAGATCATGCAACTCTCGGTTTAGCTTTGAAATTGTTTGGCTTTGATGTTTTAACTGTCGATAAAGCTCTGTTTTGCTTGTTTTTGTTTTATCTAACTCACTGGATAATAGTTGAATTTCAGCCTGCACACTCTGCAAGCTTTTTTCTGAATTATCCTCCGCTGCTGACTCAATACACCATGCCAATAGTAACGTTGATAAAAGAAAGACTATTTTCACGCTAGATTAATACTCTCTGATCAAGCTATTTCAATTTAACTAGAAAATGTGACCCCATTTCATTGGGGATCGGCAAATCCATCAAAGACAGCATAGTCGGTGCAATGTCCGCCAATGTGCCTTGTTCGGCACAATCTGCCTCTCGCCCGGCAAATATCAATGGCACAGGATTGCAAGTATGGGCCGTGTGCGCCTGGCCTGTTTCTTCATCGGCCATTAATTCTGCATTACCGTGATCTGCAGTGACAATCATTTCGCCGCCCACTTGCTTTAGGGCTGACCAGACTCTTCCCAAACTATTATCTAGCACCTCTATCGCCTTCACTGCTGCATCAAAATTACCACTGTGACCCACCATATCAGCATTAGCAAAATTACAAATGATAAGGTCGTATTTATTACTGTGAATTGCTTTCACTAACTGATCGGCCACCTCGGGAGCACTCATGCTTGGCTGCAGATCATAGGTATCCACTTGTGGTGATGGCACCAAAATACGATCTTCGCCTTCAAACGGCTCATCTCTACCACCATTAAAGAAAAAGGTGATATGTGCATATTTTTCTGTTTCCGCAATTCTTAGCTGACGAAGGCCTAATGAGGCAACATAAGCGCCCAATACATTATTAAGTTTTTCCGCGGGGAAAGCTGTTGGCGTGGCAAAATCTTTCTTGTATTCCGACAGCGTGACAAATTCTGCCAATTTTATCTGGTGTGGTCGCTCAAAACTATCAAAGTCGGCATCAACAAAACTTCGCGTTAATTCACGCGCCCTATCCGACCGAAAATTCATAAAGACAACCACATCGCCATCATTCATTACTATCGCCGACTCACCTTGCGGAACGATGCTTGTTGCTTTAACAAACTCATCACTTTCATCGCGTTGATAGGCCATGTCTAGTGCCGTCGCAGCATCGGGTGCTTGGTATTCACCCTTTCCTTCAGTAATCAGACGATAAGCCTTCTCAACTCGCTTCCAGCGCTGGTCGCGATCTAATGCATAAAAACGACCCACTAGCGTCGCAAATTGTCCGCCACCCAGTTGTTTAAATTTAGCTTCCATTGCTTCTATCGACATTTGTGCACTTTTGGGTGGCACGTCCCGACCATCAAGAAAAGCATGGACATACACTTTTTTAACCCCTCGCTGAATCGCTAGCTCCACCATGGCATGAATATGTTCTTCATGACTGTGAACCCCACCAGGCGACAATAAACCCAAGACGTGGACAGCTTTGTCATTATCCAGCGCTAAATCAACCGCATTCGTTAACGTCAGGTTAGTAAAAAAAGAACCGGTCCGAATTGCGCGGCTCACACGAGTATATTCTTGATATACCACTCGACCTGCGCCCATATTGATATGGCCGACTTCAGAATTGCCCATCTGATCACCGGGCAAACCTACACCAGCACCCGAAGCGCTGATCAAGGTATGCGGATAATCCTGCCACAGATGGTCCCAAACCGGCGTGTTAGCAGCATAAATAGCATTATCTTTTGGATCTTCACTATAGCCCCATCCGTCTAAAATAATTAGCGCTAATGGGCGGTGAGGGTGGCTCATAAATTCATCCTTATAACGTGAAAATGCACCGTTTGGCAGCAAAGTTCTACGTAATACCTGCAAATCATTGAAAATGCCGTGTATTATATGGGCTTTTGTGACTAATTGCAGTTACTCAAGCATTTGGTGATCTCTGTGGCCCAAACAAAAAACTATGATCTTATCGCACATGATAGTGACATTGAGCGTGCAGCTTTTGCGCTCAAGGCAATGTCACATCCACTGCGGTTGAAAATTTTATGTGCGGTGGGTGAGCAAGAACTCGCTGTTCAAGAGATTGTTGATTTTGTCGGCACAACACAAAGTAATGTATCGCAACATCTCGCTAAGCTACGGGATAAAGATATTCTTGCATCACGGCGCGATGCAAATCGTATTTACTATCGCGTCAAAGACGATCGCACATTGCGCTTAGTTGAAATGATGCGCGATGTGTTCTGTTCTAGCGAATAGAATTAACGTTCTTAAAAAATATTAAGGTTCAAAATGGAAAATTTAGGTGAGTTTATCGGTAACCACTGGGTGTTAGTGACGCTATTTGTAGTGTTGGCCTGGATGGTTATGTCAGGATCTTTGCTCCAAAAACTATCTGGGATATCTCCTGTTAGCACGGCGCAAGCTATCCAACTTATTAATCAGCGGAAAGGGCGTTTCCTAGATATCAGAGATACTGCTGAATTTGAAAAAGAACATATTGCAGACTCTATTAATATCCCGCTCGCCACATTGGAAAATAGCATTGATACTCTGAAAGACGCTTCGCAACCGGTGATACTCATTTGCGCCAGCGGACAGCGTGCGCGTTCGGCAGCAAAACAACTGCAAAACAAGGGCTTTTCTGAAGTCTACATTCTTACTGGCGGCTTAAATACTTGGAAGGAAGCCAAGTTGCCGCTATTTAGTTAATGCACTCTTTCTTTTGGATAAGTTAACGTGGCGAAAGTTGAAATATATTCCTCTTCTCATTGCCCTTATTGTGTAATGGCTAAACAGTTGTTGGAACGAAAAGGCATTGAATATAGCGAGATTCGTGTTGATACTAATCCCGCTAAACGCCAAGAAATGATGGAAAAAAGTCGGCAGCGAACCGTGCCACAAATTTTTATAAATAATGAAGCCATCGGAGGCTATACCGATCTGGTGGCACTTGATAAATCACAACAATTAGCCAGCATGCTGGCTTAGCAATTAATACTCACGTTTTAAGGAAACATCATGGCTGAACAAGAAAAAGCAACATCAACCGATGAACAACAAGCTCGGTTTGTCATTCAAAAAATTTACACTAAAGACATCTCTTTCGAGACTCCTAATTCACCGGAAATTTTCCGTGATGAATGGAAGCCTGAATTAGATTTACAGCTAGGCAATGAATATCGTCGCATTGATGATGATAATCATGAAATCACCTTGGTTGTGACGGTCACAGCGAAAGTTGGTGACAAAGTAGCATTTCTGGTTGAAGTCAAGCAGTCAGGAATTTTCTCACTGACCGGTTATAGCGATCAGGAAATGGGGCCTTTAGTCGGCAGCTACTGTCCGAATACATTATTCCCCTTTGCTCGTGAAGTCGTGTCCGACGTTGTACTGAAAGGTGGTTTTCCTCAATTAGTATTAGCACCGGTTAACTTCGATGCTTTGTATATGAGTCAAATTGAGAAAGCGAAACAACAAGCTGCCGCTCAAGAAACAACACACTAGGTAAATCACTCATCATGTCTGCCCCATTAGATACTCTCTTCCCTACCACCGTTATTGGGGCTGGGGCATGGGGTACGGCATTGGCAATTGCGATCGCTAGAAATGGACATGATATTTTACTATGGGGACGAAATCCTAAGCATTTAGCAGAGATGCAGAAAACACATAGTAACGAACGTTATTTGCCCGGCCTTGAATTCCCTCATACATTGACGATTGCGTTGGATTTTGAACAAGCACTAAAGAGTAGCAAGCATGTGCTGGTCTCGGTGCCCAGTATTGCATTTAGCGATATGCTAGAAAAGATCAAACCCTGCATTGCAGATGAGGTCCCCGTAAGCTGGGCAACAAAAGGCTTAACGCCTACGACCGGCCATTTTTTATATGACACAGCAACAAAAATATTGGGGACATCCCATCCGTTGGCGGTGATTTCGGGCCCTTCTTTTGCTGCCGAAGTCGCAAAAAATTTGCCCACAGCAGTGACCGTTGCAGCTAAAGATGAAACTTTTTCTTATGCTTTAGCGTCTGCTATGCACAGCCCTACTTTGCGCGCCTATACAACACATGATGTATTGGGAGTGCAGATTGGAGGCACGGTAAAAAATGTAATGGCTATCGGTGCTGGCATTGCCGATGGTTTAGGCTTTGGCGCCAATGCCCGTGCCGCATTAATTACTCGCGGCATGGCTGAAATATTACGTCTTGCCGCTAGCTTAGGTGCAAAAACAGAAACCATGTTTGGCTTGTCAGGTATCGGTGATTTAATCTTGACCTGTACTGATGATCAAAGTCGTAACCGTCAGCTGGGCCTTGCCATCGGCCGCGGTTTAACTATCGAACAAGCCGTTGCTGAAGTAGGCAAAACGGTTGAAGGAATGCATGCTGCTCGAGAGGTATTATTCCGTGCTCAACAAGCAGGTATAGAGATGCCCATCGTTGAACAAGTATGCAAAATTTTATTTGAAGGGTACGATCCACGACAATCGGTACAAATATTACTAAACAGAGAGCAAAAGGCTGAGACCAGCCACCCCGCTCTAACAAAAAATAATTAAAGAGGAAATG
>JBJPGB010000076.1:0-24799 GCA_048595405.1 Methylophagaceae bacterium
GGTCTTATAGGCTAAATACGCTTAAAACACCACCTAAGTTAGTCCAGCTAGATAGAGCTTTGTAAGCACCTACCGCACCAAGACCATCAGTGTCGTTTTCTAAGCTAGGAATAGCCATACCGATACCAGCCCAACCACCTACACCAGACAAGATTGATAGGTATTGTTTACCATCATGCTTGTAAGTGTTGACGTTGCCGATGATACCTGATGGAGTTTTGAATCTCCATAGTTCACGACCAGTTTGAGCATCTACAGCTTTGATGTAGCCTTCTAATGTTCCGTAGAATACTAAATCAGAAGCAGTTGCTAATGCACCACCCCATGCTGAGAAACGTTCTGGGTTAGACCAAACGATCGAACCTGTACGTGCATCCCAAGCGATGAAGTTACCTAAGTGTGTTCCACCTGGAGCTGGGAACATGCTTAGAGTAGCACCAACATATGGTTGACCAGAAGTATATTCAACTTCGAATGGTTCGTAGTTCATACAAACGTGGTTTGTAGGAACGTAGAATAAACCAGTACGTGGAGAATATGCAGATGGCTGTTGGTCTTTAGAACCTAACGCAGCAGGACAAACACCTAAAGTGTTAACGTCTGCACCGTTACGTGCTGTTGACATAGCAGCTACACGATCATGAAGACCAGTCTTAAGGCTTACACCGTTAGACCAGTTAACAGCTGGATCGTATTTTTCAGCAACTAACAATTCACCACTTACGCGATCCATTGTGTAACCAAAACCGTTACGATCGAAATGCACTAAAGTTTTACGCATTTTACCGTTCACTTTTTGATCTACTAATGGAACTTCGTTGATACCATCATAATCCCACTCATCGAATGGAGTCATTTGGTATACCCATTTAGCCATACCAGTATCTAAGTCACGACCGAATAAAGACATTGACCATTTGTTGTCACCTGGACGTTGTACAGGGTTCCAAGTTGATGGGTTACCGTTACCGTAGTAGAACATGTTCAAATCAGCATCGTAAGAATACCAACCCCAAGTTGTACCACCACCGATTTTCCATTGGTCGCCTTTCCAAGTTTTCAAAGATGAATCTTTGCCAACTGGTTTCAACATAGACATAGTTTTCTTAGGATCGAAACCCATTTCAGCATCAGGACCTGTGCTGTAAACTTGCCATTTTTCTGCACCATTCAAGTCATAAGCTTTGATGTAACCACGTACACCAAACTCACCACCAGAAATACCTACTAGTACTTTATCTTTAAAGATGTGTGGAGCAGCAGTGCTTGTAGCACCACGAGTTGCAGTATCACGTTTGTGAGACCATACAGCTTCACCAGTCTTCATGTCTAAAGCGACTAATACGTTATCAGCTTGAGCTAGGAAGATTTTTCCATCGCCGTAACCTAAACCACGGTTAACCGTGTCACAACACATAACTGGAACAGTTTCGTCGTAGTTTTGTTTTGGTTCATATTTCCATTTGATAGCGCCGTCATTGTTTAAGTCAAGAGCAAAAACAATGTTAGGGAACGCAGTGTGTACATACATAGTACCGTCGATAACTAAAGAGTTACCTTCGTGACCACGTAAAACACCTGTTGAAAAAGACCATGCCATGTTTACATCAGCAACGTTATCTTTGTTTATTTGTGCTAGTTTGCTATAACGTTGGTTGTTATAGTTACCTGCAGCAGATACCCAGTTGTTTTCATTTTCTTGCATTGTAAGCAATTCATCAGCTACTGCTACACCAGATGTAGCAATCGCCAGCATTGCGATTGATAATGTTTTCAGCTTCATAAAGTTTTCCTCTATTGCTTTTTAGTTATTACGTCACGAAAATGTCCCTTAGCGGAACCTCATGCGTCTGCAAACCATAGACCCAGTAAATACACTAGTCAAGCATCTGACCAAGTTTTTTTATGAGTTTTTTCGGGAAAATCTTCCCGATTCTGTAAGCTCATGAAAATAAAGAAATAAATACCTTATGTGTTACTTTAAGTATGATCTTTGATCCATTCTACTGCCACCTCGATCGCCACTAATGTGCGCTCAGATCCGAGTAATTCAAGCGTCACATCGAGTGGTGGTGACATGGTATTTCCGGTAATAGCTACCCGAATAGGTTGGGCTACTTTACCCATGCCAATTCCTCTATCGATAGAGCATGCTTTGATTTGATCATGGATAGGCTCTGCTAGCCAATTTGGTAATTCTGATAAGCGTTGGTGCATATCTTGTAATACTTCAACGCGGGTCTCTGTTAGATTTTTACGTGCTGCCTTTTCATCATATTCGGTGACTGCTTGATAAAAGAAACGACTATTCGCTGCCATTTCAACTAAGGTTTTGGCTCGCTCTTGTTGTAACTCCACTACTTTTGATAATTCTGGTCCTTGCGAAGGGTCAATGCCAAGCTGGCCGATATGCCAACTTAAGTGGTGGGCAATGTGCTCAGCAGGACTATTCTTAATATAGTGTTGATTTAACCAGAGTAATTTATCGGTATTAAAACTAGACGCTGACTTATTCACATCGGTGATATCAAACAACTCAATCATTTCATCTATTGAGAATATTTCTTGATCACCATGTGACCAACCTAAACGTACTAAGTAATTGAGTAATGCTTCTGGTAAAAAACCTTGATCACGATAACTCATCACACTGACCGCACCATGACGCTTAGATAGCCGTGCCCCATCATCACCTAAAATCATAGGCAAATGTGCAAATACCGGTACCTCTGCACCCAATGCTTTAAAGATATTAATTTGTCTTGGTGCGTTATTTAAATGATCGTCACCACGAATAACATGGGTCAGCCCCATATCCAGATCATCAACAACGACCGTTAGATTATAAGTAGGCGATCCATCAGGGCGGGCAATAATAAGATCATCAAGCTCACTATTTTGAAATTCAACATCCCCTCTGACAACATCTTTGACAATAACGCTACCTACTGTTGGATTCTTAAACCGAATAACAGGCTGCACTCCCTCTTTGGGAATATTGATATGTCGACAGCGAGCATCATAACGAGGTTTCTCCTTATTAGCTCGCTGTTGCTCTCTCAACTCATCTAGTTCTTCTTTGGAGCAGTAACAATAATAAGCATCACCTTGCTGCAATAATTGATTAATGATTTCTTTGTACCGATCAAAGCGATGAGTCTGATAAAAAGGACCTTCATCATATTCCAAGCCAAGCCATGTCATGCCTTCTAAGATGGCATTGACCGATTCTTCTGTTGAGCGTTCTAAATCGGTATCTTCAATTCGTAATATAAATTGGCCGCCATGCTTGCGAGCATATAACCATGAAAATAAGGCGGTACGTGCTCCACCTACATGTAAATATCCTGTTGGGCTAGGGGCAAATCGGGTACGAATAGTCATTGTGTGATCTCTTAAAACTGGGTTTTGATTTTAGATATGCGATATTGTATCAATATGTAGCCTATATATATAAGGTATAGATGCGTCTATTTCTAAGGAACTTTTATAAATCACTATCGTCGTACACATATCTCTCATCTCGCTGTAAAAGGTAGAATATTCATGCATCGGATTGCTATACACATTGTGGGGCTAACGGCCTTATTCTTTATTACCTCTAGTTATGGTTGCGAAGATTATCCAATTAAAGAGGTCACCTCGGGTATTTACTATCATCAAGGAGTTCATGAAGAGCCCGCCGAAAGTAATCTTGGCGCAATCTCTAATGTTAGCTTTGTGATTGGTGACCGCTGTGTTGCGGTTATTGATAGCGGTGGCAGTTATATTGAAGGCACTTATTTACGAAAAGCAATTAAAGAAAAAACTGATCTACCTGTTTGTTACGTTATCAATACTCATGTCCATCCTGACCACATTTTTGGCAATGGTGCATTTAAAGATGATAAACCCGAATTTGTTGGCCATGAAAAATTGCCTGCATCACTGGCGGCAAGACAACCTTATTTTGCCCGAGTTTATGGAGAAACACTCGGTAGTGCTTATGAAGGTGTAGAATTTATTGCTCCGACCATGACGGTTTCCAAAGAAAATCCTGTAACAATTGATTTAGGTAATCGTCAATTAGTACTGACGGCTCATCCAACGTCACACACGGATCATGATTTAACAGTCTTTGATAACAATACCAAGACTTTATGGACCGGAGACTTATTATTTATGGGCCGTATTCCAGCAATGGATGGCAGCATTAACGGTGTGATCAATACCGTAGAGAAATTACAAGCTATGGATGTAAACTATATAATCCCAGGTCATGGCACCGCCAGCAGTGATTTATGGCAACAAGGCTTGGCAAACCAGTTACGTTACTTTAATGTGCTACGTGATGGTATCCGAGCAATTATTGCTGATTTTGGCACAATTGATCAGGCATCTAAACAAGTGGGATGGGAAGAAGAAGCAAATTGGGAACTTTTTAATCAGTACCATCGTCGTAATGTTACCTCATCATTCGTCCAACTCGAATGGGAATAATTTAATTACAGTTGTAATGGAGAGAAATCATGTTTAATCGTATTTTAAGTCTTGTTATTGCCAGTTTAACACTGAGCTTTTTCGGAGCATCGGCCTATGCTGCCACGCCGGCAGAACCTTTATGGCCAACACTAAAAGTAGAATATTTTGGTGATAGAGCGGTATCTATCCGTGAAAATGCTGATGACTTATTGGTTATTGAAGCGCCGAAACGAGCTGAAGATGCCGCGATTGTGCCGATCACAATTAAATCATTAGTGCCGCAAACAGCTGATAAATACATTAAAAATATTCATGTTGTTATTGACAATAATCCAGAGCCTTATTCAGCAAAATTTACTCTATCTCCTGACTTGGGTTTAATTGATATTTCAACACGTATGCGCGTCGACCAATATACCTTTGTTCGCGCCATTGCTGAAATGAATGATGGCTCTTTACATATGGTGTCTCGCTTTGTGAAGGCTTCTGGGGGCTGTAGTGCTCCTGCCGGTAAAGATGCTGCAGCAGCATTAGCACGATTAGGAAAAATGCAGATCCGTATGCGTAAACCTACTATCGGTGAGCCTGTGCAAGCACAAGTTATTGTCAGTCATCCTAATTATAATGGTTTACAGTTTGACCAAGCTTCTCGTTTATACATTCGTGAACATCGTGTTACAAACATTAGTATTACCTACAACGATAAAGCTTTACTCTCTGTAGATACTGGTATTTCTTTAAGTGAAGATCCTAGTGTTCGTTTCACCTTTACACCTACTGAATCAGGTGAACTAAAAGCCGATGTGAAAGATAGTAAAGATCAAGCGTTTAGCCATTCAAAAACCATATAACTGATAAGTTAAATGTATAAAAAAAGGCCGCATGTAGCGGCCTTTTTTTATGCTGTCTACTAAAACTTATCTTTTAATTCGGCAAGCGGCATAAGCCTCAGAATGTGTTTTCTTAAATAAACCAATACCCGAACTTACATCTTCATCATCTCTAAATACACCGCCACGATCGCCTGGCAAGTTTTTTAATTGAAAACCGGTATCAGCATCCTCAAATTCACGTTCCGTAAAAACTTCTGCTAATTTATCAATGACACAAGAACACTTATATGTTCCTTCATATAAATTCATTGTGGGGTTTGAACTCATACAATCTTGCACAAACTTAACACGGGTTACTGTTGAAAAATCATTGGTCATACCAACACTTGGCAGTATACATAAGGTCATTGCTAATAGTGCTAATCGCGTGCTCTTCATTAAACTCTCCTAACTTATTATTTTGTTCTGGAATAAATCCAGACCGACAGTACTATGCTAAAGTTCCTAGCAACGGCATATTTAGTCAGGCATCATACCTGAACTTTATCACTTCGTATGCAGCAAATATAAACCCACCATAATCTTTCCCCTTGAAGATAAGTTCAGGTAGACTCCTAGTTGAACTAAAAGAGGCAGGAGAGACCTAATGAAAAAATTATTACTTCATCTTGACACTGATCCCGTACCCAGTGCATTTGACCAAGCAGTTGTTTATGATGCTGGTGTTGATAACGTCATCGCATATGGCGCAGCAACACGTGATAATGTGACTCCTCATGTCCACGGTATGATTTTTACCCGTGGTGGTAAAAATCTCAAAAACAGTGCTATTTTCATTGGTGGCTCCAATGTTCCTGCTGCAGAAATGGTAGGAAAAGCTGTTAAAAAAGCATTTTTTGGCCCTGTCCGTGTTTCCGTCATGCTCGATCCCAACGGTTCAAATACGACGGCTGCAGCCATTGCTTGTAAAGTTATGGCAGGTTATGACATATCCGGTAAAAATGTTGTTATTCTTGGTTCAGGGCCTGTTGGCCAACGTACTGCACTTTATTTATTGAAGGAAGGGGCAGCTCAAGTTGTACTGACCTCTCGTAGCATTATTCGAGCTAAAGCTATCACAGATCAAATGAAAGCCGCTTACGACGTTGATGTGACCCCCGCAGAAACACGTAGCGACGAAGCTGTTGAAAAGCTACTGAAAGATGCGCATGTTGCTATTGCTTCGGGGCCTGCTGGTGTCTGCGTTTGTCCTAAGTCAGCTTGGTTAGGTAGTGATACCTTAGAAATCATTGCTGATGTCAATGCTGTTCCACCTCTCGGTGTTGAAGGCATGGAAGTCATGGACAATCACACTGAGAAAGAAGGTGTCCATTTCTATGGCGCTATTACTATCGGTAACTTTAAAATGAAAGTACACCGTGGTGCCATCAGTTCATTATTTGAGTCCAATGACCAGTTTTTGGATGAAACAACTATCTACGATATTGCCTGTAAAATCGATACTTAATAGTGCCAATACCAACGTTTAACAATACTCACTCTACCGTTCGAGTGAGTGCCCCCGCACGACTGCATCTTGGGTTTCTCGATCTTAATGGTAGTATCGGTAGAAAATTTGGCAGCATAGGCTTAGCCATCGATACTCACCATACAATCATTGAGGTACAACTCGCCACAACGACAACTATCACGAATAATGCCAACTCTTCGACTGAAATTTGCCAAAAGGTTGAACAGATAATCACCCGCTTTTATCGTAGCTTAGGTCAAGAGATAGGCTCTGAACGACAGGGTGTCGTAGTATCATTAATTCAGCTTATTCCCGAACATGCTGGACTCGGTTCAGGCACACAACTTGCCCTTACTCTTGGTAGTGCTTTGTGCAAAATACACCATATTGCCGCGAGTACAGCTGATATTGCCACACAATTAGGCAGAGGTTCTCGTTCCGGAATTGGAATCGCAACGTTTGATTATGGTGGTTTTATTGTTGATGGTGGCTTAAATGATGCATCGACAATACCACCGTTATTAGCTCACTACGACTTTCCACAAAACTGGCGGGTCGTGATCATTTTGGATCAAAGTCAGCAGGGAGTACATGGCTCACAGGAATTGACCGCATTTAACAAATTACCCACATTTCCATTAAGCTCATCTCAAGCAATATGCCATTTAACATTGATGACATTATTACCGGCATTAGTAGAACAAAAAATAGCGCCTTTTGGTCAAGCTATTACTGACATTCAAGCACTTATTGGCGATCATTTTGCCCCTGTGCAGGGTGGTCGCTATACTAGCTCACATGTTGCAGGACTACTGGACTACGCTAAAAGCCTTGGCCATACAGGTATTGCTCAAAGTTCATGGGGGCCAACCGGTTGCGTCTTTGTCGATAGTGAACGGTCTGCTAAGCAGCTAATACAGTCACTAAATCACTTTTCGACAACTAAGCTTAATCGTCCCTCAGGGCTCTTATTTACTGTCGCACAGGCAAATTCAAGCGGGGCAAACATTGAAACCATACCCCTATAACGGTTATGATATATAGCTCAATACCCACATAATTCAAGGAATAACCATGGCCAAACGTCCCATTTTTCACATGATCAACCCGATGAAACATAACAGTCCCTTTGATATCAATATGGCCGTTGATGCTGGTTATGATGTCGTTATTCCTTATGAAAATGTCAAACTGGAAGAGGTAGCTGGCTTAACACAAGATGCGATCTTTTCGCGAGGCCCTGCTGGGGTGAAGAAAACTGGATTGTTCATTGGTGGCCGTGATATCGGCTTGGCTATGGATATGTTAGATGCCGCCAAAAAAGCAATGGTGCCTCCTTTTGAAGTGTCTGTATTTGCCGATCCAAGTGGTGCCTTTACAACGGCTGCTGCACTTGTTGCTTGTGTAGAAAGTGAATTAAAGAAAAACTTTAATCAAGACTTAACAGGCGCACGCGCTATTGTATTTGGCGGCACGGGTCCTGTCGGTTTAGCAACAGCCGTTATTGCAGCAGAACATGGCGCAGACACCACCATTGTTGATCACTTTTCAATTGATACTGCTCTGGAATATGCTGCTGAGGCTAAACGCCGTTATGGTGTTGACCTACATGCTACTACAGCGGCATCTGATGCGGATAAAGCCCGCTTGATCTCAAATGCAGATCTTGTTTTCTGTACTGCTAAAGCCGGTATTCAAGTATTAGACTCATCAGTGTTAGCAGATGCTAAAAACCTAAAAGTCGCTGGCGATGTTAACGCTGTTCCCCCACTAGGTATTGAAGGTATTGGCATTATGGACTTCGGTGTCCCATTAGCTCATACCATCAATTCTAAAGATGCTGTCGGCATCGGCGCACTTGCTGTTGGAGATGTGAAATACAAACTTCAACAGGCAATGTTAAAAGAAACACTTACTGATAAAACGGTTTACTTAGATTTCCGTGATGCCTTTGATGGTGCCCGAAAACTCGTTTAATAAACACTAAACTATTGTGCAAGATCAGCGTAAACCTATCCTGATCTTGGCACAAAGTGGTCGCTTGTTAGCTCAATCAGCCACCCACGCAGATTATCCTGTTTGGGTGGCTGATTGCTTTGGAGACCAAGATACATTATCAATTGTCGATCGTTGGTTGAAAGTGCCAACACTTGTTAATTCAAATCACGACACTCTAGTACAAATTCTTTCAGAACTGTCGCAAGGTGAAAACTGCTCTTTGATTTGTGGCAGTGGTATCGAATCTTGCTACACTCTGCTGGACAGCTTACCTAAAAATATTCAACTTATTGGTAATTCGGCGCAAACTATTCATACCATCAAAACACCTCCATTATTCTTTAGCTTATTGGATAAGCTAGAATTATCTTATCCCGATACTCAATTTGAACGACCTAAAAATGATGATGCTTGGTTAATGAAAGCTCCCTCTGGCCTCGGTGGAAGCCATATTCAGAAATTACATTCCTCCAGTCAAATAACGGATCATTATTTTCAAAAATACATTGAGGGCGGCAGTGGTTCCGTACTTTTTTTAGCAAATGGCCAAAATGCTCAACTTATCAGTCTTAATAGGCAACTAATTGCTGACAATAAAGAATCATCTTTTCGCTTAGTGGCAATTGAAATGCCCTGGAATATTGCTCATGCTCATCAATATTATTTGAAACAAGCCATCAGCAAAATCAGCAAAGCATCAGGTTTAGTAGGCCTAAACAGCCTCGATTTTATGATTTCGGACCAAGATGAATGTTTAATTCTAGAAATTAATCCCCGCCCAAGTGCATCGGTAGAATTAATCGATAATGATGAAAATTTATTTCAATATCATATTAATGCCTGTCAGGGGATACTGCCTATTCAACCACTTAATACAGCGACCACTCACAAAATATCATTACGCTATCTTTTTGCAGAGATGGATTACCTTATTCCTGATGACATGAATTGGCCTATCGAATGCCATGATCTTCCTGCAACTGGAACAATTATCAGTACAAATGAGCCTATTTGCACTTCAATCGTTAAGAGTGGTTACGAATCCTCAATTGAAATATTGCATAACGATATCGAACATAAGGTATTGCAACAACTTATCTCAAGTTAACCTCTAAATAATAGTTGTTACAGATCGTCGTCTTCGAAATTATAATCGAGCTTATCTGATGGCTCATGGATATAATAACCTTGAGCATAATCAACACCCAAACGCCATAATAATGCCAAACTATTCGCATCGGATACAAACTCAGCAATACTGCTTTTCCCCGCTTGCTTAGTCATTTCTATAATCGCTTTGACCGCCGCCTGATTCTCTTTATCTTTAGACATGTTCTGGACAAATGCACCATTAATTTTCAGGTAATCTACATCCAAAACTTCTAGGCTGTGGGAGAAGTCCAAGCCTGAACCAAAATGTTCTAAACCAAATTCACAACCGATATTTTTCAATTTAGAAATAGTTGCTTTAGCCGCTTCAAGATTTTCAACAGCGGCTGTTTCACTTATTTCAAATACTAGTGAAGAGCCTTCTATGTTGTGATCGTTTAACGATGTACAGAGCCAATCAATAAACTCAGCTTTACCCAAGGTTTGTTTGGACAATTTAAGAAAGAATCGAGTTTTAGGGCGTGTTTTTTGATGTTCTGCCAGTGTACTTAAGGCGTGCGTAATAACCCATTCATCAATCTCATTCATCAAACCACATTGCTCTGCTGGAGACATAAAGATATCCGGTGTCAACAATGTTTCACCATCTTCATCTTTCATACGAAGCAATGTTTCATATAGCTCTTGTTCTTCGCCATGCAGACTGACAATAGGCTGATAATACAAACAAAATCCTTCGTAATGAATTGCTTCCTGAAGCCGTTGCTGCCAAGCATCTGTCACATCTTTATCCGGTGTATCTTTATCCGAGGTATCTGCTTGGTATCGAGCCGCTTGGTTGCCTCCAGCACGCTGAGCCTGCATGCAGGCATGATCAGCATTATCCAATATGGCTTGTGTTGATGATAATTTTTCTGATATTCGACTTATACCAATGCTACATTTTAAATCTATCTCATTAGCCTGAGAAACATAGCTATCAATAATCTGACGATATATTTCGGCACGTGATTGCACTAGCTCATCATCATTGCTGGCAATTATTACTGTAAAAACCTGATCTGAGTAACGCGCAATGATATCTTTTTCAGCCGTCTTTTTACGCAACATTTCAGCTAGGTCTTTTAGTACTACATCGCTTGCGCCTAAACCAAATTTATCTTTTATACTCAAAAAATCATCGATGACAATATAAAGTAAAGCTGCATCGCCTTGACCTTCTCCTGCCTTACCTGCCACTATTTCAAGCTCGTCTACGAAGCGAGCGCGACTATAAAGACCCGTTAAAAAATCATGATCACGTAATAATTGTAATTGACCATCCGAGCTTTCATCTCTTTCATCATTATCTCGAATAACTACTTGGGTACAATTTTCATCTTCTACTTTGGCATGGCTAAACTCTATATTAGCTTTAAAACCACTGCCATCTGCTTTTACACACTGCACTGATACCGTTTGGGGTTTGGCATCTACATTTTCAGAAAATTTTCTAAATACAGATTTAAATTTAGCATGATCTTCAATTGTGACCATATCCAAAAATGGTAAGCCATCGATATCTTCGACTTCTTCGTAACCAAACAACGCTATATAAGCTCGGTTAACATAGATATGCATGCCCTCATGCATATAGGCAACTGCATCTCGAGAACTTTCAAGTAATAAACGAGAACGCTTTTCACTTTCACGTAAGGCTCGTTCATTTCGGCGACATAAGCGGCGCATAAATAAGTTTTGCAATTCACGTTCAACGGCAAATTGTAAGCGCTGCCCATCGTGCATCGCTACCACATCTTGTACGCCGACACTGTACAATTCTTCAATATTCTCTTGGCCCGAACTTAAGACAATACATGGTAAATCCTTACCTAGTCGCTGCACTGTATTGACTAACTCTCGCGGCGAAACTGCTGAAAAAGAATCTCTGCAAAGAATCAGGTCCCATGATTGGCCTGTCAGTGCTTGCTCTATTTCTGGTAGATTATCTAACCTTGATGCTCTCACTGCATGGCCAGTACTTCGTAGTGTATTGGTGATGCTATCCGCTTCCGTAAGCGAATCATCGACCAGTAACAGCCGCAGGATACTCTCAGCTCTTGCCACTATTTTTTATCCCCTTTTACTGATGCTATCATCGGTCGGCTACCTTCTAAACGGGTCATTTGATCTTCTATCCATAGGTAAACTTCCTTATTTACATCTGCTGCTTTTTTATTATGTGTCTCTATCTTAGCGCCTATTACCAAATTAATCACGCCCGGATACTTAATAAAGCCATGGCGAGGCCAGACTTTACCGGCATCATGTGCCACCGGTATCACAGGCACACCTGTTTCAATAGCAAGACGTGTGCCACCAATTCCGAATTTTCCCATCTGTCCACGAGGGATACGAGTCCCTTCTGGAAAGATCACTACCCAAATACCGGAGGATAAGCGTTGTCGGCCCTGATCAATCACCTGTGTTAACGCTTTTCTGCCGGCATTTCGATCAATCGCAATTGGCTTTAATGCTGCCAACCCCCAACCAAAGAAGGGGATCCATAATAATTCCCGCTTTAATACCCATGCTTGCGGGGGAAATATTTTCTGTAGTGCTAATGTTTCCCATGATGATTGATGCTTGCACATAATCACACACGCTTGATTCGTAATATTCTCCGAGCCTTCTATCTGATAGCGAATATCACAGATTTTTTCCAACAGCCATAAGTTTGATATTGCCCATTGGCTAATGACTTTATAACGTAATTTAAATGGTAATGGCCAAACCAATATCGCAAGAATAGAAAAGACAATTGCCGTAACGATATGTAGGCTGGCGAAGATCAATGAACGTACAAATAACATTACTTGCTGGGTTCTAATAATGCTGTAACCACGGCCGCCAAGTCATCATAAACTTCAACACCTTCCGGAATTCCCTCCGCCAATGTTTTTTCACCTTTTCCAGTTTTTACTAGAATAGGTTTAGCGCCCACTGATTGTGCTGCTTGCAGATCTCTTAATGAATCGCCCACAGCCGGTACACCATCTAATTTAATACGTAACCGATGTGCTAATTCGGCAAAAGCACCCTCTTGTGGTTTGCGGCAATTGCATTCATCCTCTGGGCCGTGAGGACAGTAAAGTATCGCTTCTAATTTGCCACCAACCTGTGCCAGCATCCGCCGCATTTTACTGTGGATTCGAGTCAATGTCCCGACATCAAATAGACCGCGAGCAATGCCAGATTGATTGGTAATGACTACCACCCGATATCCTGCATGATTGAGTTGGGTAATTGCTTCTAAACTGCCTTCTATCGGCTCCCACTCTGCTGGTGACTTAATAAAGTCATCTGAATCATGATTAATCACACCATCTCTATCTAGAATAATGAGCGACATTTAGTTCACCTTTATTCCTGTAACAAGGAAATATCAGCCACACCTAAAAATAAGGCGCGAGTTTGATTTAATAAAGCCAATCGATTATTGCGCACAGCATCATCATCGGCCATCACCATCACATGATCAAAGAAACCATCCACTGTTTCTCTCATATCCGCTAAACAACGTAATACTGCTGTGTAGTCTGCAACATTCATTAACGGCTGAACAGCACTTGTTACTTCTGCTAATTTAGCTGCCAAAGCCTGCTCTGCATCTTCCTGTAATAACGCTTTATTGATGGCAGAAGTTTCATCCTCTGCATCATTTTTACGCAAGATATTGGCAATACGCTTATTGCCTGCTGCTAATGATTTTGCTTGTTCTAACTGACGGAATTCAGCTACTGCATTCAATCGCTGCATAAAATCAAAGGGTCTTGTGGGTTGAACAGAAAGAACTGCTTCAAAGACATCGGCTTTATAGCCTTGATCGAGCGCGTAACCTTTCAGACGGTCAAAGAAATAACTCATCACTTTTGCTGTCACATCCTGTTCAACCAGTATGCCATCAAACCCTTGTTGTGCTTGCTGAAGTAAGCCAGCTAAATCTAGATCCAATTTATTCTCAATTACAATACGTAATACACCCAGTGCTGCGCGTCGTAATGCAAATGGATCTTTCACTCCTGTCGGTGGCTGACCGATACCAAACAAACCCACTAAGGTATCGAGTTTTTCAGCGAGGCTAACGGCCTGCCCTGTTTTTGTTTGGGGTAATTTATCACCCGAAAAACGTGGTAGATATTGCTCATCTAATGCTTCAGAGACTTCATCATGTTCGCCATCTAGCTGTGCATAATAACGCCCCATAATACCTTGCAAATCTGGGAATTCACCTACCATTTCAGTGACCAAGTCACACTTAGCCAATAAGGCTGCTCGCTCTGCTAATACAGATTCGCCATCAATTTGATCAGCAATTACTACCGCTAATTTAGCGACTCGAGTCGACTTGTCAAATACCGACCCTAATTTGTTTTGGAATACGATTGTTTTTAATTTATCCAATCGATCAGCCAATGGTTGTTTACGATCAGTGTCCCAGAAGAATGCTGAATCACTCAGTCGCGGCAAAATAACACGTTCGTTACCTGCAATCACTTGTGCTGGATCACGGCTTTCAATATTACAAATAGTAATAAAATATGGCAGTAATTCGCCAGAGTCATTTTGTATCGCAAAGTATTTCTGATGCTCTTCCATCGATGAAATTAACGCTTCTGCTGGCAATTCAAGAAATCGCTTATCATATGATCCAGATAATGCCACCGGCCATTCGACTAAGCCCGTCACTTCATCGAGTAGGTCTTCATTGATAACGGCTTCGCCGCCCAATTTCCTTGCCAATTCAAGCACTTGATTATGAATTGCCTCACGTCGTACTCTCATATCAACCAGTACGTGACCTTCTGTTTCCAACTGGTCAACATAACTCTGTGCTGATTGAATATAAATTTCTTCAGGGTTATGGAAGCGGTGACCATGACTTTCGCGACCTGAAGTCACACCCAATAAATCAAGCGGGATCACCTCATCGCCGAATAGCAATACTAGCCAATGTACAGGGCGGACAAATTCCCCTGGCAAAGTGCCCCATCGCATACGTTTCGGAATAGGTAATGCTTGTAATGACTGCTGTAAAATATCAGCTATTAAGTCACTGGTTTCAGCACCCTTTTGTTGTTGCTTAAAGACCAGCCAAGTACCTTTATCTGTTTCCATCTTTTCAAGTTCATCAACTTCAACACCACATGATCTTGCAAAACCTTGCACTGCTTTGGTTGGATGGCCTTCATCATCAAATGCTGCAGCCACTGCTGGGCCACGTTTTTCCACTTGACGATCCTGTTGACGTACTTGTAGATCCTTTACTACAACAGCCATACGACGTGGTGCAGCATAAGATTGAATTGAACTAAAATTTAATTCAGCTTTTTCTAAACCTTGTTGGATTCCAACTTCGAAAGACTGTATTAATTTTTTCAGTGCTTTAGGTGGCAGTTCTTCGGTACCTAATTCAATCAGCAAATCACGTGTATCACTCATGATTTTACCTCCGACTTATCTGATGAAGGCACCATCGGAAAGCCTAATGATTCCCGGCGTTCATAATAAGCTTTCGCCACTGCACGCGCCAAAGTACGAACACGTAGAATAAAGCGTTGACGCTCTGTCACTGATATTGCTTTTCGGGCATCGAGTAAATTAAATGTATGTGATGCTTTTAATACCAATTCATAAGCTGGTAATGGTAATCCTGCTTCAATCATACGGGCGCTTTCACGTTCATAAGTATCAAAATTAACAAATAAACTATCTACATCAGCATGGTCGAAGTTGTACTCTGACATTTCCACTTCATTTTGATGGAAGACATCACCATAAGTCACTTTGCCCATCGGGCCATCCGACCAAATCAGGTCATAAACACTGCTGACACCTTGTAGATACATCGCAATGCGTTCTAAACCATAGGTTATTTCACCGGTAATAGGGCTGCATTCAAGCCCGCCTATTTGCTGGAAGTAAGTGAACTGTGTCACCTCCATACCATTCAACCAGACTTCCCAGCCAAGTCCCCAAGCACCGAGTGTTGGTGATTCCCAGTTATCTTCAACAAAACGAACATCATGAATCGACGTATCTAATCCCAACATTTTTAACGAATCAAGATAAAGCTCTTGAATATTAATTGGTGATGGCTTTAACACCACTTGGAACTGATAATAGTGCTGTAAGCGATTAGGATTTTCACCATATCGACCATCTGTTGGACGGCGAGAAGGTTGCACATAGGCTGCACTCCAAGGCTCTGGCCCTATCGCCCGAAGGAATGTTGCAGGGTGAAATGTACCCGCGCCAACTTCCATATCATAAGGTTGTAATAATACGCAGCCTTGTTCAGCCCAATATTGTTGTAATCGCAGGATAAGATCCTGAAAGGTTTTTGGCGTTTCCGCCACCGAAACCGAAGTTGTACTCATTAGTTAAAATCGCAATCTATAATCAAAAACCTATTGATTATATCTAATATCAACCTTATATGTAGTAGGGATCCATCAATCAATATTATCAACTAAAAATGCCGCATTATATTAGACGTTAAATTCAGGTAAAATCATTGTGACTATCATTAAGAACTGAAGGTATACATGAGTCGACATATTGGGATTGTGATGGATCCAATTTCAGCCATCACCATCAAAAAAGACAGTAGTTTTGCCATGTTATTAGCCGCACAGGCTAAAGGTTGGTCATTGTATTACATGGAACAACAGGATTTATTTCTCAACCAAGGTTTTGTCTCTGCCGAGATGAAACCACTAAAAGTGATGGAAAATGCCGATGACTGGTTTGAGCTAGGCGAGGCTCAAACCTTACCTCTCGCTGACTTAGATGTTGTTTTAATGCGCAAAGATCCGCCGTTTGATATGGAATATATCTATAGTACTTATTTGTTAGAACAAGCACAGGCTGCGGGTGTATTAGTGGTTAATAATCCACAAAGCTTGCGTGATGCTAACGAGAAACTCTATACCGCTTGGTTTCCACAATGCTGTCCTGCCACCTTAGTAACGCGAAAAGCTGAACTCCTTCGCGGTTTTCAACAACAATATCGCGATATTATCCTTAAACCGTTAGATGGTATGGGGGGTGCATCTATATTTCGAGTTCAAGATAATGATCCTAACTTCAGCGTCATTATTGAAACATTAACCAATCATGGCAAGACATCGGTAATGGCACAACAATTTATCCCTGAAATTGCCGATGGAGATAAACGTATTTTGATGATTAATGGCGAAGCCGTACCTTATGCTTTAGCGCGGATCCCCGCCAAAGGTGAAACTCGTGGCAATCTTGCTGCTGGCGGCAGTGCTCAAGGAAGACCTCTTACTGAACGTGACCGTTGGATTTGCCAACAAGTTGGCCCAACATTGCGTGAAAAAGGATTGTTATTTGTGGGCCTAGATATCATTGGAAATTATCTGACCGAAATTAATGTCACAAGCCCTACGTGTATCCGCGAACTTGACCAACAATTTAATCTGAATATCGCTGGCGATCTTATGGATAGCATTGAACAACAATTATCATGAAGACATTTCAGTTAGCATTACTTTGTTGTGTAATCTTCCTGTCGGCATGTGATAATGAGCCACGTGCTCGTCAAGCCAAATTCTATGCCTTTGGTACTGAAATAGACGTTAGCCTCTATGATGTTGACGAACAAACTGCTGATAATACTATCGAGGTATTGGAGCAGTCGTTTTCTAAGGTCAACGATACTTGGCATGCCTGGCAACCCAGCACATTAACAACTATTAACGATGCTATTAGTGAGGGAAAAGCTATTGCCGTTACTGATGATGTTACAGAGCTGATTAATTTAGCAAAAATATTGGCAATTGATAGCCAGCACTTATTTAATCCGGCTGCGGGCAAATTATTTGAACTGTGGGGCTTCCATCGTGATGATTGGTTTGAATCACATCCCCCCCCCAGCCCGCAAGATATTGCTCATTGGTTAGAGTCATCACCGACAATGGAGCAAGTCCATATCACCGATGGACTTTTAACGAGTGACAATGCAATGGTTAAACTTGGTTTTGGTGGTTTTGCCAAAGGTTTTGCAGTCGATACTGCTATTGCTGCATTGCAGCAACAGGGAATTACTGATGCCATTATCAATATTGGTGGTGACTTACGAGCTATCGGCTCTCATGGCACACGGCCATGGATCATTGGCATTCGCCATCCACGTCAAGAGGGCATGATTGCTTCTATTGCTTTAGGTAATGATGAGAGTGTTTTTACCTCTGGTGATTATGAACGTTTCTTTGAATATGAAGGCACACGATACCCTCATATTATTGATCCCAGAACAGGCCAACCTGCCAAGCAAGCAAGCTCTGTTACCGTATTGCACTCCAACGCATCATTAGCAGATGCAGCAGCTACAGCTCTATTTGTTGCGGGTGATGACTGGCCGAATATTGCGGCATTAATGGGCATTGATTATGTGATGTTAGTTCGCCCCGGAGGTCAAATTGAAATGAGTCCCTTAATGGTTGAACGGGCCCAATTAACCAATCATTTAACACCCACCATTATTCGGCCAGTTGAGCAGACAAGCGCTTCATAATGGGGAAAATAACGGCCGTTGATCGGTTTATCTTCACGCTGATTTTTGCAGCTATTATTCACTTTACCATCTTGTTCGGTGTGAGTTTTGATGCGTCGTCTCCCCCGACCAATCAACCTCGCGTTAATCTTGAAATAACCTTGGTCAAACACCAAACAGAGCTTGCCCCTGAAGAAGCAGATTACTTGGCCCAAGCGAATAATGAAGGTGGCGGTGTGACCGAAGAAAAATCACCTGAACCCACACCAGACGCTCCAATACCCGTTGCTGAAGAGCAAGCTTCTGCGCCAGCTATTATTCCTATCGCTCCCGTAGTACCACAAAAACCGGCAAAACCTACGCCACCCGAGCCTACGCCAGTACCACCCCAGCCGGTTGAAAAGCCGCCAGCTAAATCAACTAAAATTATTACTCAAGCTAAAGCTGAACGAAAAGTTGAAACAACTATTGAAACGACAGATGAAATAGATATGGTAGTGAAAGAAGTGACCAAGCCAAAATTATCGGCCAGTGATCTTATTTTTCAGGCTAAAAGTGAAATTATTCGTTTAGAAAATCAACTTGATTCATCAACCAAAGCATTAAGCAAGAATCCTAAAAAACGTCGAATATCTGCTGCAACCAAAGAATATGCATCTGCTGCTTATCGCGAAGCGTGGCGTAAAAAAGTCGAACGAATTGGTAATATAAACTATCCACAGGAAGCTAAACGTCAGCGCATTAATGGTAGTTTGATGTTATCTGTTGATATTAACCCTGATGGTAGTGTGCCGCCTGATGGTATTGTTATTTCACGAGGATCTGGCCATAAAGTACTTGATGATGCCGCAATCAAAATTGTCCGGCTAGGTGCACCTTATGCCACGATTCCAGAAAATGTTTTACAGGATCATGACATGATCACCATCATTCGTACTTGGCGATTTGAAACCGATCAAGGTTTACTGTCAAAGTGACTCAACTAATCGGTAGCCTTGTTTGGCTTTACTGCTATTACTTGGTTTTACTGCTAAATGTGAGCACATTAGCGTAGCAAATTGCTTTAACTGTTCAATCGAACCTTGTTTTATCTCCAATTCAATTTCATGAATCGTATCAACAAGGTCGCCTGCCGTCACTGCACCCCGATCATAAGCCAACTCGACCTTCGTATTCTCTGGCAATGTTAACCACCTGATTTCACGGGTAAAATTGGTCGTAAAAATAGGCTGCATGTTCGACCAAATATTGGAATCATTAATCAGATCAGCTAATGGCGTTTGTCTTAATTTTGCCAAGTCCCAATCTGCAGCTTGTAACTCATGCTCCCACTCATCACGTTGGTGTAGACCATCTCTGGCAATGCCTGCTGTTTTTACCGTTTGTAAAAATACATCATCTTGTTGGCGCAATCTTAGTCCTACACCTTGTTTTCTTAAGTCTTTATTAGGTGTGTCAAAATAAGTATTCGACAGGTGCTGCGTTTCTACTTTTCCATTCGTCAACTCACGCAACCATACTAGTGATGACAGATCTAATTTACCTTCACCACTAACGCGTAATTTAAGCTCTTGTTCTAAACCCATTATTTCAAAAGAGGAGCTAGATAATGACCGGTATGTGAATCTTTATTTTTAGCAACCTGTTCTGGCGTACCCGTTGCCACGATCATACCACCACCAGAGCCACCTTCCGGCCCCATATCAATCACCCAATCTGCTGTTTTGATGACATCTAAATTATGTTCGATTACCACAATAGTATTACCTCGATCACGTAATCGATGCAGCACTTTTAGCAATTGTTCAATATCAAAGAAATGTAAACCCGTAGTTGGCTCATCAAGTAAATATAAGGTTTTGCCAGTATCCCGCTTTGATAATTCTTTAGCTAGTTTCACTCGCTGCGCTTCACCGCCTGACAAGGTAGTGGCATTTTGCCCCAGCTTAATATAAGTCAGCCCCACGTCCATCAAGGTTTCTATTTTCTTTGCCACCACAGGGATGTTAGTAAAAAATTCATTAGCTTCTTCAATGGTCATATCCAGTACATCAGTAATGGTCTTACCTTTGAATCGTATATCTAGAGTCTCACGGTTATACCGCTGACCTTTACAGACATCACATGACACATAAATATCAGGTAAAAAATGCATTTCTACTTTAATCAGACCATCACCTTGACAGGCTTCACAGCGGCCACCTTTCACATTAAAACTAAAGCGTCCCGGAGTATATCCTCGAGCACGTGCTTCTGGTGTACCCGCAAATAATTCACGAACTGGGGTGAATATTCCCGTGTAAGTTGCTGGGTTGGATCGTGGTGTACGGCCAATGGGGCTCTGATTAATCGCCACCACTTTATCTAACTGTTCTAAACCGAGTATCTCACTATAGGGTGCCGGCTCTTCCGATGCCTTATTCAGTGTTTTTGATGTTATTTTTAACAAGGTATCGTTGATTAAAGTCGATTTTCCCGATCCCGACACACCCGTTACACAAGTCATCAATCCAATGGGAATATCGATATCAACATTTTGTAGATTATTGCCACAGGCTCCCCGTAATCCAATACTGCGACCAGCAGGGTAACTGTGGCGTTTTTTGGGCACCGCTATCTGTCTTTTTCCAGATAAATACTGCCCTGTTAGAGAGTGCTCACTATCCATTATATCGCTCGGTTTACCTTGTGCAATAATTTCACCGCCATGAACACCAGCACCAGGACCGATATCTAATACATAATCAGCAGCGCGAATGGCATCTTCATCATGCTCAACCACAATAACGGTATTTCCTAAGTCTCGGAGCCGCGTTAAGGTTTTTAATAAGCGGCCATTATCACGTTGGTGTAAGCCAATAGAGGGTTCATCCAATATATACATTACACCCACTAAACCCGCACCAATCTGGCTCGCTAATCGAATCCTCTGGGCCTCCCCACCTGATAAGGTATCGGCACTACGCGACAGAGTCAGATAATCTAGTCCTACATTAACCAAGAAAGTTAATCGTTCCGCAATTTCTGTCACTATTTTGCTGGCAATTTCAGCACGCTTACCGGTTAATGATAAATCCTCAAAAAATTGTTTTACCTCCCCCACTGGCATACTGGTGACTTCAGGCAATGTTGTTTGGTCAATGAATACATGTCTTGCCGATTGATTCAATCGCGCACCATGACAATCAGGGCAGGCACGCACTGTATGATATTTTGCTAATTCTTCACGCACACTATTGGATTCTGTTTCGTGATACCGACGTTGCATATTAGGAATCACGCCCTCAAAAGTATGGCTACGAATGACACTTCGCCCCCGATCACTGATATAACTAAAATCAATCGATGTCCGTCCACTACCGTATAACACCATTTCTCTGACTTGTTCAGGCAGGTCTTCAAAAGGGATTTCCAAATCAAATTGATAATGTGCTGCGAGTGATTTCATCATTTGATAGTAATAAGCGTTTCGACGATCCCAGCCTCGAATAGCCCCCGCAGTCAAACTCAGTTCGGGATGCGCCACCACACGAGCAGGATCAACAAATTGTTTAACACCCAAACCATCACAAGTGCCACAAGCGCCCGCTGGATTATTGAAAGAGAACATTCTTGGCTCAAGTTCGGCAATCGAATAATCACAACTTGGACAAGAGAAGCGAGATGAAAACAAGGTTTCATTACCGGCATTATCCATTGATGCTACACGGGCAATGCCGTCTGCAATTTGCAATGCTGTTTCAAATGATTCAGCCAAACGTTGCTGTAGATCTTGACGCACTTTAAAACGGTCGACGACTGCTTCAATGGTATGTTTTTTACGTAATTCCAATTCAGGCGGGTTATCTAACTCAATCACCTCACCATTAACTCGTGCCCGAACAAATCCTTGTGCCCGTAAATTTTCTAATACATCCTTATGTTCACCTTTACGATCCTGAACCACTGGTGCCAGTAACATCATTCGCTGACCTTCCGGCATCGCTAAAACGGTATCAACCATTTGACTGACTGTTTGAGCAGCTAATGGTTGATCATGGGTTGGACAGCGCGGTTCACCAGCTCGGGCAAATAATAATCGTAGATAATCATAAATTTCGGTAATCGTTCCCACTGTTGAGCGCGGATTATGTGATGTCGATTTCTGTTCTATTGAAATTGCTGGAGACAATCCTTCAATATGATCGACATCTGGCTTTTCCATTATCGACAAGAACTGTCGAGCATAGGCGGATAAAGACTCGACATAGCGCCGTTGGCCTTCAGCATAAAGGGTGTCAAATGCCAGTGAAGACTTACCTGAACCTGACAATCCCGTAATCACGATTAACGCATCACGGGGCAAATCAACATCAATATTTTTCAAGTTATGGGTGCGAGCACCACGAATACTTATACTTTTCATTTACTATTGAGACCTTCTCATCACTCAAGCACGAGATAAAACAGCTAAAAACCTCCTCTATTTCCACAAAAAATCGGGCAAGAGCTAGCTATTACTCTCATTTTTGGCGAAAATAGCGTAAATTCTATCTTGTTTTTCTTTCACACCTGAGTGATGAGAAAGTCTCAAGCTTCCATATAAAATAAACCAACAGATCAATATACCCTTAACCACTACCATGACGCAAAAGCAAAATACAATCTCGCCAATGACACCGTTAGAAAAACGGAGTATTGCTGGACTATCCAGCATCTTTGCACTTCGTATGCTGGGTTTATTTATGATTTTGCCAGTGTTTTCACTGGCAGCAGATCAATATAGTGGCGCTACACCAATACTAATTGGACTCGCTATCGGTGCTTATGGCTTGACGCAAGCATTACTGCAAATACCGTTCGGCATGTTATCCGATCGCATTGGTCGCAAGAAAGTTATTACTATTGGTTTATTATTATTTGCTGCCGGCAGTGTCGTAGCCGCATTAGCAGATTCTATTTATATGGTGATTGCCGGTCGCTTATTACAAGGTAGTGGCGCGATTGCCGCAGCGATTATGGCACTGACAGCTGATCTTACTCGAGATGAACATCGCACTAAAGCGATGGCTAGTATTGGCATTAGTATTGGGTTGTCTTTTTCGATAGCTCTTGCGGCAGGTGCGGCACTTGAAAACTGGATTGGCCTATCAGGCATATTCTGGGCAACCGCTTTATTATCTCTGGTCGGTATTGCAGTATTGCATCTTTGGATACCAACACCTACTCGTTGCGTCAATCATCGCGATATCAAGCCGATTCCTCAACAGTTTCTTAATGTATTCCGAAATGCAGATATCATGCGCATGGTATTCAGTATTATGATTTTGCATATGTTACTGACCACCAGCTTCTTTGCTCTACCAATTGCATTATTTGAACAAGCTGGGCTAGCCAAAGATCAACATGGTTTGGCTTATTTACCTATATTAATTGCTGCGTTTATTAGCATGGTGCCCTTTATATTAATTGCCGAAAAACGCCGAAAAATGAAACCAGTATTTTTAGGCGCCATCATAGTACTTGGGCTGGCACAATTAGGTTGGAGTTTATTATCCAGCTCACTGTTTGGCTTATTGTTCTGTCTATGGTTGTTTTTTACCGCATTCAATATTCTTGAAGCCAGCTTGCCGTCTCTGATGTCCAAACTTAGTCCACTGGAGAACAAGGGTACGGCGATGGGCATTTATTCCAGCGCCCAATTTATCGGTGCCTTTATTGGTGGCGTATTAGGTGGCTTAATGTATAGTCAATTTGGCTTATCAGGTGTATTTATCACTGGCACATTATTAACTGTCGTGTGGTTAATCATTATTTTGCCAATGCGGCCACCTAAACATTTATCCAGCCGCATTATTCATCTTGACTCGCTATCTGAATCGAATGTTAGTGATATAACCAAACAAATTAATACGATTCCTGGTGTGGTTGAAACCATTGTCGTTATTGAAGAACAGGTCGCTTATGTTAAGTTTGATCCAGACAATATTGATGCATTAGCACTCGATGCATTTTGCCAGCAGTCATAGACAGTCGTAGAATACTAAACTTAAAAATTCCAAGCTAAGGAGCACACCCAATGTCAGTTAATAAAGTCATACTTGTAGGAAGACTCGGCGCCGAACCAGAAAGCCGTGCATTTCCTGATGGTGGCTCCATCTGTAACCTTCGTTTAGCAACATCAGAAAACTGGAAAGATCGCCAAACAGGCGAACGTAAAGAACGCACAGAATGGCATCGTGTTGTGCTGCGTAACCGTCTTGGTGAAATTGCCCAACAATACCTACACAAAGGTTCACAAGTTTATATCGAAGGTCGCATCCAAACCCGTAAATGGCAAGATCAGAA
>JBJPGB010000077.1:0-27515 GCA_048595405.1 Methylophagaceae bacterium
TGTTCCGGAAGATCAGTTAAAGCATGGTCACTCACTTGTGCTAAATTTAAGCAAACATGGCCTTGGGAAACGGCTTCACTTAATAAAGCAGCAGACTGGGCAATAACATCATCACCTGTTTTATCTAAGCGCTGAATAAACTTTGCAAATTGGCAGGCTAATTCACTTAATCCTGCCTGACGAAGTGAAAATAGTAATTCACTCATCCGATGTTCCTTTTAAGCATTGATCTAAAGCTTCCAACAATGCCTTACTTGGTTTGTCATAAAAAATACCAGCTTGATTCCACTCGGGCTTCATACCTCGAATAAACAAGTAATACGCACCACCCAGATGTTGCTCAGGATCATAATTAGGCAATCTCAATTTTAAATAACGATGTAAAGCCAAGCTATAAATCAGATATTGCAAAGGATAATCATGTGCAATCATTGCTTCATTTAATGCCTCGGACTGATAGTCTTGTTCACTATTCCCTAAATGATTAGATTTATAATCAACGATATAAAATCGCCCTTGATACTCAAATACTAAGTCAATAAAACCTTTCATAAAACCGGTTAAATCAAAAAAGTTTAATCGTTTTAATACAGCGCTCAATGGAGAATCATCAGCTAATAACGGTAGTAAGGCTTGTTGTAATTTCTTGACCGTCAAATTAGCAACTGGAAAATAAAACTCTAATTCATCAAGTCGTTGTTCGAGTGCTAAGTTTTCTAATACTAATCCCTGCTCATTCAATGGTGTAGCTAATGTTTCATGTATCCATTGGCAAACGACTGTCGACCATTTTTTATCATCAAAACCATATTGCAATAATGTTTTAGAGACCAATTTTTGCATTGCTTGCTGATCATCGCTGGCAAAATCCCAATGTTCAAATATGGCATGCAAACATGTCCCTGCTTGGGCTCCTCGAGGGAAGCTGAATCGACCCATTTGTGTTTTAGGATATAAACTCCGTTCGTCCTGAGCCTGTCGAAGGATAGGATCTAGCTCATGGCTCGACAAGCTCACCACGAACGAGGTATCTCCATCATAATCTGGTAGTTCAGCATCATGGCCACTTGTTAGAGCACTAAAACTTCCAATACGCCATGGCGAATGAATAACACCTCTAAATTTCTTGGCTGCTAATGTTAGTGAATTGTCATCTTGTGAACGATAATGCACTGTTTCATCAACATTAATATCCTGAATTGAAATGGTGTTTTGGCTTGCGTTAACCACTTCATTCAAATCATTCCTCATTGTTTCTGAACTAGCATTATCCGAATTCGGATGTAGCAAACTAAATAATGCAGTATTACTTACATGCATTCCTTCTTGTTTACCTTTTACATTGCCCCACACAATGACACAGCGTTCACGAGCACGAGTTAATGCAACATAAAGCAGCCGTAGATCTTCTGCTTTTTCTTCAGTTGTCACCCACTGTTTTGCCTCAGTCAATTCTGGTTCAGAAAAAGCAACACAAGCCGTATTGTCTTGTTCTGGTTGGTGAAAACTAATGACGTTATCTCGTGCAGAACGTAAATTGGCATCCCATAAGAAAGGACAAAAGACAATTGAGTACTCCAATCCTTTACTCTTATGAATAGTAATAATTTTGACTAGCTGCTCGTCACTTTCAAGCCGTAACTGACCTGTTTCATCATTAGGGTCAATAGATTGTCGCCTTGTCGACAACCACTGTGATACTGATTCAACCCCATCATTATGATGGCTACAATAATCTTGAACTAATTCAGCCAAATGCAATAAGTTGGTTAATTGTCGGTCACCATCAGACATTGTTAATAAATGCTGTTGAGCTGATATAGCATTTAATAACTGCCTAAATGCTCTCATAAAGCCATGCTTCAACCACACTTGATGACATTCAAAAAACAAATTTAGTTGTTGCAGCCATTTGCTATCATCTTGTTGAAGCTGATATAACTCAACCGCTGTTAATCCCCATAATTTTGTCACTAAAGCCGATTTAATACGTGCTTCATTATTTGGTTCTGCAATCGCTAATATCACCCGTTGCAACATCTGTGCTTCAGGCGAATTAAATACATTTTCTCGCCCTTGTTGCACACTATTAATTCCTCGCTGTTGCAAACCGGATTGAATAGCATGAGCCTGCTTATGATTACGAACCAGAACAGCAATGTCACCACCTGATACTGCATATTTCTGTTTGTTCTTACTATCGAATAGTGTCGCATTTCCCATTTGTGAAAGATTTAATAATTGAGCAATTTGATCTGCAGTAACATTGGCAGACAATTCCGTCATATCTGCTTTTGTCATCGCTTTATCATTGTCTGACCAAAGTATTTGTAATGGTGCTGAGCTACCACCATTAATGTTTAATACCTGCTCATCCTCACGTGCGGAACTAACTGAATAGAACGGAATATTTTGATAAATAAAGGGAGATTTCTGCTGATTAAAGATTGTATTTATCGCGGTCACCAAGTCTGGATGTGATCGCCAATTCTTAGTTAAGGTATGTTCTTTATCAGCAGCAGTTTTTGCCTCTAGATAAGTGAAAATATCGGCACCACGAAAACTATAAATCGCTTGTTTAGGATCGCCTACTAAGAATGTTGCTAAACCACTATCAGCATAAATACGACTAAAACTAGCGTATTGGATCGGATCGGTATCTTGAAACTCATCAATCAATGCTGCTGGATATTGCTGACGTAATCGATTAATCAACCAATCGCCTTGCTGCCCATCCAATGCCTGTTGTAAATTCAGCAACAAATCATCATAAGATAAAATCTGTTGTTGCTGTTTTCGCTTTGGCACAGTCTCTTGCAAATACTCCAACAAACTGACTCGCAGTTGTTGTCGCTGCAACTCTCTTGCTTGTTGTAACCGCTGATACTGCTCTAGTAATGATTCACAAGCTGACCAAAACATAAGATCTGGCAATACTTTATTGTCATGTAATGCTGAATTTAATCTTACCGGTGTGAAACGATCAAATTGCTCAAATATCTCATCAGGAACATCTGATAATGATAGCAATTCATTTAACATTAACAACCAATTTCTCACCCAGTCAGAGCGGTAATTTTTAGCTCTTAGGAGAGTGTTATCCTCTAAACAAGAAATTACCGATTCCTGCTCTTGCTGCCAAAGTTCTTTAACTTGTGAGAATTGTAATTGAGCCTGCTGAGAGCATTGTTCAAGATCAACTTCAGGAACGGCTAGATAGTTTAAATAAGGCTTAGCAATTAAATGTCGTACCGACTTTAATAGTGATTCCGGTGTTTCATTTTTTGACAGTAAATATGCTACAAACTCTTTGTTCGCAGTAGTCACCTCTCGTCGCCAGAAATCATCTGTTATCGATTGCAATAACTCTAGGTCATCTCCTATCAATTCAACTTCAAAGCGTTGACTGCTTTCAAAAGCAAAATCACTCAATACTCGTTGACAGAATCCATGAATAGTAAAAATAGATGCCTCATCAAAACTTTGAATTGCTAGAGTAAGTTTTTGACTAACTAATCGAACCTCATCTGGCTCAACTATTGTTTTTAAGCTTTCTCGTTTTTCAGGATTTTTGCGTAGGTCATCACGGGCATCAACCAATTTATTTCGTAATCGATCGCGTAATTCTTCTGTTGCCGCTCGAGTATAAGTCACTACCAATATTTGATCGACAGTGTAATTTTTTTCCAAAAGCAGTCGTAAATATAACTCTGCCAACGTATAAGTCTTACCTGTGCCAGCACTGGCTTCAATAAGGTTTAACCCTTCCAGTAACACTGTATTAGAATCAAAAGAAGTCATAATTTTCCACTGACCAAATGAGCTTGAAGTGGTGAGTAGATCGTTAATGCTAATTCTTTGAATGATTCATCTAACGGTGGGATGTCATACAGTTGTTGATAATATAAATCATCTCCCTCAGATGCCGAATAATCATCTCCTTGCCAGGCTTTATTCATAGCATTTTCTGGATTTGATCGACCATCATTTAAGCTGGCTTTAGCAAAGGCAAAACTAGTATTTGAAAACAACGGTAATGGCTGATGCAAGCCTTGCCAATAATATTCTAAAAGCACCTGCAATAAAGAATTAGCTTCTGGAGCCGCTAAAAATTGATAATTATTATTTTCCGTAATTAAGCGGCTATGACACTCAACACCTTCTGGTTTAATACAATTTAATATTAAGTGTTGTATCCAAGCAGTCAATAATTCATTACCTTTGGTTTTACCCATTCGATAATTAAACAAACCTTCAGGAGATAGTCCATCAAGCTGTCCTGATAAAGCAAAACCATCAAATTTCAAATCAACATCTTGAGCTGTTAATAACTGATCTGGATAATCAAGCAATAGCTTGTCGGCAAACTCATCCACTTGATCTAACTGATTCTCAAATGACTGTTCTCCAACAATCCCTTGAGGCAAAACTCCCGTCGCTTGGATCAATGGTAACGTGACTGCAAGATCTTTAGCCTGCAAACGATCTGTTAACAACTGTTGCCGTAGTTGCCATGCTTGTAAACCATCTAAGTGAAATGGCTCACGACTCTCTAGTTGAGCATCATCTTCACCTAACCATAAGCCTAAACGTTGTTGACACAAATATCTTGCTGGATGTCGAAAGAAACTCAGCAGTTGATTAATGTTGATATCTCGCCATGATTCATCCGCTTCTGGCAATGTATTTTCAAACCATACCGCGTTAACTGTCTGGCGATTGTCTGGAGGACAATTACTCGCATCATAGCTAAATAACTTGTCAGACACGGTATTGAAATACCGTTGACTAAAGGCCTGCAATGGGTGCTGAGTAATAATTTGTGCATCTTGTATTTCAAAATCTTGATGCAAGACATCTTTCAAATCACTCACTAAAACTGATGGTGGTATTGGTGAGTTATCAGCAATATTTGCACCGACATAACTGATATAAAAATGTTGTTGAGCTGATAATAATGATTCTAAAAACAGGTAACGGTCATCTTCTCTTCTTGAGCGATCTCCCTGTCTAAAATCCGTTGATAATAAATCAAAGCCAAATCGGGGTTGTCGACGAGGATAGCTGTCATCATTCATACCTATCAAACACACAACCTTAAAAGGAATACTCCGCATCGGAACCATGCCACAGAAGGTAATACCTCGTCCCATAAACCGAGTTTGTGACTGATTTTCATCTAAATGACCACTTAACCATTCTTTGACCAAATCAATATTCATGGTTTGCTTAAATTCAGCCAATTCTGCCGTTTCGACAAAATGATCAAGTGTTTTTCTAATCAGTAATAAATCAGCTTCATCATTTGAATTACGACTATCCGCCGAAAAAAAATCATCCAATATCCTAAGTAACCGATGTTGCCATTTTTGACCATTAAGATCGGCTTTTAATTGTTGGCGACAACGAACAAGACTTTCTACAAAAGCACAAAGTTGTGCCATTGTTTCAGCACGATCGCCACTAATTCCATTAAAACCTAGTTTTCCCTCAAACAGCTTCCAATCATCATTGGATGAAAGAGGCATGGCATAAGCTAATAATAATCTGTCCAAACCTGCTTGCCATGTATTGGCTTCAGTCTCAGGAAGACCTAATGCTGCTTTATCTTCTGCTGATGCACCCCAACGTATTTGAGTTTCTCTCAACCATCGCCGTATCAGCTCTAATTGATCTTCATCTAAAGAAAATCGATTCTGAATTGCTTCGCATTCCAATAATGCCACGATACTTTCAACATCAAATCGCGACTGTGGCAAATCCAATAAACTATTAAATGCGGTTATTACTCGACTATGTGTTTTTGTACCACTAGCAATACCATAAGGAATATTATGCTCTGGTGATGTACATCCAAATACAGCCTCAATCCATGGTGTGTAGATTTCAATATCTGGAGTCATCACCACAATATCGGTTGGTGAAACATCAGGATGTCGTTCAAAAAGTGCTAATAACTGATCATGTAACACCTCAATTTCACGCATCGTGCTATGACATGAATGAATCATAATAGAGTCATCATCGACCGAAATATGATGTTTATCCTTATTAGAATCAACATCAGATAATGAAAAAATATCGTACTGTAATTGCCCTAATAATGTGTGAGAGTTTGGAGGGGAGAAATAATGCTCATCCTCATGACTACAGGCTTGTAACTGCTCAAAAAACACCTGGCCTTGCTTACCCAGGCTTGCTAATAAAGGATGTCCTACAGTTAAATAACCTTCATCATCTGGCGTATCAATCAAACGTTTAGCTTGTGTTTTCGGATCAACCAAATCACCCCAGTATTCCTCACTCGGAGATAAAAAGAATAAATGAATATCACAATGTTTAGCCATTAATTCAAATAGCTCAAGATAAACAGGTGGTAAAGCCGACAGTCCGAATATCGCTAAGCGCGAAGGCAATCCATCAGGGCGCTGATCTATTGATGACAGATACTCTTTCAATTGAGTTAATAAATTAGCTCTATGCTGTGGTGTGGCTTCACCTTTAGTTAATAATTGCCATAATTTAGCTTGCCAATGTGGCTTGTCTCCCTGCTCCCAGGCAGAAATCCAGTCAGGGCGATACATTAAGTATTGATCGAAACTATCGGCAATACGATGAGCCAGCCCATATCTTTTTAACGGATCATCTTGCTGGCCTAAATAGTTATTGACCGGTTCAAACCCGGCTTGGTATCGACAATCTGGCAATAATTCAAACAACCGCCATGCCAATGCATCGGTAGAAAAAGGTGATTGTTGAGGAATATTAGGTAAAAGTCGCCGGAATATTGCCCAAATAAAGGCGGAAGGATAGGGGAAATCTAGATGGCTAGCGATACCGTGATGGTTGGCCAAAAATAATGATAACCAGCGAGCAAGCTCATTACTCTGCACAATAACTATTTCGACTTCTAATGGCGATAATGGCTGTGATTGTTGAATATCAGCAAGTCGAGCCGCAAGCTCAATCATATTATTGCTGTAAACAATCTTTAGCATGGTGTTATTCTGTCCATATTGTAATTATTCACACATCGAATAGTCAGTATTTTACATGTAGCCACAGTAACAAAAGTTTTATAGTTTAGTTTGTTTTTAAATTACTAATAATGATTATTTATGATTCGATTCACATACAGATCTATCAAATTACTCATCTTCAATCGATACATATTGATCGGCTTGGTTTTAGCCGTTGTCTTTATCGCCGGTATTTTTACTAACGATAAAGTCTTTGCTCCTGATCTTCATCGCCTCTATATGGAAAGCATGATGGTGAATGATCAACCACCGGTTGTTCTAATACATGGTGTTTTAGGCAGTAAATTGCGTGATAAGAATACCCATGAAGATCTGTGGCCAGGATCAGCTAGCCGTCTATTCTTAAGTGACTACTCTGATATTGCTTTGGATATTGACTCCGACACACTGATGCCAATGTCTAATACCATTGAAGCTTATGCCATCTCCGAAGGAGCCGTAGGTAAAGACTTCTATGGCAAAATTGTTCGTACCCTTGGTGACTCTGCCGGTTATAAATTAGCTCAGATTGGACAAGAAGTTGACCCTAAACAAAAGAATTATTACGTTTTCCATTATGACTGGCGGCAAGATAATGTTGTTAGCGCTAGGCAATTAGCTGATTTTATCGATCAAATCCAAATTGATTATAAAAATCTTGCTCTAAAGGTTGATATCGTTGCCCATAGTATGGGTGGCTTAATTTCTCGCTATTACATCCGTTATGGCAAACAAGATGTACTTAACAATAATGATTTTGATCAAAAAGTGACTATGTATGGTGGCAAGCAAGTCCGGCGGGTTATTCTTCTAGGCACGCCGAACCTAGGGTCCGTTAAAACACTTAATCTATTTATTGATGGTGTTGATATTGGCCTAAAACAAATTGGTACCGAAACGCTGGCAACAATGCCAAGTTTGTATCAATTGTTCCCTCATCCGCTCAATAATTGGATCGTAAATAGTAGAGGTGAGCCTCTCGATCGTGATTTATTTGACATTGAAACTTGGCGACGTTTCCAATGGTCCATTTTTGATCCAAAAGTTAGAGATCGGCTTCTTGCTAAATTTGAATCCCAGCAAGAGGGTGAAAAATATTTAGCAACGCTAGAGAAGTATTTTGAGAAACGGCTAGAACGTGCTCGTCGATTCGTTTGGTCTTTGACCGTTCCTTTACCTGAACGACATCCCAAATTTACTATATTTGGTGGTGGTTGCACATTAACATCAGCGAGAATTGTGGTTGAAGAAGTCGAAGGTGAATCACTTATCCGTATGTTCCCTAAAGAAATTACTCAAGCGGTAGCAGGTGTTGATTATGATGCTCTATTATTAGAACCCGGTGACGGGTCGGTCACTAAAGCATCTCTTCTTGGCAGGAATACATTAGATCCGAGCATCAAACGACATAAATACATTTATCTACCAGTGAAACAATCTTTTTTCTTATGCGTCAAACATAGTAACTTGACTGGTAACCTTAACTTTCAAGACAACCTGTTAAACACATTATTATCTCGGGATGAGTATTAATATGAGATTTATAACTACCACCCTATCACTCATACTGTCATTGTCCGTTGTTGCTAGTAGTGAAGATATCACCTACCTTGAGCAAAACTGGTCAGCTGAAGATAGAGAGTATTTTTACTTTGCCGACCAAGGTTCTCGCCTTATTCCTTATGACTATTTTCTTCATCTAGAACAAGCTGAAAATAAGTCCTTATTACGTCATGATGAAAACATGGTGCGTTTTGGCTTTATTCCAATACAAACCAGTAAAAACAATCCTGATGGTTTGCCAATCGGGCTGGCTCGAAATGGTGACCATATGGGGCCTACTTGTGCTGCATGTCATACCCAAAAAATCACTTATCGAGATCAGATTGTACGTATTGATGGCGGACAGGCCTTTATTGATCTTAATTTATTTCTTAGCGAGATAACATCATCATTAAAAGCCACATTGGATGATAAAGAAAAATTTATCCGTTTTCAGCAACAAATTTTAGGTGCCGATGTTACTGTCGAGCAAACAACGCAATTAAAACAAGATATCCAATCCGTATACGAAAAACGTGCTGACCATATGGCAGCCAATCATTCTAATGTTGTTTCTGGCTACTCTCGTTTGGATGCTTTTGGTGCCATCTTAAATCAAGCCTTGCTGGCAACAGGTGTAGAAAACAATACTAACCCACCGACCGCACCGACTAGCTATCCTTATCTTTGGGATACTCCTCAACATGATTATGTTGAATGGAATGGTTCCCAATCTAATTCTGGTGTTGGAGCCTTAGCCCGAAACATCGGTGAAGTCATTGGCGTATTTGGTGAAATTGAAACTGAAACAACAAATTGGCTAGGCCTGATTGATGGCGGCTACCCATCATCTATACAAGCGGATGAATTACGCAAATTAGAGCATATCGTTGCTCAATTACACTCTCCGCTATGGCCCGATAATTTTCCTAGCATAGATACTGATTTAGCCAAAATAGGCCGCGGGCTCTATGAACAACACTGCATTCAATGTCATGTTGATATCGACCGTACCGATCCACTTCGTAAAATTCAAGTAAGGATGAGTACTTTAGATGAAATAAATACCGATCCTTTGATGGCCGAAAATGCTATTTATTTTAAAGGTAAAACAGGTAAGTTCGCGGGGCGGCCGCGTTATTATGTTGCCGGTAAACCCTTAGCAGAAGAAGCACCTGCGATACATATTGCTAATAATCTAATGGTGGGAATCATCAAAAATAACCCACTACAATCTTATCTAGCTAAACGTGATGCCAAAGAATTGGGCCACCCTGATGTAAACCACCCTCCCAAATATGTTGATGGTGAAATTATCGAACATGGCCAAGAAGTTTCTGACCATGCTTTGCTGGCCTATAAAGCTCGCCCTTTAAATGGTATCTGGACAAGCGCACCGTTCCTACACAATGGATCGGTACCTAATATGTATCAATTACTATTACCTGCTGGACAACGAGTAAAACAATTTTCTATTGGCTCACTAGAGTTTGATCCTAAAACTATAGGCTTTGAAAGTTCAGTGATGTGTGGTGCAAATAATGATAATTTCCTATTCGATACCACACTCGAAGGTAACAGTAATTCTGGCCATGAATATGGCACAGGCTATTATGGAAAGCCTGCATTAACTGACGCAGAACGTTGGGCCTTAGTTGAATACTTAAAAACACTCTGAGACTTTTGTATGGTTCCTCTTTTTCGACATGGCAGCATTAAAAATAGTCTTAAAATGTTCATTTTTAAGATAGGGAGATTGAATGTCTCAAGATATTGATGTCTCAAAAAGTGCATTGCAAACGGCTTTTTCTTTCAAAAAAAACTTCCAATCTATTTATACTCGACGGGCATCTAACTATGCCTCCATAGATGGTATTCGCGCCCTTTCCATTATTTTAGTATTGGTATTTCACACTTTCTTTGTCTATCAACTTGCTCATCCTACCCACGATGTTGCATCAATCATCAATGAACTTGGCATGGGCTGGGCGTGGGCATTAAATGGCGACAAAGGTGTCGACGTATTTTTTGTGATGAGTGGCTTTCTTATTTCAGGGATTTTATTTAGACAAATAGCCAAAGAAGGCCATATGAATCTCAAAAATTTTTATTTGAGACGATATCTGCGCCTCACACCGGCTTATTATTTCACACTCACTATTTATTGGTTATTGAGTGGCCCTAATAGTGAGTATATCTGGGCAAATTATCTCTATATCAGTAACTTTATTGATTACGGTCATCAAGCTGTGGGCTGGACATGGAGCTTGGCCATTGAAGAGCAGTTTTACTTTATTTATCCTTTATTATTAATCGTCATTATGAAATATTCAAAAAGCCCTGGCTATGTCATGTTGTGGCTATTTGTTATTTCGATACTGGTTCGTTTTGGTATTGTGATGACAGATGATGCTATTCGCACTTCTCCCGGTAGTCGCATGTATACCGACCATGAATACTTCAATCATTTTTTCACCGTACTGTACGATAATTTACATTCTCGCTTTGGTAGCTTATTAGTAGGCTGTTTAGCCGCTTACAATATGCACTTCCATAAAGATAAATTGATCAAGTTTGCCAACTCAATTAAGGGTATTATCGCCACCTTTATTGGCCTATTGTTAATCATCTTTTTTATGGCGTTTCCTACTTTTTTACCGGCTTACGACCAGTACCAATCTTTCCATTTGTTTTATTATATTTTCAACCGTAACTTATTTTCGATTGGTATCGGCATTCTGATTATTGCCATGATGTTTCAACAACACATTATTGCGAATATGATTCGTGCCTTTTTCTCATTATCTTTTTGGTATCCTTTTGCCACCTTATCTTACTCATTATATTTAATGCATTTAGTTGTTATGTCATTGGTGATACCTGCTCTGATTAATCTAACCGTGACAATGCCACAAGAGTATCCTTGGTCAATCGGGGAAACACTACTCTATAGTTTTATTATTAGTACGATTCTCAGTATGGCTATTGCGACATTAATGTATTTGTTTATTGAAAAGCCGGTGATGAACCTAAGGCGCTAGTTCTAGTATGAAAACATTAAAAAAAATCCTATATGGACTCGTCATTATCGGTCTATTATTAGTCGCATTTATTGGCTTTCATATGCAGAGTAATGCCATTGTCAGCACTGAAGAAATCATTCCTACTGATGAACCTCAGCAAATACAACGAGCAGTTGATAACTTTATTAATGTGATAAAAGGGACCCATACCAACTACGCTGCTAGAGGAGCACATGCTAAAGGTCATGCCTGTGTGAAAGCCTATTTTGATGTTAATGAAGAGATTGAGCCACAACTACAACACGGTATATTTCAAACCGCTGGCAAACAATATAAATCGTGGATCCGGTTCTCTAATGGTAGCTCTAATATAGCCAAAAGTGATGATAGCGAAAAAGATTCGCGTGGTATGGCCATTAAAATTCTTAATATTGATGGCAGTGAATCACAGACCCAAGAATTTTTAGCTCACAATAGCCCGGCATTTTTCTCTGTTGATTTGCAGGACTATAATCAATTGGTCGAAAGTGACGATAAAATCAAATACTTTGTACAGGGTTACAATCCATTTAACTGGCGGCTTCGAGAAATATCGCATGTTCTTGATACCTTATCTTCACCACCTTATAGCCCAATTTGGGATGAGTATTTTAGTAATACTGCCTATAAACTCGGGCCACATAATATTAAATTTATGATGCGTTCATGTTCTAATCCGCCACAAAAAACTGGCAATGATCTTAATGATCCTAATTTTCTTAAACATACATTAATAACAGAATTAAACTCTGGTCCTGCTTGTATGGAATTGTTAGTTCAGTTACAAGATCCGACTAAACTAATGCCAATTGAAGATCCCAGCATCCTTTGGCAACAAGCTGATTCAGCTTTTATCTCGGTCGCAACCATTACCATTTTGCAGCAGCAATTTGATTCTGAACAACAACAGCAATTTTGTGAGAACTTATCTTTTTCACCTTGGAATTCGGTCGAAGCTCATCGCCCTATTGGTGCGCTCAATAGAGTCCGAAAAATGGTTTATCAAGCTAGTTCCGACTTTCGTCATAAAACCAATCAAACCGAAGTACCACAATCTCTGCATTGGTAAATTTACATCAATAAAAAATAGAGATCTCATATCTTATCAATACATTTTCTTATTTTTAATCAGCTAATGCTATGATTTACACCAAGCCCTTATAAACAGTCGAGCCATTATATGGATCCATTGAGCCAAGGTATTGTTGGAGCATCAGCCTCTCAAGTCACCTCTAATCGTAAAGAAATAGTTGCCGCTAGCCTCATTGGGTTTTTTTCAGGTATGGCTGCAGACTTAGATATCTTCATCAGGTCTACGGAAAACCCCTTACTCTTTTTAGAATTCCACCGACAATTTACTCACTCAATATTGTTCATGCCTCTTGGTGGGCTAATTTGTGCCACGGTATTTTATTTTTTAATAAAACTCTTTTTCAAAAATCAATCACTTTCTTTTGCACGAATCTACTTATTTAGTTTTGCAGGCTATGCTACACATGGCTTCTTAGATGCGTGTACCAGTTATGGTACTCAATTGTTTTGGCCTTTTAGTGATGAGCGTATTACTTGGAATAATATCTCCATTATAGACCCACTTTTTACCTTACCTTTACTACTTATTGTCTCTATAGCACTGTTCAAACAATCTCGAAAACTAGCCATAATAGGTGCCTGCTACGGCCTACTTTATCTTAGTTTAGGTCTGGTTCAAGAACAGCGAGCGCTAACCGCAGCTCAAGAATTGGCAGATATGCGTGGACATCAAGCCATCAACGTTAATGTTAAACCAAGCTTTATGAACATAATTATCTGGAAAAGTATTTATGAACACGATGGGCGGTACTACAGCGATGCCATTCGTATTTTAGGTGAAAGCAGCTTTTTTGAGGGAGAATCGACACCTAAGCTGAATATAGATCGAGACTTATCCTGGCTTGATAGATCAAGTCAGCAAGCAATCGATATAGAACGTTTTCGTTGGTTTGCTGCACAGCACCTCGCACTCGATCCTAACAATCCTAGCCGTATTATTGATGTGCGTTATTCGATGTTACCCAATCAGATCGATGGATTATGGGGTATTGAGCTAAACCAATCTGCCAACACAAGCGAGCATAGTAGATGGATACGTAACTCTAGCCGCAATGACCGAAGCAAGAATATCGCCCAGTTGTGGTCAATGATACTTGGACAAGGCAGCCCTAAAATGATGGCGTTGCCATGAGTGAAAAAATAAGTTACTGGAACGATCTTTCCCTGTTCTCAAGTGCATTAACCTATGCTAATCCGCTGGTTGATATTAAATGGGGTCAATTATTTAAGCCGCTCAATACCCAAGGCTTTTAAAATATATTTTTCATAGATAGGTTCAGATGAGCCTTTCTTCATTTTCCGAATAAAATATTTCTCAAAAGCAACTTTTGCCAAGCGGATTGATTTACCTTTTTTCATCCACGAGACATTACGTGGTGGATTTTGTGGTATTGCCACAAATGCAGTACCCGTATGGCCCATATCCCCTAGGCAAATTGCACTCCATGTTGCTCTAGCATTAGCTTCTTTACCTTCAATGGCTAACTTAATATTTGCGACAGATGCGGTGGCCATACTCTCAATCATATAACCTGTTTTGGGTGGCCCAACAGGTAATGGCGTTGACCCTAAAGGCGCAATAGCAATACACACACCAACACCATAGATATTTGAATATTTCACACTGCGTTGAAATTCATCAACTTTTATAAAGCCACGGGGATTGACTACTTCTTCACCTAAGTTGGCAACACAATCAACGCCTCTAAATGCGGGTAACATCATTGAAAAATTGAATGGCAGCTCATGCGTTTTAATGGTTTCAGCTTGATCATTTACTTGCTCAACAATCATTTTACCTGCTTCAACTTTTTGTACTTTAGCATTGGTGATCCATTGGATATCATTCATTCTGAATTCCGTTTCTAACACCCCTTTTGAATCACCAACCCCTCCTAAACCAAGGTGGCCCAAATAAGGTTCTGCTGTGACAAAGGTAATCGGCACTTGATCACGAATTTTAGCTTTACGCAGGGTATGGCTTAAAATGAGTGCAAATTCATAAGCTGGCCCATAGCAGGATGCTGCTTGCACGGCTCCGACAACAATGGGGCCTGGATTCTTAACAAATTCCTGCCAAGATTCGTAGGCTTTTTCAGCATGGTCAATGGTGCAGATTGATTCGGTATGACCTTCTGGACCTAGGCCTTCAATAGCATCAAAATCAAGTTTTGGGCCGGTAGCAATAATTAAATAGTCATAATCTATTGTTGAATCATCGCCTAATAGTAACTGATTATTTTCAGCACGAATTTCTGTTACTCCCGCTGCGGAAAATTCAATATTCTTTTTCTTTAGGTAGGGTGCGATTTCAAAGCAAGTATCGTCACGTTCACGCCAACCAACGGCAATCCAAGGATTGCTTGGTACAAAGCTAAACGTCGGAGTGTTTGAAACAACGGTAATTTGGTGCTCATTACCATTACCCAAAGCTTCACGCATTTCATATGCAGCAGGCATTCCACCTGTGCTTGCGCCAATAACTACAATATGTGCCATCTTAAATAACCTTCAATATTAGCAAACAATGATATTCAAGCTAATATAAATTGGCTGTCAAAGCAACTCTTTAATTTTAATGCAGGGTTTTAGAACCAGAATCAATTATCATTGAATCGGCAAATATTTGCTCAATATCCTCTTCACTAAACTGATAATGTTCATTACAGAATTCGCAGGCAACCTCAATATTTCCCTGCTCTTCAAGCAAGGCTACCGCGTCTTGTTTTCCTAGTAAATTGATTGTATCGGCAACACGCTCACGTGAACAATTACAGGCAAATTGCAAGTCTGTTGACACTAATAATCGGCATTCTTCTTGATTGAATAATCGATGTAGTAGCGAACCGACACCTAATTCTAATAACTCTTGTTGTTTAACTGTTGTTGCCAGCTGGCTAATTCGCGACCAATGTTCTTCATCTTCTTGTTGAGCCTGTTGTTGGCTGGGTAATTGTTGGATAAATAATCCAGCTACTGCACTCTTGTCTGCTGCTAGCCAAATACACGTATCTAATTGCTCAGACTGTTGAAAGTAAGTTTCCAACACCTTGGCTATTGAGTCACCTTGCAGGCTGACAACGCCTTGATACGGTTGTTTAGCACCCTCAACTTCAATCGTAATCGCTAACGTACCTTCACCGGTGATTTCAGATAAAGATGCATTATCAGATATATCGCCATCCCATTGTGCAAATGCGCGCAAGGTATCATCACTAGTGCATTCAACCATCATTAATGTAACGGGGCTGGTTGATTTCACTTGTAAAACCAAACGCCCTTCCATCTTAACTGTTGCGGCTAATAATGCAGCAGCTGCCATCATTTCACCTAATACTTTTTGAATTGCCGACGGATACTCACGCCGCGCCAATACTTGCTGCCAACTATCTTGTAAATGTACCCATTCACCACGAACAGGTGCATTATCAAAAATAAAGCGTTGTAAATTATCTGATTGAAATGATGTTTTACCGTTCATATGACTTCCAAAAAAATACCGAGCAGTCTCCCACTCGGCATTCTAACGTAGCTCTGATATTGTTACCGATAGAGTTTAGCTTTAAAACTACTATTTTTTCGGGAGGTCAAGGAAGCATCACACGGAAAACCACAATGTACAACTAGTACATGAGGATTTGAGTGTGATGCTGACACTGAGATCGCGGAAAAAGATAGTTTTTATTTACTTAAAGTAAGTAGTAATTTATTTAAGCGCTTAACATAACTTGCAGGATCTTCTAATTGGCCACCTTCCGCCAATAAGGCTTGATCAAATAAAATTGAAGACCAATCTTTAAATTTCTTATTTTCTGATTCATCTTTTAGTCGTTTAACCATTGGATGTTTCGGGTTCAATTCAAAAATAGGTTTAGTATCTGCTCCCATTTGTTGGCCTGCCGCTTTTAGCATCCGTTCAAGATTTGCACTCATATCATTTTCATCGGCAACTAAACATGCTGGAGAATCAGTCAAACGATGGGTAATTCGTACATCTTTCACTTTATCGCCCAGTGCCTTTTTAACCCGTTCAACTAAATCTTCAAATTTTTTATCGACTTTTTCTTGAGCTTTTTTCTCTTTCTCATTTTCAAGCTCACCTAAATCTAAGTCGCCTTTAGCCACTGATTGGAGTTGTTTACCATCAAATTCAGTGAGTGAATTTGTTAACCATTCGTCAACCCGATCAGCTAACAATAAGACTTCAATGCCTTTCTTACCGAACACTTCCAGATGTGGGCTATTTTTAGCGGCTGCAAAGCTCTCTGCTGTAATGTAGTAGATCTTATCTTGCTTGTCCTTCATGCGACCAACATAGTCCGCTAAAGAAACAGTTTGCTCTTCTGAACCTGTTTCGGTGGTCGAGAAGCGCATTAAGTTTGCTAATGCCTCTTTATTGGCAAAGTCTTCACCAGGACCTTCTTTAATGACTTGGCCAAATTCTTTCCAGAATTCAGCGTATTTATCCGCATCATTCTTGGCCATTTTCTTCAATTCGCCTAGTATCTTCTTCACTGAAGCAGTACGAATACTGTCAATGGTTTTACTACCTTGCAAGATTTCACGAGATATATTTAATGGCAAATCATTAGTATCAATGACACCACGAATAAAACGTAAGTAACGTGGCATTAATTGTTCGGCATCTTCCATGACAAAAACGCGTTTAACATACAGTTTCAAGCCATGGCTACTGTCACGATCCCATAGATCAAATGGTGCTTTTGATGGAATGAAAAGTAATGAGGTATATTCTGTTTTACCTTCAACTTTATTATGACTCCAACTTAATGGATCTTGGTAGTCATGAGATACCTGTTTATAAAATTCTTTATAATCATCATCGCTTATTTCACTTTTTGATAATGTCCATAATGCCGTTGCTTTATTGACTGTTTCATCTTCTAATACAACAGAATTATCAATTTCACCATCTTCATTTGGCACTGGATCTTTTGCCATCATAATCGGTAAATTGATGTGATCAGAATATTTACCAATAATGTTACGTAAACGCCAGCCATTCAAAAACTCATCGTTATCTTCACGTAAATGCAGAGTAATTTCTGTACCACGCTGCGGCATATCAATGGTTTCAATTGAAAAGTCGCCTTTACCTTCTGATTGCCATTGCACACCATGCTCACTAGTTAAGCCGGCACGTCGTGTTTTTAATGTCACGTTATCGGCAACAATAAAACTTGAATAGAAACCGACACCAAATTGACCAATTAATTGTGAGTCTTTAGTTTCATCGCCCGTCATTTTATCGAAGAATTTTTTGGTACCGGAATTGGCAATAGTCCCGATATTATCAATGACTTCCTCCCGACTCATTCCAATACCATTATCTGTAATGGTGACGGTATTAGCATCTTTATCAAAAGCAACGCGAATTTTTAAATCAGCATCATCTTCATATAAAGCATCATCTGACAAAGCTTCAAAACGTAATTTATCAGCCGCATCAGCCGCATTAGAAATTAATTCACGTAGGAATATTTCTTTATTGCTATATAGCGAGTGGATCATTAGATCCAACAATTGTGAAACTTCTGTTTGGAAACCTAGCGTTTCCTTATGTGCATCAACACTCATCGAACGTGCCTCCATCGGCTTTTTAACTTAGATTCATCATATGGGGATGCTCATATAAAAGTTCAAGTCATTCTGTGATATTTTTATTGCTAAAGTTACTCCATATCATGCCGCTATGATAGTTATAAAGTGCTTTATTAAGGGGTTATTATGGATATTCAATTTAGTGAAAGTGTGCGAGCTCTTGCCAAGGCCCCAGATAAAAAAGAAAATGGCCCTATTGGCCCTGAAGTATCTGCATTAGCCCACGAAAAAAATGCAGCTAAAAAAGCACTCAATGCCTCGATACTTGAATCAACAATCAATGTTACTGCTGCCGATTCACCGTTATCTTTAGTGCTTAAAACGGCATTGGAAGGTATTAATGAAGCGCTAGGCAGTGATACTGCCATTCAAGAAGCCTATGACGCTGGTGTAGATGTCAGCCCTGAAGCTACTGCTGATCGAATTGTGTCATTAAGCACGGCCTTTTTCAGCGCCTATCAAGAACAGAACCCTGATAAATCTGTAGCTGATTTTATTGATGTTATCAGTGGTGGTATTGACCAAGGCTTTCAAGAAGCACGTGATATTTTAGAAGGTTTGCAAGTTTTAGACGGCGAAATCGCTGAAAATATCAATACAACATATGATCTTGTGCAAGCTGGACTTCAGTCATTCCTAGAAAGCTTTAGCAATACAGAGACTTGATTATTTATCAAATCTTGCATTGAAGACATATTACTTATACAGTTGGGATCTCCCAACTAAATTAAGGAAGATGATATGTCTGTAGCAAGAGTCACTGAAGTAATTGCAAGTTCTCCAAAAAGTTTTGATGATGCGATTGAGCAAGGCGTTAAACGCGCTACTCAAACCCTTGAGAATGTCACTTCTTTGTGGGTAAAAGATCAATCTGTTGAAGTAAAGAATAACAAGATCGTTGGCTATAAAGTAGCAATGAAAGTTACCTTTATACTCAAATAACACCGGACTATATTATGGATTTACTTAATATGGTGTTGAATGCCTCTAAGGGTGATTTGCTCAGTAAACTAGCCAATAAACATAATATCTCTACCGATCAAACCAGTGATATTTTATCGAATTTGCTGCCACAGTTAAGCAGCCGAATGCAGAATAACGCGCAACAAGAAAATGGCGCGGAATCGCTGATGAATGCACTTAAAAAAGGTAATCATCAACGTTATGTTGATGAACCTGATTTATTATCACAAACAAGCTCAGAGCTTGAAGGTAATAAAATATTAGGGCATTTACTAGGCAATAAAGAAACCAGTCGCCAAGTCGCCTCTGACGTTGAAACTAGCACTGGAGTGAGTGCTAGTATTATCAAGAAACTATTACCGATGGCAGCCACGCTATTGATGGGCACAATGAGTAAGGGTGCTCAATCTAACGGCTTGCTCGATCAATTGACTAGCGGGATATCAGGCGGTGGCAATCAAAATGATCTACTTGGCTCTTTATTAGGGTCATTAGGGAATAATTCGGGGCAATCGTCAACGGCTGGTAGTGTGGTCGGTAATTTGTTAAAAGGCTTTTTGAAATAACCACTGTGTGATAGTTAATCATGGTCTCGTATAAATACCCAATCGTCACCTTGTGACATCTCTGGGCTAAAACGATAGCCATCACTATCAAATTGTTGGATTTTTTCTGGCGTATTAATTTGACGGTCAATTATGTATCGACTCATTAAACCGCGTGCCTTTTTAGCATAAAAACTGATCATTTTATATTGACCATTTTTCCAGTCTTTAAAGATCGGGGTGATAATTCGAGCATTTAATTGATTAGCTTGTAGGGCTTTGAAGTATTCGTTTGATGCTAAGTTAATGAGTACACCGTCTGCTAGCTCCACTTCAATAGATTCTCGAAGTTGATTACCCCAAAATTGATATAAATTTTCACCATTAACATTGGCAAATTTAGTACCCATTTCTAGTCGGTATGCTTGCATCAAATCTAGTGGTCGTAATACGCCATAGAGACCCGACAAAATCCGTAAATGCTGTTGTGCAAATTTGAAACCTTTTTTATCCAAGGTTTCCGCATCTAAGCCAGTATAAACATCACCTTTAAAGGCTAATACGGCTTGTTTGGCATTGTTCAAATTAAATGGCAGTGACCATGTTTGAAACCGGGCCATATTTAAGCCTGCCAATTTATCACTGAGCTTCATCAATGACGCTACTTCCGTAGCAGATAATTTTTTTAAGTTGTCTATTAGTTGTTGGGACTGTGCTAAAAACCGCGGCTGACTATGTTCTGAAATAACAGGAGCATTATCAAAATCAAGCGTTTTTGCTGGTGAAATAACAATCAGCATTATGTTGACGGTTTTTTGTCATCATCTTCAACGGCATCAAAGCCTTCGGCATCAAACAATGCCTCATGCTCATCTACGTCATTTTCGACCTCTGTTACATTATCTTGAATCGGTTCGGGCTCGTTTTCCTCTACTTCACCCCATGCAGCAAAGGGGAAAGGTTTACGATTTTCATTGTATGTTAGAAATAAAATAATTTGATTAATGTATTTCGTTAAATCCGCAGCAAATTTGCGTAAATTTTCATTATCAGAGCCAGTAATCAGTGCAAATAAAACCTGAATTAAGATCAACGCACCTGTCACCGTCATAACGACATATAAAACAATCCAAAACAATATCATGTAAAGGATTCGAAGCCATTGATTAGGGTTTTTCAGATTTTGTTTCAATTGTTCTTGTTCAGCCATTCATTCCACCTTTTAGTTCTACAAATACTATATTAGTGGAAACTGTATCATGAAATGTCTGCAAGCATGTGTGAACACGCTATTTTACAAACAAATAAGCCCCCAGTGGCGATCCACTGGGGGCTAGGCTGCGAATTGAATTTTAGTTATTAAAGTGTTTGTCTAGGTTATTTAGACCCGCATCATAAATACCGGCAATTGTATTAATGGCTTCTTCATCTGTTGCACCATTTGCATCAAAACTTGAACTCCATGTCACAGTCGATTTACCATCCTCGGCTGCTGATACAGTAATGGTTGATACATAATCAGCAATCGGTAATGGTGACTCAGTGATCTCATAGGTATAGCTTTTTTCACCATGCTTATTAGACACTAACTTTTCAGTAATTTGGGCGCCATTGCCTAATGTCAGTAACCGTATAGCACCAACTGCCCGAGCATTGCCACGAGTTATCTTACTATCCACTACTACTGGATGCCAGACATCTAGGTGATTAAAGTCACCCACCATTTTCCATGTTGTTTCTGGGCTTGCATTAACGGTAATTTCTTTACTCACTGTTAGGTTGCCTGCAAAACTTGCCATTGCACTCGTTAATAAGACTGCTGATACTGTTGTTTTGATTATTGTTGGTAGCATAACTCTCTTCCATCTAAAATTTAAAAGGGAATTAAATTATGCAATTTTAGTGGGTATAACAAAATACCCATGAGGGATTAATCCTTTAGGATTAGATCGCTTATAGTTGATGCAACATACTGTTTAGTGCATCGGGTTTAACCGGCTTCATCATAAAGTGGCATCCTGCCTGCTCGACCTGTTCACGTACTTTTAAGTCAGCTGTGCCGGTGATCACGATGACAGGAATAGTGTGCTGATAATGCTCTCGAACTTTAATCACCAATTCAAGCCCTGTTTCATTAATCAACTGATAATCTGCAATGATGGCATCGGGTATATCACTATTTTGATCGAGTAATTGTTGAGTTTGTTTTCCTGATGCGAGACTTTCGATCCGACACTGCCATGACTGTAATACCTTCTCTAAGCCAAATCGTATGGTATCGTCATCCTCAATTACCCAAATCAATTTATTGACCGGAGATTGATGTTTAATAGTTTGAACTTCACCAATTAAAGTCGGATCGCCATAAGGAACATCAACATAAAAAATAGAGCCTTTGCCAAGCTCTGATTGCATACCCATATTGAGTTCTAATAAATTAGAGGCTTCTTGCACAATGGACAGCCCTAATCCTAAACCCTGATCCGTTAATTGTTTTGCTTGTTGCTCTCGATAGAAGGTGACAAATACTTTATCTATCGCCTCTTCTGACAATCCAATACCGGTGTCTAATACACAAATTCGAATATGATCCTTTAACCTTCTACAGCCTAATAGCACTTTACCATTAGGGGTATATCGAAAGGCATTAGATAACAAATTGAGCAATATGCGTCCTAATAATATTTGATCAGTGACCACACAGACCGATGTTTCCACACTCGAAAAAGACAATCCTTTCTCTTTCGCTTGTGCGCTAAAATCAATTACTAATTTATCTAATACATCCTGCAGATAAAAGTGCTTTTTCTTAACAGGCAATTGATTCGATTCTAATAAACTGATGTCTAATAAGCTGATAAACATCGTATTCATGCCATCAACAGCCGTTAAAATATTATCAATCAGTTTTGTTCGTTCGGCCTTGTTTTTACTGTCTTTCAATAAAGTCGTTAATAAGCCAATGGTATGTAATGGTTGCCGTAAATCATGACTAGCTGCTGTTAATAAACCCGATTTAGCTCGATTGGCTTTGTCTGCTTCTTTTTTAAGTTGTGTTTGAATATCAAGCATTGTTTCAGTGCCGGCCAAATCCATTGATAATTGAGCAAACTGCCGCGTTTTAATCAATGATACAAATAAATAGAGCGTTAATAATAAGGTGATGAGACCGCCAGCAATAAAACCAGCATAAGGAAGCCATGATGTCGACTTCGCTAACGCACTGGGATTAGGGAATACCGCCACTAACCATTGTTGATCGGCTACATTCAACGGATATGTCCAATGTGATCGTTGTTGATCTCGAATATCGTCAACACTGCCCAGTAAATCAGTTGATGAATACAATAATTGCTGACTCGTAGTATTAGCATCATATAAAGCGATATCAACCTGTTTATCATCACTCACAAATACATCTTCAATTAATGCTCTAATGCCATAATTACCCATCACCAAACCAACAAGTTGATCTTGTCCAAGATCATTTTGATTAAATACTGGGTGCAAGGCTTGAAAACCATAAAATTGTTGGCTACCTGAATACAGTGGAACTCGTGGGATTATTGCTGTGGTTTGTAGTCGTTCCGCTTTATTAATTGCCCGTTTACGTGATGCAATAGAAGCTAAATTCAAACCGGCTTTCATATTGCCGTTGTTTGGCGAAATGATTGCTTTTATAGGAAATGAGGGGGATTGTTGGCTGGTGGGTACCGGCATTCCATGGCCAGTGACTTCATAAACATAAAAATTAGGCTCATATTGCTGCATTTCCACCTCAAAAGCCGCAATATCCTTGCCCATCACTTTAGGTACCCACCCTAGGGCTACCGTGCCTGAATGATATTTAGTATCAGAAGCAATATAGTTTGCTAATTGTGATTGCGACACATCACCCGCCGCATGATAAAGCCCAGCTATCTCAATTAAGGAATCAAGTGAAATATCAATATTGGTTTGAACTTGCTTGATTTGAGCTTCAGTATGTTGCTGTATCTGAAGATATAATCGCTCTTTCGCCACATCTTGCAAAGCAATAAAACCAGCGATTGAAAGCACAAAACCAACTGCCAATACCAACAAGGCAATGATAGCTTGAGTCCGTATTTTCTTGTCTTTAAATAACTGTTTTAAATTAATGCTGTGTGAATTCATTAATATCAGCATACATCAATACCCAAATAACTGAAAAATGTTCTATTATCACCACATGAAAATTCTTATTGCCGATGATCACGAGCTTTATCGAGATGCACTATCCATCTTAGTTCAGCGTTTAGATGAACCGACCAACATCCACGTTTCAAACAGTTATACCGAGTTATTACAGCTTGCTGATACAACAGATAACTGGGATTTGATGCTGGTAGATCTCAATATGCCGGGACTGAGTTATTACGAAGGTATCGCCCAACTGTCGGCGCAACATCCTGATACACCAATCATCGTTGTTACCTCTTCGAATGATCCAAAAGATTCACAACGTGCGCTCGAAGCAGGTGCTTTAGGCTATATGTCAAAGTCGATGAAAAGTGATGATATGCTTAATGCCATTAAATTAATGCTTAGCAATGGTATCTCTATTCACCCCAACCACCCAGCACGTACATCAGTCGAATCGACATTGGATGACCTCACACCAAGACAACAAGATGTGCTCAAACTGCTTTGCCAAGGTGAGTCTAATAAACGAATTGCTCTCAATTTAGATTTAAGTGAACACACTGTTAAATTACATGTTCGCGCTATTCTGCAAACCCTTAACGCTGAAAATAGAACACAAGCCGTGATTATTGCCAAGCAACTACTGAGTCAACAAGTAAAATAATGCTCAAATCAATTATCACCATTATTGATGCCATTACCGAATGGGTAGGCCACACTGCCTCATGGCTGGTATTAGCAATGGTATTGTTGATTTGTTATGACGTGACGATGCGTTATTTCTTTCATCAAGGCTCGGTAGCATTACAAGAACTTGAATGGCATTTATTCGCCTTAATATTTTTATTAGGTTCGGCTTACACACTCAAACATAATCAACATGTACGAGTCGATATTGTTTACCAAAGCCGTTTTATCTCTGACAAACAACGTGCCTTAATCAATATTTTTGGCACACTTTTTCTACTATTGCCTTTCTGTTTATTGATACTAATCACCTCATGGCCGTTTGTAGAAAATGCTTTCAACTACCATGAAGGCTCTCCCGATCCCGGTGGTCTCCCCTATCGTTATCTACTCAAAGGCAGTTTATTAGTCGCCTTTGGCTTGCTTGTTTTACAAGGTTTGGCAGAGATGCTTAAAAACATCCTCAAACTCAGCAATGATTCGGAGGCCCAATAATGGAAGTTTGGGCATTAGTCATGTTCGTAGTGCTATTTCTATTATTGTTAGTCGGATTTCCGGTTGCATTTACCTTAGGTGCCGTTGCACTTGGCTTTGGTAGCATATTTCTGGGTTTAGATTTCTTTAACTTATTGCCGTTAAGAATCTGGGGCATTATGACCAACTTCACCTTGTTGGCAGTGCCATTATTTGTCTTTATGGGAATCATTCTGGAAAAATCAGGTATTGCCGAAGAACTACTTGAAACAATGGGCCAGTTATTTGGCCGAGTTCGAGGTGGTTTAGCTATCTCAGTTGTTGCTGTTGGTGCATTATTAGCCGCTACCACAGGCGTTGTCGGTGCCTCTGTAGTGACATTAGCTGTCATCGCATTACCCTCAATGTTAAAACACGGTTATGCACCAACACTAGCGAGTGGCACTATTGCTGCTTCTGGAACACTAGGACAAATCATTCCACCTAGTATTATTCTTATCCTATTAGGTGATGTGATTGGTGTGCCAGTAGGTCAACTGTTTATTGCCGCCGCCGTTCCCGGCATGATGCTGGTGTTTAGCTATATGACTTATATCGGCTTTATCGCTTGGCGAGATCCCGAATTAGCTCCTGCAATTAAACAAGAGTCTGATGACAACCATGCCCTTGGACTTAAGGTTTTAAAAAGCCTAATACCGCCGTTATTTCTAATATTAGCTGTTTTAGGTTCAATATTTTTTGGCATTGCTTCACCCACTGAATCTGCCGCTGTTGGTGCATTAGGCGCCATGATATTGGCTGTTTTACATCGCCAATTAACATTAGAAAACTTACGTCAGGCACTACAACAAACTACTCGTTTAACCAGTATGGTATTTCTCATTTTAATCGGTGCCACCGCATTTGGTTTGGTGTTTGTTGGCATGGGTGGCGATAATCTGATATTTGATATCTTCAACGCCTTACCCGGTGGTAAATGGAGCTTCCTCATTATCAGTATGTTGCTGATTTTTATATTAGGTTTCTTCTTAGACTTTATCGAGATTTGTTTTATCGTAGTACCAATCATTGCCCCCATTGCCATTCATATGGGTTTAGACCCCTTATGGTTTGCACTATTGATTGCACTTAATCTACAAACCTCATTCTTAACACCGCCGTTTGGCTTTTCATTGTTTTATCTTAAAGCCAGTGCGCCAAGCCTTGAACTCACCACTATCTATCGTGGTGTAATTCCATTTATTATTATTCAATTAATTGTTTTAGCAATTTTGATTAGTTTTCCATCAGTTGCTTTATGGTTACCTGGATTAATGGAATAGCATTACCCTTGATAACAAATTATATTTTAGGATAGAAATTGAAATTTGGCTTTCTTATAGACGGACAAGAATTTAAATGTAGTGATTTTTCAATCAAAACTGTTCCTGGATATGATGAAATTATTGATAACTTTTATGAATTAGTACACGTAAGTAACGGTTGGATATACGGGCCAAAAAAAGAACTCCAACAAAGTACAGAAGAAAGGAAGAAATTTAAGCAGTCTGGTCCTATAATTTCTGATAGTTTCTATAGGATGGCTCCCACCCATGAAATCATATCTCACAACAAAAATGAAGAACATCTGAGGTTTTTGATTTTAGGATATAGTTTTCTACAAGGCCTTTATCTTACCCCTGAGAATTACTCCTGTTTGGACAGAAGTCCTTATGAACCAGGGAAATTAAACGGCCTGATTCTTGTTGGAAATGATCGAATTAATGGTATGGAACAAATAAATAATTTTTATATTTCATCTACACCAGAAAATAGAAATCAGATGTTTGCATCTATCCATTGGTATCTAGCAGGACAATCGTATAAATTTCAGTGGGATAAATTTGATGCACAATATAAAGTTCTAGATGGCATGTACAAATTATCAGGTATCAACGCCCCCAATCACGCAAGCCGTCCCGTTGGGCTTGCCAGGAAATACAATATTATTTTACCAAAATGGGCTGAGTTGAATACATCAGGCAAAAGCGAATTAAGTAAGCATAGAAATGAACTAGTCCATGAAGCTAAGTATGGAGGAGAGCCCATCGGTTACTCTTACCCTTCTGAAAACTATTCTCTTGAATTTACTTCATTTAATACCAAGCTTATTTCAGCAGCTCTGGGGATAGATACACCTTATCTAAAGGCTGATCCCAAAAACAGAAGTCAATGGGGATGGTCTATAAAAAACTAAACTCTGAGTAATTAATCAATGGGGTCAGACTCTGAGCGATCCCCACGAAATTCTGACGGTTAAACATTAAGCGGCGCTTGCATCAATTGTTGTATTTTTAGATAGGCAG
>JBJPGB010000078.1:0-7607 GCA_048595405.1 Methylophagaceae bacterium
TGCTTAACGGTTGCAAATGTACATTGTTACTTCAAAACCGAAACGCATATCTGAATATTCTGGTGTAGTCCACATAATAAATTACCTCATTAAATTAATTTTAAAATTCTTGACCGAAATCTTTTTCGGCTTCCACGGTTCACAGAATACGCAGATTATAAATTTGGTGTTAGAGGAAAAAGCTCTCGTTCACTCAGGATTTTCCTTAGCGCTTAGTCATGTGTCGCCTTATGCCTCTAATATTCCACTGCGTATTGCCAATCTCGCGAGCTCCGCAGAATTTGATACCTCTAGCTTTTGTTTGATATTAGTATGGTGTGTTCCAACGGTTTTAGGACTCAAGTTTAAAATATCAGCAATTTCATTAACTGTTTTACCTTCCGCTAGCAAACGAAATACCTCAAATTCACGCTGACTCAACACATCTAACACATTATCTGAACCGGTTAATTTCTGCATCGCTATTTTCTGTGCTATTTCTGGGTCAATGCACAGTTGACCTTGTGCAACCTGCTCTACCGCCTTAATCATTTCTTCTGGCGCACTTCGTTTAGGAATAAATCCTTTGGCACCCGCTTGTAATGCTCGCGAGGTAAATATGCTGTCTTCATGAACACTTAATATCAAAATACACGCCTCTGGATCACGAGCGATAATCCGTTCTACCGCACCAATGCCACCAATACCTGGCATTGATATGTCCATCACCACTACATCAGGATTATGTTTGACGTAATCTTGTACAGCTTGCTCGCCACTGCCGGCTTCGGCGATAACAGTGAATTTATCGCCATCTTCTATTAGTCGTCGAAAACCAGCACGAACTAACTCATGGTCATCCACTAACAATACTGTGATTGCATTTTGACTCATACTATTTTATCCGCTCCCAGTGGTATTACGATATGAATAGCAAATCCTTGACCAAGTGCACTCTCCAATTGAAATGTTCCACCCATGCTATGTGCTCGCTCACGCATACCTAATAATCCAAAATCAACATCCGAATGAAAATCATCTATTATCATACCCTTGCCATCATCCCTAATATCAAGCACTAATTGATCTTGCCCATCAACATCATGTTCGTTAATTACCGAAATGGCAATCTCAGAAGCATCCGCATGGCGAACGGCATTAGTAATTGATTCTTGCACAATTCGGAATACAGTCATATTCATCATTTCATTCAAATTATCCAAACCATCTGACATGTGTAATTTGAAAACAATATCCGATTGACGTCCTTGCCAAGCAGAGATGCTTTCTTGTAGTGTTGCTAATAGCCCTAAATCATCTAGTGGGCTTGGGCGTAAATAAGTAATCATATTGTGCACTACATCATAAATATGACTGGCAACATCTATAATGGCTTGGGCACTCGTAAATGCTTTCGGCTCAGTTTGCTCTGTTCTATTTCGAATTAGTACCGCATCGGTCTTAATCGCGGTTAAACATTGGCCTAATTCATCATGTAACTCTCGTGCTAAATGACGCCGCTCAGCTTCCTGAACTTCAGACATATGCTGTGCCAATAATCGAGTTTCTCGAAGTTGGTTTTCTGCCGCTTCCGCCTGCTTATGCTCCGTAATATCACGTAAAGTACAAATCACTCCCGAAATAGTTTTATCTGTATCCACCAACCTTACTGTAGAAAGTAAGATGGATAGTGTGTCGCCACTCGGCTGAGGAAAACTTGTTCCGACATTTTCAACGACTGCACAATTTTCTAATACTTCAGTGATACGCTGTTGATTATCGATAAAACCTAAGTTTGCTAATTTCTTACCCAATAAAGCAGATGTTGCTTGACCAAGTAATTGTTCCGAAGCGGGATTGCAAAGCATAATATGCCCTTCACGATCCAGCGATAAAATAGCATCTCCCGACTGTTGGACTAATACTGCCAGCCGTCTATTTTGTTCGATGCTCTGCTCTAATGCCTGCCCCATCCGGTTAAAGGTTTGACCAATTTGGTCCATTTCCGCTAACGAAAATGTAGGAAGTCGTAAATGTAAATCGCCACGTTCAAACCCAGCCAACCCCTCTGACAAACGTTGTAATGGTCGGAGCAGCCAATCAACACCCCAATATAAAAATAAGCCAACAAAAATAAATATCCCCAAGCCCAACAGGAAAATACTTCGGATGTCGACCCAACGTTCACCTATTTCATGGATCGGTGCGGCATAAATAACCATTTTCCCATCACCGAAACGTTTTGATAAGGGATTGATATTCGGTAATAATAAATCAACGAACCATTCTGGTGGTTTGGCATCGACATAGTCTTCCGGCTCACCTTCAAATAGTAAGCCTTGGGAATCAAACAATAAGATATGCAAGCTGCGAATCTCACTTAACGCTTTGACGAGCTCTTGTAGGTGCTCATAAATTCCTACATTTCTATTTAATGATGTGCCTGACAATGAAACGGTAATTAATCGTGCTGCCGAAGCCATGGTATCTTCTACATCATCTCTTACTGACTCTCGGGCATTCGATATCAATATGCCTGTGCTCGCCAATAATGATGCCAGTAGTAATAATGCAAAAAATAGGTTTACTTTTAACCTAAGACTCATTTAACGATTGTTTCCACAGTGCCCTTAGCGCCTAAATTATCCACCCAACGAATTGAAATTTTATCGCCTCGTTGACCACCCACTAATTGAAATGAAAAATAAGGGTTACGTGCTACCCCAGTACCACACTTAATAGTTAGCACCTCATCACCATTGCGCCAACACCGAATATCTTGGATAAATTCTGCTGGAATTAACGCCTCCGCTTTATTTTTTGCTCTACCGGTATGCATTGGATGCGCTAACAATAAACGTACATTAGTATCATCTGTTTTTAGCTTTGCTCGAATACGATCTTTTGCAACTAATCCCATTAGCCACACCCTCCAATATCAACCTCAACAAACCGTGTCGTTTTATATAGCTTGCCATCAGCACGGATAATAGCCATTACATTTGAATCTTCACGGATCTTAATCATACTTTTGAATGGTAATCTCACTGCTGACGTCATTTCTAAATTCATCACTAAAGGCAGTGGATTTTTCTCAACCAATATCGCAATACGCTCAATATTGGGCAGCTCACTTTGTATTTCGATAGGTACCGATGCACCATTGACCGCATAACTTGGAGGTGCTCCTACTTTAAATTTTAATGCCGAATCATTTGCTATCTCGGCTTGACCTAACAGTGCAAGCAAAGCGTCTTCCAATGTTTCGGCGGTAAAAGCATCTGCCGGCCAATGAGCCAACAATCGTTGCGGCAACAATAAACCGCTGGTCGCAACCAGTGCCATCGTTGATGCTGAAATTGCACCTTTTACAAAGGTTCTACGCTGCTGATCTAACTTATCAATCATTATGATTCTTCCAGTTGTGCCATGGTAATTTCAAGCTCACGCAATTTGGAACTAATTTTAGACAATTGGTATTCATCCCCTTTTGCAAAGTTAGCGGCTATACGAAGTTGATCTGCCGCCTGCTCTAAACGGCCCGAACTATAATAATACTCTGCTAACCAACTATGAGACTGACTTTTCTCGCCTAAGCTACCTTTAGCCTGTGCTAATAACTTATAAAGCTGTGCGGATGGTGAACCTAACTCCAACTGTTTTAATAATAAATTTGTTGCCTGCTGGGGTAAGTTAGCCTGCAATAATGCGGCCACTTGCTTGAGTGTTAATGCCTGATCATCTGGATATAATTTTTGATTTAACTGATATATTTTGAGGGCTGTCGATAAGCGACCGACCGCTATTTCAATATCTGCTAATGCGATCTGATAGCTCAGTCGGTCATTATCTCTATCAATGAGATACTGCAACTGTTTCCTTGCGGAGGTGTAACTTCCCCCAGCGGACAATGCAAGACTATAACCATATCTTGTTGCCTCCTCACTCAAACCATTTCCAACTTGCAGTGCATTTTCATAATAATTTGTCAGTTCCACTAAATTAGTGGTTGTCATTACTCGTAATTTTTCTCGCATCAAATAAAACTGCAAGCTATCTCCCAACAATCTTTGCAAAGGATATTGGACCGCACGCCCCCGTGCATTAGCGATGCGTGATGTTGTTACTGGATGCGTTCGTAAAAACTCTGGTACTGAATCAGCGCTATAAAATCGACTATTTTTCTGTAATCGTTCAAAAAAAGCAGGCATTGCTAGGGCATCAAAACCTGATCGAACCAAGGTCAACATACCTAAACTATCGGCCTCATTTTCATGAGCACGAGTAAAATTTAATTGGGCTTGAACACCCCCAGCTTGCACCGCTAATAATGCTGCCGAACCGGCTCCAGGATCGGCAGCGCCTAACAATACAGCTGCAATCAGTCCAATAGTTGTCGCCAAATTCAACTGTTTCGATTTTTCAAAACTACGCAATAAATGACGCTGGGTAATATGAGCAATTTCATGCGCTAACACTGATGCCACTTCATCTTCGGTCTGACTTGTTAAGATCAAGCCGCTATTCATTCCAATAAATCCACCAGGGGCTGCAAAGGCATTGATTGAGGGATCAGGTACTAAAAAGAAAGTGAATGGTAAATGTGGTGCATCACTATTAGAGACTAAGCGGTAGCCCAAGGATTGTATATAACTCGTTAACTCTGGATCATCAACTAAATCGACCGATTGTTGTATGCGCCAAAAGAAACCTTGGCCAATCTGATATTCCTGTTGGGGTGAAATTAGTGCCCCAGCACTATCACCAATTTCAGGCAAATCAATATCGGCAGCATTCAGTGCAACTAAAGGCCAACCGAACAATCCTAGCAGTAGTATTACAATAATTTTTCTCATAGCCCAATAGACATTTACTGATTACAAGGGTTCCAACAAGACAAAGAACCCTGTTTCAGTTTATTATTACATGTTTATACAGTTAATATTTTGAGAAATACCATGCCAGATTTTGATGTAGAGCTTGATACTTCAGGGCTCAATTGCCCATTACCAGTGCTCAAAGCACGTAAAGCTTTGTCAGAAATGTCCGCAGGACAGCGTCTTCTTTTAATTGCAACCGATGAAGGTTCAAGCCAGGATATTCCCGCTTTTGCAAAAATGACAGGCAATCCCTTAGCTGAAAATTACAAGCAAGATGGTACCTTTCGCTTTATTCTCGTCAAAGGCGACGAATAATGGCTAAAAAACTCGCGATTATTGCTAGTAAAGGTACACTAGATGGTGCTTACCCTCCATTTCTATTAGCATCAACGGCGGTAGCACTTGGCTTTGAAGTTAAAATATTTTTCACCTTTTACGGCTTACAATTACTTAATAAAGACCTAAACCTAAAAGTATCACCGTTAGGTAACCCTGCCATGCCAATGCCCGTGCCTGTACCCAGTATTGTGCAAGTGATTCCTGGATTAGAATGGTTTGCGACATGGATGATGAAGCGTAAATTAAAACAAAAAGGCGTTGCCAGCGTAGAAGAGTTACGTGATATTTGTGTTGAAACAGGGGTTGATCTTATTGCTTGCCAAATGACTGTTGACCTATTTGATTTTGATTCAAAAGATTTTATTGATGGTATCAGTTCTGGTGGTGCAGCAACCTATCTTGAATTTGCTGGTGATGCAGACGTTTCACTCTATATCTAAAATCTAAATCTACCGCCATCAAAAAATGGCGTCCCCGACAGGAATCGCTTTTAACTCTTAACTGTACATCTTTACTGGTGATAAAAATTATTTAAAGAAAAGTTACCACCATAGTTACCACCACGACTCCTATGCTACAAGATCAAGATGCTACGACTGTGACATTACACTCTTCACCGCATCACTCCATTGCTTTATTAATAGACATACCCTCCATCTTCTTTATTGAGCTATGTGATGAAGCTACTTGCCTTCATTTCAACATACATCAAGAAAACCGATATATGATTTATGTGCAAACGCATGAATGCTGCATATTGGGCACTGATTTAACATCGCATTATCTAACCAAGACTTCATGAGTCACCCTTTTATTCGTCTAGATATTTATATTGAATCGGCTCTGCCCCCATCAATTCACCACATGTACATATCCCTTTAGTTATAGGAATTTCAATTTTACAATATGGGCAAACTCTAAACTCATACTTTGGCCTACTAGCTTCAATAGCTTTCTGCTTTTCAACCTCTTCTTTATGCCTCACTCTCTCCTGCTCTATTCTTAATCGAGCATATACACCTTTTGCTTTTTTATCATCAAAATCAGTGCTATCAAGAGCCTTCAACCAGAGTCCTTCTTGCTTATTACCCTCTTTCAATTCCTTCGCGACAATCTCATACACATCATCTATATTAATATCAGGTGTCGGCAGGCTTTCTGTTACAGTTTTATCATTAAGTGTAAGCTGTGAAGCATCATTTATGTCAGAAGCGTGTTCGTTACTACTTAGGTTCTGTCCATCGGTATCACAGATCTCTGCCTTGATTTTTTCTTTTCTTTGCTTCTAAAATAAATAGCAAAAAAAACCGTTATAGCTGGATGAATAAACAGCATTCTAACAATCCCCTCCAGCATTACCTTGCTGCTCTCTACAGTCCCTAACTCTGTATAAGCAAACGCCTGCCATAAGATACATCGACATAGATTTACTACACCCACCCAAAAACACAGCATGAATACATTCTTAACGAACTTCTCTGCAAAGTAAGCCAATGCACCATCAATTAGAATAAAGAACATTTTTACTCCTTTAAAAATTATTATTACTGTTGCTCCATACTAATCCGTTCCTGATTTAGGTACAACCTGTTTTGTCCCGATAATCGGAACAGATGAAAACACTATATTCGCCTGAGTCTGAGAAAATATGCCAGTGGCTTCGCTTGCAAAGAGAGCATAAAGGCCTAACTATGCGTCAAGCTGGTGAGCTTTTAGACAAGCCACATTCATTTGTTGGGAAAATAGAAATAGGTCAACGACGCTTAGATGTTGTTGAATTTGTATGGTATTGCCAACGCCTTGGTTTTGATGCGCTTGAAGGGTTGAATCAAATTATTGAGATGTAAGACATGGATAAGTTTTCAGATTGAGCAGGTAGGTTTGATGCCAAGAACTGAGCAAAAACTTGTGAATCAGATGTTGGATGAGGTGATTAAGCAACAGCAATCAGCGTAACGATTGAGTACAGGCAGCTAAACAAAAAAAGCCCTGTGATAGCAGGGCTTAGTGGAGTGTGTTTGTTTAAATAAAAGAGAGAAAGAATATAGGTTTTTAGTTATAGTTATCAATTAGTTAAAATCAATCGAGTCTGACTCGATTGATTATTCCATGGATTATTTTTTCCTGTTTTTATTTGGCTTTTTTTCATACACCTTTTTCCATATAACAACCCCCAAATAGAATACCAATAAAACAAGTGAGGCTCTAATTAGATCGCTATCTAAAAGCTTTTTCAATATTTCATTTAATATACCTACCATAGCTAAAAGCATTATTAATGGCCATCCTTTCCGGCCATATATAAATAAAAATATTATTATTGAGACCACTAGAGTAATTTCAGGAAGTAATGACATATTTATTTACAACCACATTTTTGTTCGAAATCTGTATATTTTTTAAACAATG
>JBJPGB010000079.1:0-35951 GCA_048595405.1 Methylophagaceae bacterium
AAAGAAACCGTGCATCTGTGATGTTCCGGCATCTTTAGATCGTGATGCTAGTTTTAGTTTACAACCACCAATGGTGACCATTCAACTTGATTCTGGCCGTAAAAACAAACTTCGTCCTGGCGATATATTAGGTGCTTTAACGGGTGATGCAGGATTAGCCGGTTCAGAAATTGGCAAGATCGATATTTTTGACATGTCTAGCTATGTTGCTATTGAACGTACAGCAGTACGACAAGCACTCAATTACTTAGCACAAGGAAAGATCAAAGGCCGCACTATTCGCGCCCGTAAGATTCGTTAACTAATTCAATCACTAAGCAAGCTTTTGAGTACCTTAGCCAACAATTATGTGATAAAGTTCACATGTTGATATATCCCAAGGATATAAGTATATGCTGGACATTTTTGAAGGCTCGCTAAAACCTAAAATTCTAGTTGTAGACGATACACCTGCAAACCTAATTGCGATGAAGACTATTCTCAAGAAATTGCCTGCTGAATTGGTGATGGTTGAATCTGGTGCTGAAGCATTGAAAGAAGCAATTCAGGATGATTTTGCTGTTATCCTGTTAGACGTTAATATGCCCGGTATGGATGGCTTTGAAGTTGCTGAACTTCTCAGTAGTGCCGAAGAAACAAAACATATCCCCATCATATTCGTCACAGCCGTTCATCACGATGAGGCGAGCTTATTAAAAGGCTATGATTCAGGTGGCGTTGATTATGTTCAAAAGCCCGTGCTGCCTGAAATTCTATTGTCAAAAATTGATGTCTTCTTAGACTTATGGTTACTCAAGGCTGGCCTTGAAGATGAAGTCGCCATGCGTAGAGCCGCAGAACTGAAAGTACAATATCTTGCTCAACATGACGCCTTAACCCACCTGCCTAATCGTCGCCAAATTCACACTGAACTAGACTTAATTATTGATAGAGTTAATAGGAAAAAAGAACAGTTTGCCTTGTTATTCCTAGATTTAGATGGCTTTAAAAAGATTAATGATGAACTTGGTCATGAATATGGTGATGCTTTATTAGTGGAGATGGCTGCCCGATATAAAAAGATAGTTCGAACCACAGATTTAGTCGGCCGTTTTGGCGGTGATGAGTTTATTCTAGTCTTTACTGAATTAACTGATCCAATGCTATTAAAAAACAAATTACAACAACTTATTGCAGAATCAGCACGTGAAGTGATACACAAAGATAAAGTTATCCATACCAGTGCCAGCATTGGTGTTGCCTTATACCCTCAGCACGGTACTGCACATGATATATTAATTAGCAATGCTGACTCTGCAATGTATTTGGCAAAAGGGATTGGTAAAAATACCTTCCAATTTTATTCGACAGAACTCAATCAACAAATGGAAAGAAATTTATTAATTGAGCATCATTTACGAAAAGCTTTCAATGCAGAAGCAATGGAAGTCTATTATCAGCCGATTATTGATTTAACATCCCGCACAGCGATAGGAGCAGAAGCATTATTGCGCTGGAACAGCGATGCATTGGGATTTGTATCGCCAGAAGAATTTATTCCTATTGCAGAATCAGCGGGGCTTATCACCGATATTGGACTTTGGGTGTTGCATCAAGTAGTTGACTTAATGCAACAGTATCCAGAAAAGCATTTTGCAGTGAATGCCTCAAGTCTGCAATTTAATAATAACTTATTAACAGCCTCCATTAAGCAATATATTAAACAAGGAAAAATTAATCCCTCACTATTAGAAATTGAAATTACTGAAAGCCTATTATTAGATCGCTCAGGTAAGGCCGAAGAGCAACTACAAGCAATTCATGATTTGGGTGTCAGCATTTCTGTTGATGATTTTGGCACTGGCTATTCATCGTTGAGTTATTTGAAAAACTGCCCTGTTGCCACAGTGAAGATTGATCGGTCATTTGTATCCAACATCCCGAATGATAAAGACGATATGACGCTGGTGAAAACCATTATCGCGATGGCGAAAGGTTTAAACTTAAAAGTCATTACCGAAGGTGTAGAAACCCTTGAACAGATGGACTTTATCAAGCAAGAAGGTTGCCTGTTAGCGCAAGGTTATTTCTTTGCCAAACCAATGACAAAAGAAGATTTTAAACAATATCTATTATTAGAAGAAGAGGGAATGATATAAAGATTGCTTCCCCTTGCCTCACTCATTACGAACAATAATTAGTTAGACTAAAATTCATATCTATCTTAGCCAAGAGAACGCGAATATGGTCAATATCAATGTACAAAAAACCTTCTATATTATCCTGTGCATTATTACGGTATTACTACCATTAAACAGCATACAAGCTGAGGTATTAACACCTATTAGTGGCAACAGTATAGATATTGAGAGTATCGTTCCGGCCGATGTTCTTGCTAGGGCAAAGTTATTATCTGATGAAGTAAATTTAATCAGATTAGAGCTCGGTAAGCCTGAAGTATTAACTAAAGCAGAAACAGTAATTGATGCTAGCCCTAGGGAAGTGTATTTTCAAGCTCAGACCGCCTTTATAAAAGCTAATCGTCTGGTCTATGAACGAACAGGGCAACGCAGCACTGTTCCATCAGAAATTGATATCACAACAATACAGCCCTTTCATGTATGGCAAATGGTGAATCAAGCATATGAACAAATACTGTTAGTGAAAAACAAGCTAAAGATAAATCAACAGGAAATTGAAAAACCACAGCCAATTTACACTTCACCCTCGGATGTTTTTGCACATGTGGTATCCGTCAATGGTCAAATCAATGCATTGTTGAATCAGCAATTTTCACCTAGTGATGTTTATCAGAAAGTCAATGAGTCAATTCATATAATGGCAGCATTATTGGCAACCGAACCCTCAGTAAAACGTATCCCTTTGGCCTCATCGTTTGAGCGACGAAAAACACCGACCGATGTTTATCAATACCTGATTGAAACACGCGTCATTTTAGCTAAAATAATGGCTAATTATGATATTCATTTTGCACATATTCAAAATGATAATACTAGAACTAGAACTAGAGCTCCTAGCGACGTTTATGATCTTGCTTCTTTATTAGTGGCCAATCTTCATTATGTACATTCACTAAAATTGGCCGTTAAACCTCCTGCGAAAACATATCCATCAGTCAACAAAATACCCTCTGATGTTTATCAACGATTGAGTATATTGCACCAGCAATTGTTGTTATTTCAGAAATTACATGAGCATAGTCCTAACTGGTTAAATAAATAGTTCATGAGTCAACCGTCGACCAATACGACAGCGATCACTAATCGTTTATGGCATAAATTATTGCGTTCGCATCTCAATGTGGCTGCTGTAGGTGTCGTTATGATGGCTGTTAGCGCAGTGACAACATTTAATTTGAGGCACTACGCTAATGAATTGGCAACAGTCAATACTCCCATTAGTCGAGTAACGAGTCAGCTTCAAGTAAGTTTACAACAGTCCATTGCAGATACTCATGGTTGGATGAGTATCAATAACCAGTTTTTTATCCAAAATAGAGAACAATATTGGACTGATGAAATTTATCCCGCCATAGAACAATTGAAAAAGCTAAAAATAAATGATTCTGGAGCTCTGGCAGCACTAAACATCTTGGAGACAGAGCTTTATGATTTAGACATGTGGCAATGGATGATTGAAGATGTTGCCCAAACGCCAGGAAATCTACCCGCGACATTCCTCGTTGAGCAAAGCGTTACACCGGTAACAGTTAATATGTTTTCTGCGGTGGCAGCATTGGTTGATATCGCTATCCTCGCAGAGGATGTAAGTACACTTACAAAGGTACTTAATATTCGTACTAGATTGTATTTAGCTGATAATCATTTTCATAGTTTTATTAAAGATGGCCAACAGTTTGACCGAGATAAATATCTCAAATTACTTTCTAAAACTGAGATTCAAATTCAACAATTATTTTTTGACAACCAAAAAAGAAAGGCTCATAACGAAGAACAAGAAAACATTTTTCAAGATTCTTTTTCAACATACCAATTACTTGCAAACCAGGCTGTTTTGATCCGGGATACGGAACATTGGAATGTTGCCCGTTCTTTGTTGGAAAATACTGTGTTGCCTTTAAGTCAAAAAATTAGTGCTCAACTTAAAGTAATTTCAATAAATGAACAACTCAAAGCAGACCAGATTGCAACGACAGTAGAGAAAATCAGCCAATGGATACCCGTTATCACGGCAATATTACTGGGCTTGATGATCTACATATCTTATCGTATGGCGAGAAAGGAAAGTAAGGTCTTTATTCAACCTGTCATTGAGTTAGAAGCCAGTAAAGAAAAAATCAATCAGACCTTAGCAAAATCAGAGCGATTGAATGCTCAGCTTGATCAAAACAAGAAACGTACTCAAACTATTATAGATTCATCCTTATCCGGCATTATCACCATTAGCAAGCAAGGCTTGATTGAGTCATTTAATAGTGCTGCTGAGGGCTTGTTTTCTTATAGTGAGCAAGAAGTTTTAGGTAACAACGTTAAGATGTTGATGCCAGCAGCTTGGGCTTCGAAACATGATGGTTATTTGCTTGCCTATTTGCAAACCGGTGATGCCCAAATCATTGGTTCAGGGCGAGAAGTCATTGGGCTGCGTAAGGATGGTACTGAATTTCATATGCATCTTTCTGTTGCTGAGATGGAGATTAATAGCGAGTTACTATTCTTAGGGACAGTGACTGATATTACTGCCGAAATCATACAAAGGCAGCGTATTATTGAGGCGAATGAGGAGTTACAAGCTAATAGTGAGGAGCTTGAAGCACAGCAACAAGAATTGCGCGTTGCTAATGAAGAGTTAACGTTAAAAACCGAATCGCTAGAGACCTCTCGTCAACAGACTGAATTAAAAGCAACAGAACTTGAAGAAACCAGCCGGTATAAATCTGAATTTTTAGCGAATATGTCACATGAGTTACGAACACCACTAAATAGTTTGCTTATTTTATCTAACTCATTGGCTGACAATGAAGATGGCAACTTGTCTGAGGATGAGATCGAATCAGCCACAGTTATTCAAGACAGTGGAAAACACTTATTAAACCTTATCAATGAAATACTCGATTTGTCGAAAGTAGAATCAGGCAAAATGACAGTTGAAAATAGAACCATCAAAATCTCTATTTTAGCGACAGCCTTACGAAGTCGATTTAATCATATGGCTGAAGATAAAGGCATTAATTTTTTGATTCGCATTGCAGACGATGTACCGCTTGAGTTTATGAGTGATGAGACCAAGTTAAATCAAATCTTAACTAATTTAATTAGTAACGCGATTAAATTCACAGATCAAGGTGAGGTCAGCCTCAATATTGATTATATTCAATCGACAAATATTTTAGATAATCAAGATAGCGCCCTGTCCTTCGCTGTTACTGATTCAGGCCTTGGGATTGCAAAAGAGCAGCACCAAACTATATTTGAAGCTTTTCAACAAGCTGATGGCTCGACCAGTCGTCAATATGGTGGCACCGGCTTAGGATTATCAATAGTTCGTACCTTCTCAGAACTATTGGGCGGAAAGCTAAGTTTAGAAAGTGAATTGGGGCAGGGCAGTACCTTCACACTTTATATGCCTGAACATCCAGTAGATCTTGTTAGCACAGATACTATTGCCCCCCCGATCTCTACTAAAGTAGTTCCATTTAAGGTGAAGAACTCACCACCACCATTTGAAGATGATCGTGACCAGTTAGATCCGAACAAAACACTATTTTTGATTATTGAAGATGATGCCAAATTTGCCAAAATTCTATTTGAAGCCTGCCATCAACAACAGGCACAAGCCATTATTGCCTGCGATGGTGAAACCGGTATTAATTTAGCAACAACATATAATGTGACGGGTATTATTTTAGATATCATGCTGCCAGATATAGATGGCAAAGGGGTGATGTCGGTATTAAAAGCATATAGCGCCACCCAACACATTCCGGTTCATGTCATTAGTGCGGTAGATGACTTAATGGATATGACTTCTTTTGGTGTGATTGGCCAATTAGTGAAACCTGTTTCTAAAGAAGAAATAACAGCGGTACTGGAACAATTAGAGTCGGCTTTTACTTCATCCAAAATAGATTTATTGTTAATTGAAGATGATAAAAATAATGTTCGAGCATTGCGTAAGCTATTAGATGAAGACCGAGTATCTCTAAGCTATGTGTATTCAGGGAAAGAAGCGATTGAAATACTAAAGAATCAACATTTTACTGCCGTGATTATGGATCTAGGCTTACCTGATATGACGGGATTTGAATTATTGGACATTCTAGCAAAAGATGAGCAACTTAGATTGCCTCCTGTCATTGTTCATACTGGTAAAGAATTATCAGATACTGAATATAAACAGTTGTCAGAGACGACTGAATCTATTGTCATTAAATCGGTATCATCTCCAGAACGTCTTAAGGATGAAGTTCACCTGTTTATAAATACACTTAATAACCCAACAGCCAGTAATAGCAAGAAATTAGCCGATATTGATGATGTTAATCTGGCAGGGAAAATAGTGTTATTAGTCGATGATGATATGCGTAATACCTTTGCCTTAGCTAAAGTATTGCGTAAAAAAGATTTAATCGTACATATAGCCCCTAGCGGTAAGGGTGCACTGTCACTATTGGCTGAACATAGTGATATAGATATTGTTTTAATGGATATTATGATGCCTGAAATGGATGGTTATGAAGCCATGGGGCATATTAGAGATCAAATACAGTATGAAGACTTACCTATTATTGCCTTAACAGCAAAAGCCATGTCGGGCGATAAAGAAAAATGTCTTGAAGCGGGCGCCAGTGATTACCTAACCAAGCCCGTCGATGTCCAGAAGCTATTAATTATGATGCAAGTTTGGGTGTAATACCTAGATGGAAAGTGGGATAGACAAGGATACAGAACAGATAGAGTTAGAGCTTTTTCTTGAAGCATTACTGCGTTTTCACCATTATGATCTAAAGAGTTATTCACGAGATTCCTTATTACGCCGAGTTAAAGCTCTAATGAATGAACAACGACTAGGCTCTATTTCAGCATTAATTGCCTTGTTGGCACATGATGAGCACTTTAGAATACACGCCATTAATTATTTAACGGTGAATGTATCTTATTTATTTAGAGACCCAGATGTTTTTGCAGCATTAAAGCAATCAGTATTTCCATATTTAACGAGCTTTCCACGGTTATCTATTTGGGTCGCGGGTTGCGCTGAAGGACTTGAGGCTTATTCATTAGCGATATTACTTGAAGAGGAAGGCTTATTAGAACGGAGTCATATTTTTGCCACCGACATTAATAGTAAGGTCCTACAACAAGCATCGTCAGGTGTATTATCATCACCATTAAATAGTGATGATGTTGATCGTTATAATCAATCTTTAGGGACGGCAAGCTTAAGTGAGTATTTTGTCACAGCCTATGGCAAACAAAAATTAAAACAACAATTATTATCGAAAATAACATTTGAACATCATGATCTCAGCCAGCAACCAGTCTTTCTTTCAGCTCAATTAATATTGTGTCGCAATGTGCTTATTTACTTTGATAAACAACTCAAAGAAAAAGTGGTTGATTTACTAACAGAGTCATTAGAAGATAATGGTCACTTAGTGATTGGCACTAAAGAAAGTATTGAGTTTCTAAATTTAGAGCATGATTATTTAACAATTGATAAAGCCTGTAATATTTATAAAAAATAACATCCTTAGCAGTTGAAATAATAAAGCGTAATTATCATTACGCTGGTAAAATTCGCATGGTTAAAATTATGTGGTTAGAGGTTAAGTTTGTCAGCAACACTATTTTCAGTTGGACAACGTTGGGTGAGTAATAGCGAATCAGAGCTAGGGCTTGGTATTGTTAATGATAGTTCAGGTCGTCTGGTGGATATCACATTCCCTGCAGCGAATGAACAGAGAACTTATGCGGCTGATAATGCACCTTTAAGCCGTGTTCAATATCCTGTCGGCGACCGAGTGAAGACTAATGAAGATGTTAGTTTTATTATTACTGAACGTCATGAACTTAATGATTGCTTTGTCTATCAAGGTACAGATGAGGATGGCAATGAGATCAGTATTCATGAAATGGATCTCAATAGCTTTGTTCAGTTTAGCCAAGCTCAAGATCGCTTGTTTGCCGGTCAAATTGATAAAAATAGTCAATTTGAATTACGAGTTGAAGCCCTAGCGCATCAACATAGACTTCAACAATCACCCGTTTTTGGATTGATGGGGGGGAGAGTTCAGCTATTAGCTCATCAAATCTATATTGCCCACCAAGTAGCTCAACGTCATGCACCACGGGTTTTATTAGCCGATGAAGTAGGTTTAGGTAAAACAATTGAAGCAGGCTTGATTGCTCACCAGCAATTGATTACAGGGCGTGCAAAACGGGTATTAATCGTTGTCCCTGATAGCTTGGTACATCAGTGGCTAGTTGAAATGTTACGTCGCTTTAACCTGTCATTTACCATCATCGATGAACAGCGACATGAAGCATTATTAGAAGAGGGTGAAGCTAATCCGTTTGATAGTGCTCAATTAATCCTAACAAGTTTATCTACTCTAACCTCACAGCCTGATATTTATAAACAAGCTTGTGAAGCATCATGGGATTTAATGATTGTAGATGAGGCACATCATTTACAATGGAATGAAACATTAGCAAGTCCCGAATACCTTGCTATAGAAGGCTTAGCTCGCAAAGTTATTGGTTTGTTATTGCTGACAGCAACACCAGAACAACTTGGCATAGAAAGTCATTTTGCTCGTTTACGATTACTTGATCCTGACCGCTATTTTGATTTAGCAACATTCCGTCAGCAAGAAGCCGCATATCAGCCGGTTAGTGATTTAGTGAACCAATTATTGCAAGATGATGCACAACAAAACTTAACTGAATTGCAACTCAATATCACTCGTTTATTAGGCGATAAAACCTATAATGAATTACTCAATAGTGATGATTTTAGTGAGGTGCGAGATCAAGCGATTAGTGACTTATTAGATCGACATGGTACAGGCCGAATTTTATTTAGAAATACTCGCGATGTAGTGCAAGGCTTCCCAGAAAGGCAATTACATAGCCATCCACTGACCGCGCCAGAACAATATTTAGCCAATACCATAGATGCGGATATTAACGCCTTATTACAAGCCGAAACACTGTTAGGGGATGACTGGTTAACAGTTGATAGTCGAGTGGTATGGCTAACAGATTGGTTATCCCAACATAAATCAGACAAAATATTAGTGATTTGTGCCCTGGCAGAAACAGCTCAAGAACTAGAACTTCATCTACGAATTAAACATGGAATACGGTCGTCAGTCTTTCATGAAGGACTATCATTAGTACATCGAGATCGTGCTGCAGCTTACTTTGCTGATGATGAAGATGGCGCTCAAGTGATGATTTGTTCTGAAATTGGTAGTGAAGGCCGTAATTTCCAATTTTCACATCATTTAGTATTATTTGACTTGCCAATGAACCCTGATTTGTTGGAACAACGTATTGGACGTTTAGATCGTATTGGTCAACATCATAATATTCAATTGCATATTCCTTATTACCAAAAAACGGCTCAAGCAGTTTTATTTGATTGGTATCACCAAGGTTTGAATGCATTTGAACGTGTTTTTTCAGTTGGCGGTTCAATCCAAGAAGCGTTAAAAGATGAGTTAACATTCTGTTTAAACAACATTGGCAACCGAGAAGAATGTAGGGGGTTAATAAATAAAACTCAACAACTTACAGAAGAAACCTTGAAACAACTTGAAAAGGGAAGGTATCGTTTACTGGAACTAAACTCTTGCAAAACACCTATTGCTAACGAGTTAATTGAAGATCTTGAATATACCAGCCAAACGCATCAGTTAACATCCTTTATGGACACAGTATTTGATCAGTTTGGAGTTGAACAACATGCTCATAGTGCTGACAGTATTATTATTGAGCCTGGTAACCATATGTTGCATCATCATTTCCCTGCATTGCCTGAAGATGGTTTGACCGCTACTTATAAGAGGCATCGTGCCTTAGTGCGAGAAGATATGGCTTTTTTAAGTTGGGAACATCCGATGGTGCTAGGCAGTTTGGATATGGTCATTAATAGTGATTTTGGTAATAGTGCATTTTGTACACTTGAAACTAATAAATTTGCTGAAGGAACCTTATTATTAGAAGCTATTTTTACAATGAATTGTCCCGCGCCACGGTCATTGCAAGTAGATCGTTATCTAAATCAATCCTATTTTAGGGTATTAGTGGATGAAAAAGGCCGTGATTTTAACGAGTTCTTTAATGAAACAACATTTAATGAACAGGCTGGGCGTATTCCAAAAGCAACATCACAAGAATTAGTGCGCCATGCAAGACCTAAGATCACCAGCTTGATTGATCATGCAAAACAATTGGCTTCGCAAACCCAACAGAACATGATTGAGCAAGCGATCGTTACCATGCGGCAGTCATTGCAACCAGAGCAGAATCGTTTGGCTGCCTTAGCAAAGCTTAACTCCAATATTCGCCCCGAAGAAATTGATCATATAAAACAATCACAACAACTATTAACTGATAATTTACACGCGGCTCAATTAAGCCTTAATGCTATTCGAGTAGCAATTGTAACGAAACAATAAGCATCGTTACGCGTCAGATAGATAGAGTTTGCTACTATGGATTATGAGAATCCTGATCTAGCGAGCTACAAGGAGAAATACGTTGCTAAAACGCTTTATATTACCTATTGCTATTATCATAGCTGCTATGGCCATATTTATAGGGCTTAAGCAGTCTAAACCTGAAAAAGTAGTCATTGAAAAACCTGAAAAGATATGGCGCGTTAATACGGTACCAGTAGCGTTCCAAAACATTTCCCCCGAAGTCACAATTTATGGCCGAGTCGAAACACCTCGGCAAGCGACATTAAAGGCGGCAATGGTCGCCGATGTTTTGGAAGCCAATGTGCTAGAAGGAACACTTGTTGATGTTGGCCAATCTTTAGTAAAACTTGATGCAACTGATATGCAGCTATTGCTGAATCAACGTCAGGCAGATGTTACTGAAATAAAAGCTCAAATAGATAGCGAATTATTACGCTTTACACGAGATAAAAGCTTATTAGGGCATGAAAGTGAATTATTACAGCTTGCCGATAATGCTGTATCACGAGCTAAAAAGCTGGAGCAAAGCCGTTTAACCTCGCAAGCAAACTTGGATGATGCAGTGGCCAATAAACAACGCCAAGTATTGATAATAAAGCGACTTAAACATGATATTAACGATCATCCTACTCGCCTAGCAGTCCTAAGAGCAAAACAAGCAAAGTATCGTGCTTTAGCTGAACAAGCCACCGTCGATCTTAATCGTGCAGATATTAAGGCTCCTTTTAGTGGCCGTATTGCAAGTTTAAATGTGGCAAGTGGTGATAGAGTCAAAGCCGGCGACCCATTGCTCACTCTTTATGATCTGAACAATCTTGAAGTACGAGCGCAAATTCCTGGTCGATATATTAAGCAAGTTCGGGATAATTTATCGCGTGGAAACCAACAAACAGCAACAGCACTATTAGATGGCGAATTACTCAGCTTTACGTTAAAGCGTCTTTCAGGAGAAATTCGCCAAGATAGCGGAGGGCTAGACGGGCTATTTCAACTGACAGAGAACATGAATACCCTTGCTATCGGTACCTTTGTAGAATTGTCACTTCAACTATCAGAACAACTATCTGTTATTTCTATTCCTTTCAACTCTTTATATGAATTAGACCGAGTATACCGGATTAATAATGGATATTTAGAAGCGCTTAATGTTGAACGAATTGGTGAATATAAAACAAAAAATGGTGATATTAACTTGCTGATTCGATGCAATGAATTAGAAGAAACAGACACTATCGTCAGCACGCAACTACCTAATGCTATTTCAGGACTGCGTGTTGAACCACTAGATGAATAATCGAGACATTATTGGGATATTTGCCCAACATAAGGTTGCCGCCAACCTACTGATGATCATTATGATTATCGCTGGTAGTTTCTCATTATCTCAACTTAATACTCAATTTTTCCCTAACTATGTTTTAGACTTCATTACCGTGCGTGTTGAATGGCGCGGTGCCAGTGCCGAAGATGTTGAAGACTCTATTACTAGTCGGCTTGAACAAGAATTACGTAATATTGATTTTGTTGACAAAATGACATCTACATCTTCGTATGGCAACTCTATAGTCACTTTAGAGTTTGAAGAAGATACTGATATGGGCCCTGCTCTCGATCAGGTCAAAGAACGCGTTTCACAGTTACGGAATTTACCCTCAGATTCAGAAATACCGGAAGTCAGTCTTTTAACACCCTACGAACCTATTGCTCGCCTATTAATAACGACAGATGGAAAATTAGAAGAGCTACGCTATCTAGTACATCAAATAGAGCAAGAGTTATTAGATGATGGGATCTCTAAAGTTGATATCACGGGTTTACCCGAACAAGAAATAGCCATTCAATTAAGCACTAGGGAATTAGAATCATTAGGCCTAAGTCTTGATGCTGTTGGACAAAGAATATCTGAGCTAAGTCGTGATTTGCCGGCGGGTGAAATTGGCAATGCCAGTACTGCTCGACAATTACGTAGCTTAGATCAGAGACGCGATAGCCAATCGTTTTCAGAACTTTCAATTAAGACAGATTACCAAGGTGGCCTGTTGTTATTAGAAGATGTCGCTGAAATTGAACGTCGAGCAATGCGCAAACAAGTCAGTGTGTACTACCAAGGTAAACCTGCGGTAGAAATTCAACTTAAACGTACCGAGCATTCTGATTCACTTGAGTCAGCTGAGGTCTTGCAAAACTGGATTGATAATAACGCTTCTCAATTACCCAAAGGTGTTGAAGTTAAGGTCTATGATGCCAGTTGGCAATTAATCAAAGAACGCATGGACTTGTTGGTTAAAAATGGTCTTGGCGGTTTAATATTGGTCATTGGAATATTGTTCTTATTCTTACACGGTCGAGTTGCTTGGTGGGTTGCCGTCGGAATTCCTGTCTCCTTTATGGCAACATTATCCGTCATGTTGTTATTAGGTGGCAGTATCAATATGATCAGCCTATTTGCATTGATTATGGCATTAGGAATTATTGTTGATGATGCCATTGTCGTCGGTGAAGATGCTTTATCCCATTACCAAATGGGAGAACATTCGTTACAAGCTGCAGAGGGCGGGGCACGACGAATGTTAGCGCCCGTTATCTCATCCTCGCTCACTACTATCGCGTCATTCCTGCCGTTAATGATGATCGGTGGAATAATGGGCAATATCTTATTTGATATTCCCTTTGTCGTTATCTGTGTGATTATCGCTTCGCTTATTGAAAGCTTTCTAATCTTACCCGGACATTTACGTCATTCATTCCATAAAATTCATCATTCTGAACCAGCACCTTTTAGGAAATGGCTCGATAATAAATTTAATTATATTCGTGATGATCTATTTCGTCCTTTGGTCACTGCCACGGTTGAATATCGCTGGGTGACGATAAGTACGGCAGTCGGCATGTTAATTATTTGTATTGGTTTGCTTGCAGGCGGGCGGTTATTTTTTACTTTCTTTCCTTCGCCAGAAGGAACAACTGTTTATGCTAATGCTCGCTTTACTGCCGGCACTCCCTCGGCAAAAGTGGAAGATTTTTTAGAGCATCTCAACCAAACATTAAACAAAACACGACAAGAATTAGGTGGTGATCTTGTGGATGTCAGTGTGACACGGTTAGGTTCGGCAAGTGTTGCAGGTAAAGTGAGAACGGAAACAGATGAACGGTTTGGTTCAATCCAAGTAGAACTAATATCGCCAGATAATCGTGATGTCCGTAATAGCCAGTTTATCAAAACATGGCGTCAATCTATTTCTTTGCCAGTCGGAATTGAAACATTCACCTTATCAGAGCGTCGAACAGGACCCACAGGTAGTGATCTAGATATTCGTCTAACAGGCGCGTCTCCAAAAATATTAAAACAAGCTGCCCAAGATGTGGCCGAAGCAATAAAGCAATTTCCTGGTGTGTCCGCAATTGAAGATGATATGCCTTATGGACAAGAGCAACTTGTCTATAAAGTGAAAGGGCAAGGTGAGGTTCTCGGACTTACTGTCAACAATGTTGGTCGACAATTACGGACAGCATTTGACGGTCAGTTGGTGCAAATATTTCAAGACGGTGATGACGAAGTTGAAGTACGTGTTATGTTGCCAGACATTGAACGAAATACAATGGCAACCTTAGATAACTTTATGCTTAGACTTCCTGAAGGCGGCAGTGCACCCTTATCAAGTGTTGTTGAGTTTGAGGCGCACAGAGGCTTTGATGTATTGCGTCATACCGACTCGAAATTAGCTATTCATATAACGGCAACAGTCGATTCGAGCATTAATAACAACAATGAGATTTTAGCTAAGTTACAACAAGGTTTTCTGACCGATTTATCATCACGCTATGGTGTCAAAATTGACTTTGAAGGTCGTGCAGAAGAACAAGCAGAAACATTTTCAGATATGAAAAAAGGCTTGGTTCTCGCTTTTATTTTAATCTATCTAGTCTTAGCGTGGGTATTTGCTTCTTATGGTTGGCCATTAGTCGTTATGGCTGCCATTCCCTTCGGCTTAATTGGGGCAATAACGGGCCATTTCTTGATGGGAATTGATCTGACTATTTTGTCGTTATTTGGCATTTTTGGACTGTCCGGCATTGTCGTTAATGATTCCATCATTTTGGTGACGTTCTTTAAGCAACAACGCGAGCAAGGCATTGAAACCACACAAGCAATTATTAATGCAGCGACACAGCGATTACGAGCAGTATTATTAACCTCATTAACCACCATTGCTGGTCTAACACCATTATTATTTGAAACATCAGTTCAAGCACAGTTTTTAATACCAATGGCGGTGTCTATTTCGTTTGGCTTGATGTTTTCAACAGTATTAGTATTACTTGTTATTCCTGCATTATTATCGGTACATGAAAGCATTGCTGACAAATTTGTTGAGCGTGGTTTTTCTGCATAAAACCTGATTACTTGTTAATCTTGTCATCCGCGTAAGATTTTAGGACGTTTCTACAATGTTGTTTCATGTCAAAGTTGCTATTAGTTTTATTGCAATAAGTCTCAGTGTTAGCCCCGTTGTTTTTGCCGAAACAATACTTTTGGAACAATCTTCCTCTGTCACTTTGTCATCGCTTGTTCAAAACGTCTATGAACGTCATCCAACACACCATGCCCAATCGGCTCATCAACAGAAAATTGATGCTAATACTGATCTTGCCAATGCTACATTCGCAGATGCGAGTAGTGTTTCGTTAAATCACTACAATGATGTTGTTGGTAGTAGTGACGGATTTCAGGAATGGGAAGGTAGTATTGATATGCCGCTTTGGCTATCAGGCCAGAAACAATCACAACTCGCATTGTCAGATAAAATGTCAGCAGAGTTAACATCATCACAGCAACAACTAAGGTTAGAAATAGCATCACAAGTTCGACAAGTCGTCTGGGGGGTGGTGCTAGCAGATGTTAAAACTCAACAAGCACATCAAGCTTGGCATGTGGCAAAACAATTAGCGCAGGATGTTGATGCTCATGTTAAAGCGGGTGAATTAGCGGGTACAGATCGCTTGTTAGCCAATAGTCATGCATTAAAAATGCATAGTGATTATATTCTTGCTCAGGGAAAATTAGAGCATGCAATAAAAGCGTTTCAAACATTGACCGGTGAAAGTGCTTTACCTCAACAATATGAAGAATCGTTAGCTTTGGAAACTGTGATCACAGATCATCATCCCTCCCTAGTGGCATCAGACCAAAAGGTGAACACTTTACGGACAAAACAAAATATTGCTCGTTATCAAGATGCTGTTAACCCAAGCTTATCTGTTGGTATTCGCCGAGACAGAGATGACAGCAGTGAAAGCTTTAATCACAGTTTAGGACTGGGAATTAGTTTTGCTTTGGATGATGATGTTTATCGCCGCCCCGCGATGGCGAATGCCGCAATGATTCTTGCTGATGCCGAGGTAGCACGACAACAATTAAAGCGTAAACTGCAAGTTAAACTGACTGAACAGTTATATCTATTGGACACACTAAAACAGCAACTTACAATCGCCATTAAACATAGTGATACCACCGAACAATACTTGTCATTACAGCAGAGTGCCTTTGATCTAGGTGAAATTGATTTACTCAACTTGTTAGCCAGCCAAACACTTGCTAACGAAAGCCTCAACCGGAAACAATCGTTAGAAACTGAAATCAAACAGGCGATTGCAAATGTAAATCAAGCTTTGGGGGCTTTTTTTTAACAGACTTCTATTTTTGTGAGCTTGCTTAAGCTTTCTTTAAGGTTTACAGATTACTATTTGCCCCATATTATCCGAATAAGGATTGGACAAATGGATACATTACCATCGTACAGGCAACCCCAAAAAGACAACAAGCTTTTTTCTGCCCCAAAAGAAAGTTTGTTATTGCCTCATATGCCAATTCAATTTGATGGCCCAGCCTCAACAAATCGGAGCAGTATAGAACAATATGTTGCTGATAGTTTTAACAATAGCTACCAAGCAAAAATAACCGAATTCCTTCCTTATTTATTATCTACTCAATCTGACAATAAATTAACAGCAACAATTGGTTTCCAACCGGCAGCAACAAAACAGCCATTATTTTTAGAGCAATATCTAAGCAAAACAATTGAATCGACCTTAAGTGACTTGCTCAAGAAAACGATTCCGCGGGACCAGATTGTTGAAGTCGGCAACCTAACCTCAGGCCATCAAGGTCGTGCCAGTCAGATCTTATTTATTTTAAGCGTTGCCATATTGCATCAAGCAGATTTTAAATGGGTGACGTTTACGGCGACTAAACAAGTTCAGACATTACTTAAAAAATTAAATCTAAACACCCAGAAAGTCTGCAAGGCCAATCCAGCTGACTTGCTCAATTCACCTTCCTCATGGGGAAATTATTATGATGATAAGCCAACTGTTTTAGTCGGCAATTTAACAGATGCAATAGAGCAATTAAACAGCCATAAAGTTGTTCAGTTTATCTTGCAAAACTATCATCACACAGTGATTGAAATTGCCGAACAGATAAAACTAAAATAAAGTGACTTTATGGCAGAAAATTCAATATTATGCTGAATTACAGCCTGATAATATCGCCATTTTTGGTGAGGTTGAAACACTGACATGGTCAGAGTTAGCCTTAAAAATAGTCGCCGTTTCTCAGGATGTTCAAGCCTTAAATAGTCAGGTGTTAGCCTTTTATGCTGATAACAGTCCATCATGGATAATTATTGATTTAGCCTGTCAGTTGGCTGGGGTGACCTTATTACCGTTGCCAATATTCTTTTCTGAGCAGCAACTACAACATACCATAGAACAATCAGGCGCCACTACAGTAATACATAGTGCTGATGACAGAATAGCTAAATTATTTAAATTGCCACCGAGTAAAACATTAGTACTGGAATTTGTAGTATCTAATATTAATCTGCCCTCGGCGCCACCGTTACCGAAAAATACAGGAAAAATAACCTTTACCTCTGGTTCAACAGGTTCACCTAAAGGCGTTTGTCTAAGTAATGAACAACAGCTTGTGGTGGCTGATTCGCTATTAAAAGCAACAGCGTTGTCGACAATAAAACATTTAAGCATTTTGCCTTTCAGCACCTTGTTAGAAAATATTGGAGGTATTTATACCTCATTGTTAAATGGTGGTTCAATTGTTGCCTTACCACAAGATAGATTAGGATTTAATGGAAGTACGGGTGTTGAAATATGGAAATTATTAGATAGCATTAATAGTTATCAGCCCAATAGCATGATCCTTTTACCAGAATTGCTGATGGCATTAACAAAGGCGATTGCTCAAGGGTGGAAACCGCCGCCAACATTAAAATTCATTGCCGTTGGGGGTAGCAAGGTCTCTCCGACACTGCTACAACAAGCTCATGATGTTGGCTTACCTGTTTATGAAGGTTATGGTTTATCTGAATGTGGTTCAGTTGTCAGTGTCAACACGCCTCGTGACAACTGTTTAGGTTCAATTGGTAAGGCTTTAGATCATATTTCAGTCGACATCGAAGATAATGAAATTGTCGTGTCAGGTAACAGCTTTCTAGGCTATATCAATGATCCAAACAGTTGGGCTAATCCCAAAGTACACACTGGTGATCTTGGTTTTTTGGATGATGATGGCTTTTTACACATTAATGGTCGGAAAAAGAATTTATTGATTTCAAGTTTTGGCCGAAACATTAATCCAGAATGGCTTGAAAGCGAGTTATCATCTGAAAGCTTATTGCAGCAATGTGTCGTATTTGGTGATGCCAAACCTTATTGTATCGCACTATTATGGCCCAGACAGGAAAGTACTAAAGACAGCGACATTCAATTATGGATAGATACAATCAATCACTCCTTGCCGGATTATGCCCAAATTAATAACTGGGCATATTTGTCAGAACCATTATCAATTGAAACCGGCTTAATGACCTCTAATGGCCGACCCGTAAGAGGGAGGATTGAGCAGCAGTATCAAACAACTATTGAACAACTATATCAAGGAACACCATGAACTTTTTTGATCGATTAAAAGATGAAACAGAACAGGCAAGACTTGGTTTATATACTGCACCGATTATTAATAAGGCATTAACCCAAGATATCACCTTGGATGACTATGTTGGTTTTTTAACGGAGGCTTATCACCATGTAAAACATACCGTCCCATTATTGATGGCTGTTGGTGCTAGACTACCAGAACAAAAAGAATGGTTACGTAATGCCATTGCCAAATATATTGAAGAAGAACTAGGTCATCAAGAATGGATCCTTAACGATATCGCAGCCTGTGGTATTGATAAAGAAGCTGTACGGCGTAGTCAGCCTGCACCGGAAACAGAACTCATGGTCGCCTATGCTTACGATACCATTCAACGTGTTAACCCGTTGGGTTTCTTTGGTATGGTTCATGTTCTAGAAGGAACGAGCATTGCAACGGCCGATGCGGCCGCTCAAGGCGTGCAGAAAGCGTTAGGCCTACCTAACGAGGCATTTAGTTATTTACGTTCTCATGGAGCCTTAGATATAGAGCACGTTAAGTTTTTTGAAGGATTGATGAACCAAATCGATGATAAACAAGAACAAGACCTTATCATTCACTGTGCCAAAATGGTGTATCGCCTTTACGGTGATCTATTCCGTAGCATTACTAATCATTAATCATGGTAAAGAATATGTTTGCAAATAAAACCTTTGTCTTAACGGGGGCCAATGGCGGCATTGGCTCTGAAATAGCAAAATCATTGACGCAAGAGGGTGTCACACTTGTTCTCGTCGGCCTGAATCAAACTGAACTAGAACAATTTAATGACACAATTAGTGGCCATCACCACGTTGTAGAAGCGGACATTTCTAGTTCTAAAGGGCGGGACAAAATTTTTCAATTCTGCCAGCAGCTCAATACTGGAATTGATGCCTTGATTAATAATGCGGGCATTGGTCAATTTTCATTATTTGAAAATATGACAGCTGATCAGGTCGCAGCAATTATTAATATTAATCTAACCGGTACCATACTACTAACTCAGCAATTGTTACCTCTTTTAGTATCACGACCTAAATCACACATCATTAATATTGGTTCTATTTTGGGTAGCATTGGTTTTCCTGGCTCCAGCGTTTACTGCGCCAGTAAATTTGGTATCCGGGGTTTTACCGAAACATTACATCGAGAGTTAATGGACAGTTCTACATCCGTTTTATATTTTGCACCTCGCGCGACACAAACAGCTATAAATAATGAAAAAGTGGTGGCTATGAATGATGATTTAGGCACAGCAATGGATACTCCCCAACAAGTAGCCGATACATTTATGACATTCTTAAAATCTCACAAAAACCATTATTATACGGGCTGGCCAGAAAAGTTATTTGTAAGATTAAACAGTGTGTTACCCGGTATTGTTGACAAATCAATTTTAAAGCAGCTTCCTATTATCAAGCGTTATTTATAACAAGGAAAACTCTAATGAAACTCACTAAAATAGTATTAGCTATAGCTGCCTTATTATCCACTTCTGCTTTTGCTGATCTACTCCAAGATGTTGATCAATTACAAAAGCGCTGGGCTCAAGTCAATTATGAATTGAAAGGCAATGCTCAAAAAGAGGCCTTTGAAGCTTTGTCCGAACAAGCAGCAAAAGTAACACGGACATATCCTGATGCGGCCGAGTCTTGGATTTGGCAAGGCATTATTAACTCAAGCTATGCCGGTGCAAAAGGTGGCTTGGGTGCAATGTCTTATGCAAAATCCTCAAAAGCTGATTTGGAAAAGGCAATGGCGATAAATGATTCAGCCATGTTAGGGTCTGCCTATATTAGTTTAGGCACACTGTATTTTAAAGTACCTGGTTGGCCAATTGGTTTTGGTGACGATGATAAAGCCAAACAACTGCTCGAAAAAGCATTAACGCTGAATCCTGATGGTATTGATAGCAATTATTTCTATGGTGAATTCTTAGCTAATCAACGCCAATACCAGCAGGCTGAAACATACTTATTAAAAGCACAACAGGCACCAGCCAGACCCAATAGACCATTGGCAGATAAGGGCCGACAAAATGAAATCCTTATCTCATTACAAAAAATAAAAGCACACTCAAAGCCTAAAAATAATGCAAATTTTACTCATTGAAGATGATCTTGCCTTAGCGGAGGCATTAACAGAATCCCTGAGACATGAAGGATTCGCTGTTAATCATTTGTCCCTTGGTGGTTTAGCAATCAGTTCCGTTAAAACCGAATTGCCAGATATTGTGATTCTGGATTTAGGGTTGCCTGACATGGATGGTACTGAAGTATTAAAAGCTATACGCCAACAAAGTGCTGATTTGCCCGTGCTAATTTTGACAGCCAGGACAGCATTAGAAGACCGTATTTCCGGGCTTGACCTCGGTGCTGATGATTATCTGGCAAAACCTTTTGAAGTGGATGAGCTATTAGCGAGGTTACGTGTTTTTGAACGTCGAGCAAGCACATCTAAACATGCCGAATTATCAATAGGGAAAGTGACCTTAGATAATGCCAGTCATCAAGTATCCGTTGCCAATACAATTATTGATTTATCACGGCGTGAATTCATGGTATTGAAGGCTTTAATGGAAAATGCAGGTCGTGTGCAAACACGTGATAGCTTAGAGTCTAAATTATATAGCTGGGGCGAAGAGGTTAGTAGCAATACCATAGAAGTACATATTCATCACTTACGAAAAAAATTACCCAGTAAGTTTATTCAGACCCTTCGTGGCATTGGATATATTATCAAGCCAATTTCAGACTAAAATACCAGTATGAAATCAATTCGAACCTACCTGTTGCTAGCTCTCCTTTCCATTATCACATTGGTCACATTTCTATCAGTTTTACATGGTTACCGTTCAAGCATCGCCAAAGCACAACAATTATTTGATGAGCGCCTTTATAGTATGGCTGAAATCATTGCCAATGCAAATCAAGATACCGAACCACGAAAAGCAGGTATATTTGATCAATCACCAACTGTTTTTTTTCAGATCTGGTCAAATGATTTAATTTTATTAGCCCATTCTAATAATTCTCCCAATCAGCTATTAACCAATACCGCTGCTGGTATGAATTATGCTGATATTAATTTCAATGGTTATCGCTGGCGTAGCTTTACGTTAAAAGACCAGTATTTAGACCGGTGGATTGTGACTGGAGAAAGAGCTGATATTCGCTACAGCTTGGCCGAAAATGTAGTGACAGCATCTATTATTCCAATTGTTTTAGCTATTCCAATTGTTGGTTTTATCATCTGGATCGCAATCGGGCTTGGGCTAAAGCCACTAACAGAATTAACCGCACAATTAAATAACAAACAGGCGGATGATTTAAGCCCTGTTGTAATGAAGAATATTCCTGATGAACTGAGCCAATTAGTGACAACAATTAACGCTCTTTTAGATCGTTTAAACTCTGCCTTTATGCGTGAGCAACAATTTTCAGCTGATGCTGCACACGAGCTTCGGACTCCTATCAGTGCATTAAAAGTACAAATTCACAACCTGCAAAAAGACAATGCTAATAGACATGAATTACAGCCCTTAGCCACTGGGATAGACCGGATGGGCCATGTAATAGAGCAAATATTATCTTTGTATAGACATTCGCCTGATCAAGCTATGCTAAAACATACCGAACTCGATCTATATACAATCGCACAGGACGTTATCGCCAATGATTATGACCAGTTTGCCACTAAATTTCAGAAGATCAGCCTAATAGGCGATGAAAAAGCGTTAATGAATGGCAGTCAGTTCGCCTTAGAAACCTTATTACATAATTTGTTAAGCAATGCCAATAAATACACACCTGAAAATGGTGAAATATGTGTCGATATAAAACACAAAGGAACAACAATTCGTTTAAGTGTTGAAGATTCTGGCCAAGCGATTCCTGAAAATGAATATGAACGTGTTTTTGAACGATTTTATCGCATTGATGGCGACCAACATGGTTCTGGCACTATTGGCTGTGGACTTGGTTTAGCTATTGTTAAACATATTGCAACATTGCATCATGCACTGATAACAATAGAATATTCATCCCAATTAGGTGGAACGAAAATTATGATTGATTTTCCATCACAATGAGCATTGACCTATGATTAAACGACCCGCTCCCTATTGTTTTACCCTTGTATTATCACTATTTAGTTTACCTTTATTGGCAGTCCCAATCATTGAAATTGAAATTCGCCAGCATTTGTTTTTTCCAGCTGAAATTGACGTGCCTGTCGATACCAAAGTTAAACTCATCATCATTAATCAAGATAGCACCGCAGAAGAGTTTGAAAGTTACGAATTAAATCGTGAAAAAGTGATCCCAGGAGGAAGTCGAGGCATTATTTTCATTGGACCATTACCTGCCGGCGAATATCCTTTTTTTGGTGAATTTTTCCCCAAAACAGCTCAGGGAAAAGTCATTGTTAAATAGGAAAGATGCATGCTCATAAATTCAGTCATTATTATTTTACGTGAAGTGCTAGAAGCGGCACTTATTATTAGTGTTTTATTGGCTTTAAGCCAAAAATTTCAATTGCCACGCTCATGGGTAATTACAGCATTATTAATAGGTTTAGTTGGCGCTTATGTCTATGCAACTAATATTGAGTCGGTTTCGATGGCATTAGAGGGGGTAGGGCAGGAGATGACTAATGCCAGCCTTCACCTATTAATTTACAGCTTTATTGTATTGCTTGTTATCACGCTGAAAAATGCTCCTCATTCACGATTGATATTACTATCTATGACTAGTTGTGTCGCCATGGCAACTATCCGAGAAGGGTCTGAAATTATTATTTATATTAGCGGCTTTATGTCAATGCCAGAGTTATTTATGCCCGTTATCATTGGCGCTATTGTTGGTACCGGAATAGGCGTTAGCATTGGTGTGTTCTTTTATTATTTAATTGCCAATATGGCTTTTAATAAAGGCGTAATGTTGGGCTTATTTTTATTAATTTTAATTGCCGGCGGCATGATATTACAGGCCACCCAACTACTTATTCAAGCAGACTATATTGTGAGTCAACAACCACTTTGGGATAGTTCGTCATTGATTAATGAACGGTCTTTGATTGGCCAATTATTGTATGCATTAATTGGTTATGAAGCGACACCATCTCCAATACAGGTTATTTGTTACTTTACTAGCGTAACAGTCATCACTTTTATGACAGTAATAACGCTACGTAATAGCCGGCACAGAGAATCATTATGAAATCCATGACCCGAATTACTTCCACCTTATTTTTCTTACCTTGTTTAGCCATAGCAGACAGTAGTGCCATTGACAAAGTCTACCACCCGTATGTACAACCATTAGAGCGTGAACTAGAGTGGCGAATGATCTCTGCGGATAATGAACAAGTTTATCGTTTAGGTCTTGGGAAATCATTTTCGGATCGTTTATTTATCGAAGCATATCTGATCGCCGAAGATAAAAAGCACGACGATTTTACGATTATGGCATATGAATTAGAAGCCAAATGGCAATTAACCGAGCAGGGTGAATATTCAGCAGATTGGGGGATAATCGCCGAACTTGAAAAGAAAAAAAATGATAATGCCTGGGAAGTGGCAGCTGGTATCATCGTTGAAAAAGAATGGGGAAAGTGGATCGGAACGGCAAACTTCTGGGGCATTTATGAATGGGGCGAAGATCAGGATGATGAACTTGAATCGGTATTAGCATTACAAGCTCGCTATCGATATTCACGGTTTTTTGAACCAGCCATCGAATTTTACAGTGGTGAAAAAACCAGAGGTTTGGGTCCAGTATTATTAGGGGACATTAATCTTGGCACTGGGAAAAAACTTCATTGGGAACTAGGTGCCATTATTGGCTTAGATTCAAAAACGCCTGATAATACTTGGCGCTTATTGACCGAGTTTGAATTCTAAAATCTTATTACAGATTTTCCTCCATCCTATGTTCTAAATCTTCCCATAAGGAAAGTCTGGAAGAATCTCCCACCCGCTTATTGCCCGAACCACGTGATTTAGAAAGCCATAAACCTTCACCATTAAAACTATAAACAGGGACCAGGTCTGTCCGTAAATTTGCCGGTTTAATTTCCGTGATCAGATTGTCTAATACCAAGGGTATTGATCGCTTGGTTTCAAAGTAAGTCAGCACCATATGCGCTTGTCCCAGATTGATTGCTTTAACATAGGTAATACGCAATTTCTCTTCATCAACACCCAAGCGTTTCAAAGTGAAATATTTGGCGATTGAATAATCTTCACAGTCACCGGCGCCAATGGATAAAAACTCAAGAGGCGTTGCCCAATAATCCTCTTTTTCCCATAGTGCCAAATCATTGATAAACAGAACATTTCCATTGAAAAAATCATTGACAGCATTAAGCTTTTCTTCATCACTTAATGCTTTTGACACTTCAATTAGTTGCTGCCATGATTCCACACGTTTACGAGCGACTTTACTATATTTCGCTTCAATTTTATCTAATATCTGTTGCGTGATATCAAGTTCGGCAAGCAATGGTAACGATATGCAAAAGCATACCGCCGCAGTAATGCCATAGAAAAATTTAGAGTGTTGCTTAGCAAACATAGTTTTTAAGGGCGGTTTATCGACCTATGCCATAAATGCCTGTGTTTTTGACAATTTCAAAGTCATTGTCATCAGAAACACCTTCTGCAATAACGTTGATATCCAGTAATTGAGCAACTTCATGCATAATATCCAGTAAGTCAGGTTTATTACTATTGCCTTGAATATCTGATGTTAAGTCGCGAGCCAAACGAATATAATCAATATGCAACTCTTTCAACAGATCAATGGCGATAATGTCTGGAGAGTAACGTTTTAATAATGTCTTCGCTGATAACGACTTCACAAAAACACTAAATTTGCTAAAAGCAGTCAAGTTCTTAGCCGCTGAGTAAGCGGTAACACTAAAAGCCAATAATTCAGGCTTGGCACTTGAGTTCGCTATTCTCGCTTGCAACCACTCCATAAAGCTAACGGATGCAATTGATGTCATTGATAGATTAATTGTGACGGGCGTATTCTGCTGCGTTTGCTCCATAGACACAATTATTTTATTCACAATACACTTATCAAGCTGTTCTTCTAAGCCAAATTCTCGTGCCATGGAAAAGAAGGTACCAATAGATAATGTATTGCCAACACCATCTTTCACCAAAGTAAAGGCCTCTTCCATCACCTTAACGGGGGTATTTGATGAATAACTGTATGCTTCGGAGGTAAAGGTTATTTCAGGCATATTATTTTCAATAGCATGAGAAATAGTTGACTTCCAATCCAACTCGCTCATTGAGCTGATGGTATCTTCTTGAATATAGTAGGCATTATTACCAATGTTTTTAGCTTGCTCATAAGCTTCAATCATTGCCGGTGACAGCTTATCAAAATCACTACTACGTTCAAAACGGATGATGCCCATATGCACTAAATCATCAATTTCATATTGCTGCCCAAGCACGGTGATTTTCTGTTTAAGCGACTCCGCAAGTGAGCTAATATTAGCATTATCAAATGCAGGGCAAAGTAGGGCAAACTCAGAGCCATACAGTCGATATGCGCTCGCGCCCTCTGACTGGGTGCCCTGTAAAATATTTGCAAACTCAACTAATAGTTTATTAACTATTTTGTTGCCATGATCTTTGGCAATATGGTTTAAATCATCAAATTTAATGAAAGCCGCATAGCCAAACTGGCCAGCAGAAAGCATTTGTTTTTGAGTGACATTAAAGCTTGATTGATTCAATAAGCTGGTAAGTGGATCGCGCTTTAAACTCTCTGTTAATGACTCTAATTTATTATTTTGTCGAGCGATCATATTACCAATCTTCTCAGACATACTGTTCATTGATTGAGCAACATTTCTGACCTCAAGCGTCCATGGCAATTGTTTGATAAGAGTAAAATTACCACCCGAAATATCATTGGCTTGTTTTTGTATACTTTTCAATGATTGCAAAGTAAAACGAAGTACAACAACTAATAAAGCAAGCGCTCCCAAGAATATAAGCAAAGAAACCTTTAAGGTTTGTTTAGCTTGTTGATAGAGCTTTAAGTAAGCATATCCGGGGTTACTAGTGACATATAAAGTGCCCGCAATATTCCAGCCAGAGCTAATTTCCGATACCGCGGTTGCTGCTTTCATCGGTATCAGTTTAACCAACCATTGAGGAACACCATCGACTTTTTCAGCATTAATCAATGTAACTAAATTGTCACCATCGACATTGTCCAAACGCATTTCCTTGTAATAACCTCTATCGAAAATAGCATTCATCATAGTGTGAATGATGGGATCTTGTTCATTGGTCAAATGAGGGCTTAATGACAATCCAAGAGAGGTCGCGGTATCTTGCACGTGAATTTCTGATTCTACTTCTAAATAACTTTTGATATTAGTGATGCTTAGAAAAAAATTCACTGAGAAAATGATCAGAAAAATAAAAGTGATTAAAAATAATAATTGTTTATACAAAGACATAATGATTACCTAGTTAAACCTACTCTAATAATTTAAATTACAAACAAGCGCTAAGTGGCTTGATTATTCAATAATAAATAGTTAATTAACTACTCACAATACCGATTAATATCATCACAAGCAAGACTTTGTTTGCCCAGCCGTAATGAATATTAAAGCCTCTCAAGATAAGCAAATGCAGTGGTAAAAGCCTGCTCTTGAAATTGCTTTAAGCCAGTATCCTTAAAATTCATCGTAACGTGGCTATTTTTTAAGGTTTCTTTAATGATTGAAGCAGAGAGTAATGATACATTTAGCCCATGTGCCAATTGTATTGCCGCTTCCAGTTTAAAACCAACAGAGCCTCCGGCAAACTTCCCTTTTGTCATGCGCTCTTTAATAATGATCTGTCCAACTTGATAATCAGCCATTAGCTTCGCAAAATCAAATTGGAATTTGTGTAATTGTTGATTATCACTGGCATTAATAATAGATAACTTTTTCACCCGGCATTCATGCAAGGCATATAAACCATCATCCAATGACATAAGGCAAATAATTGCGTCATTACCTTTTATTTCAACACCACATACTTTCATTATCAGATCCCAACTATTTCGTAGCAATATAGTACTAGTTTGTAGAGCAAATGGGGGGTATATTTAGTTTATAGTAAATGTAATGGCTAACAGGAACCATCATGATAATCTTATATGGTCGCAACCAATCAAGATCCTCTCGCGCCTTATGGGCATTAGAAGAAGCGGAGCTTGAGTATGATTACCAACAGATTCGGCTTGGTAGAACAGGGTTAAATGGTGCTCGCTCAGAATTTTATATGAAATTAAACCCGCAAGGTAAAGCCCCGACATTAGTGGATGGTGATCTTGTTGTGACTGAAAGTGCTGCGATATTAAATTATATCGCTTCACTAGTCCCTGATAAGCAGCTAATCCCACACAATGATATTAAATTACGAGCGCGCTATGACCAATTATGTTTCTTTGTTTTATCTGAACTAGAACAGCCATTATGGACATCGGCTAAACATCGTTTCGCCTTACCTAAAAAGCTTCGGTTAGCGAATATCGATACCACCACACATTGGGAATTTGCTAAAGCGATAACAGCACTGAACAGTCTACTTGATGATCAAAAATTTGCAGTAAATCAACATTTCACTATGGCCGACATTCTTATCTGTCAAACCTTAACATGGGCTGACAACAATGGATTTAACGTTCCTGATAATTTATTAAGTTATAGCCACGCAATATATAAACGCCCCGCCTACCTGCGAGCATTAAAAGCACAACAAAACGATGAATAAACGCAATCTGTAAGGAATATGTAACTACACTATTGCTACTTTTGGAGCTGTAAAGACAAAAACACAATGAGGTGACTACAATGACAGCACTAGCATTAAAAAAACAATTCTCAGAATATGAAATTGACCAGCAAGTATCAATACCAGACAAAAGCTCACATGAGCAAATAGATGAAGAACTGCAACGTATCTATAACAAAGCAAAATTATTTACACGCCTCACAATAAATCAGCGTATTGCTTTAGTAGAAGGTATACAACAAGGTTTCCTTGACGTTGCACAAGCAATGGTCAAGGCTGAATGTGAATATAAAGGATTATCACTTGATGCACCTGCTGAAGCAGAAGCTTGGGCATTAGGCCCTACGTTTATCATTAGACAGCTACGTCTAATTAAAGAATCTTTACAAGCCCTTAAGGATAGTGGCAATACCAAGATTGGCAAAGTAGGCCGCACCATTGATAAACGGCTATCAGTTAATGTGTTTCCTGCTAATGCCATTGATAGTATTTTATTTAAAGATGTCACTATTGATGTGCACATGCAGTCAGATGTAACAGAAGATAAGCTTGAATCACAACGAGCTAAGTTTTATAAACAACCAGATCATGATGGCCAAGTAGTTTTGATATTAGGTGCTGGAAATATTGCTGCTATCCCGGTTATGGATGTATTAACAAAAATGTTCAATGAAGGCTCAGTCTGTATTTTAAAGCTAAACCCTGTTAATGCTTATACTGGTAAATTTATTGAGCAGGCTTTTTCCTCAGCGATAGAAATGGGATTCCTAGCTATTGTTTATGGTGGCATTAATGAAGGCCAATACCTGACACAACATGACCACGTTGATGAAGTTCATATAACGGGTTCAGACAAAGCTTACAATAATATTGTGTGGGGGCCTGAAGGCTCTGAACAAGCTGAACGTATCGCTCGTAACAACCCAGTTCTGACCAAAAAAATCAATGCTGAGTTAGGCAATGTCACTCCGGTAATAGTGGTGCCAGGTCCATATACAGATAAAGAACTAGCTTTTCAAACAGAAGAAATTACCTCTGCATTTACTATGAATGCATCTTTTCTGTGTTGTGTGCCTGTCTCTTTGGTGACTTCTGATAGCTGGGATCAGCGAGATGATTTCCTTAATCAGATGGAACGAAGCATTTCATCTATTCCAACACGCAAAGCCTATTACCCCGGTGCTAGCGATCGTTGGCATGCTCTTGTCGATAATAGAGACAATGTCACCATTATGGGTAAGGAAGAAGGTGAAAACATGCCTTGGGCATTAATGAAAGGTTTATCTCCTAACGCAGACGAAGATATTTACAGCAGTGAACCATTTTGCCCTGTTCTATCTGAAACAAGCCTTAATGCGACGGATACCATTGAATTTCTGGATAAAGCCGTTGAGTTTGTAAACAATAAATTATGGGGAACATTGACAGCAAATTTAATTGTTCATCCAGAATCAATGAAAAATCCTCAAATTGCTGAGGCGGTGGAACGAGCGATTACTCGATTAAAATATGGCGTAGTGACAATTAATGGCTTTAATGGCATGGCGTTCGCATCAGCTACTGCACCATGGGGAGCTCATCAGAGTTCAACGCCAACTGATATTCAAAGTGGCTCGGGGTGGGTACATAATAGCGTTATGTTAGAAGGTATTGAAAAAGCTGTAATGCGCTGGCCGATTACTTCATTCCCTAGACCAGCATGGCATCCAAGTCATAAAACATCTCACAAACTAATGAGAAAACTAACAGCCTTGGAAAAAGATGCCAGTTGGACTAAGGTGCCGGGGGTGGTCTTTACTGCCATGAAAGGTGGATAAAGCATACATAGATAATGTGGTGTCACATGTTGGTACCACATACTATCTAACAGGATACTAATGATGAAAAACTCCTTTAGATGGCAACTTTATATTACAGCGCATTGCGTTTTATTCGGTGTTCCATTTTTATTTTTCCCAAACACTATATTGCCGATAATTGGCTATGAGCCAACAACTGAGCCGTGGATAAGAGTAGCAGGTATGTTGTTTTTAGTGATAGGTCGAATGGCATATGGCGTTTATGAACATAGCCTTAAAGAACTGTTATTACCAAGTATTCAAGTGCGTTTGCTTATTAGTTGTTTTCTGCTGTATTTTGCTTTTGAGTCATCATCGACATTCTTCTATTCCCTTACAGTAATTATTTTTATTGGAGTAGTCGGATCATCGTTAAGCTACTATACTGAAACGAGCATGAAGGAATAATATTTTACGTAACAGGAAGTTGACTATGGTTGTACAAGTTGCCACGCATGCTGCAAAAATATCCCAACCTAAACTATCGGGAATATTTCCACGTACGCATTTATTTAATCAACTTAACGCTCATCAACAACAACTCGCAGTCTGGTTATCCGGTCCGCCGGGTTCAGGTAAAACATCACTCGTTAGTAGCTATTTTGATACTCAAGATACGAAAATGGTCTGGTATCAAATGGATGAAGGCGATGCCGACCTTGCTACTTTCTTCTCATATTTAGGGCAATCAATAAAGAAGTCAACACCCAGAAAGCGGGGGCATATACCCGTCGTTACCCCTGAGTTCGAACAAAAAACTACAGCCTTCAGTCGACATTTTTTTCGTACGGTATTTGCTCTATTTTCTGATAACTTTGTTTTTGTATTCGATAATTATCAAGATGTTGGTGAACAAACAGAGCTTCATCAATTATTAGTCATTGCTCTTGAAGAACTTCCAGAAAATGGCTCTATAATATTCATTAGTCGGTCACATCCACCTGCCGAGTATTCTCGACTAAGAGCTAATAAACAACTGAGTATTCTAGACTGGGAACACCTGAAATTAAGCCAACAAGAAATGTCGGACATCTTTGAATTGAGAGGGCTGCCTCAAGAAAATATCCCTGTAATAATGGAGGCAACTCAGGGTTGGATCGCTGGCTTAACCTTATTGGCAGCACAAGAAGGCGAAGCACTTTTCCTTGAAGAACATTTATCAGAATTTAACCCAGAATTATTATTCGACTATTTTGTGAGTGAGGTATTCGACCGTGCAGATGAGCAAACAAAACGGCTACTATTAAAAACAGCATGGCTACCAAGAATGACCATCGAAATGGCCAGCCAGCTATCAGGAATAAAATCAGCTGCAACGATATTAGACTCACTCGTTAACAAAAACTTTTTTACCTATCGACATGCCAGCAAGAAGGCTATTTATGAATATCACCCACTATTTAGAGAATTTTTATTAGCTAAATCAACCCAGATATTAGGTGATATTGAACTTAATGTATCCAAATGGAATGCAGCTGAATTGTTAGAAAACAACCAACAGATTGAAGCAGCAATTGAGCTGTATTCACAGCTTGAAGACTGGCTAAAGGTCGCCACTATTATTAAGAATGTAGCAAGTAATCTTATTAATCAAGGACGTGTTTTTATATTACAAGAATGGATATCTAAAATTCCAGAACAACAGTTAAATAATGATCCATGGCTACTTTATTGGTTAGCTCTAGCAACAAAGACTATCTCACCACCAACCAGCCAACATTTATTTAAACAAGCTTATAAAGAATTTAAACAACAAAACACAGTTGATGGGCTATTTTTATCTCTGTCTGGACTGACTGATTCGATTCGTATGGATCATAGTGGCAATGCACAGTCCTTAAATTTATGCTTTACAGAATTAGAACAATTAATAAAACTTTATCCCAACTTCCCATCCCCTGAAATTGAAATCGAAGTAGTTGTTACTATGTTTGTCGCATTATGGTGGCATAATCCTGGCCACAAAGATTTTGATTACTGGAAAGACCATGCACTATTGACTACCAGTAAACTGTCAAATGACAATAGGCAGAAAATCAGGGTGCATAACGTACTTTTGCTTCACCTAATATTCTCTGGAGAGATGATTAAAGCCTCTTACCTGTTAGATGAAATGGCAGAGCTAGAGGATGATAACAACACTCCCCCAGAGCTGTTAATCTTCCACCAAATTGCTAAAACATTGCTTGCTTGGAGATCGGGGGATTTGGAGCAAGCTTACAGTCACCTTGAGAATGCTTTAGAAGTGGGTAAAAAAACTGGCTTCCATAATGAAGATAGCCAATTGATGGCAATAGGTGCCTCAATCGCGTTAACTCAAGAAAACAAACTACTAGCCAAGCAATTCATTGAAAAGCATGAAGCGATTAGTCAAGGTAGTACAGGTAGTCGCTACCATTACATAAAAGCATGGCATGCCTTATTTGAGGGTAAATTGGAAGTTGCTCTAACTCATGCCGAACAATCAGTCGATCTTGCTGAGAAAATGGCTAGAGTCCCATATTTCACCTCTCTGTCATATCATTTGCTATCCATTATTCAATTAAATAAATTTCAGCATACAAAAAGTACACAATCCTTAAAACAAGGTCAAAGGATTGCAGAACAGATTGGTAGTAAATTACTTCTATATCAATCACGAATGATTGAGGCCAAACTGCTATTTGAAACGGGTAAACGAACAAAAGGCTTAAAAGCACTTGAAAAGGCTTTAGGTATTGGAGGAGAGCAATCTTATATAGGCATCGCAGGACTGACACATCAAGATATTAGCCAATTATGTGTTGAAGCACTTAAAGAAAATATTGAAGTTGATTATACAAAGATTATTATCAGAAAGATGGGACTTGAACCCTCCGTTGATATTTTAGAAACGAATAACTGGCCTTGGCCAATTAAGATCTTTTGTTTGAGTAATGGTTTTGATATTAAGAGTAATGATCAACCAATAGCAACAAGTCGTAAAACTCAGAAGAAGCCATTAGCTGTCATTAAAGTATTGATTGCGTATGGAGCAGAAAAAGTCCCTGAAACTAAAGTAATAGAGGCTTTATGGCCAGACTCTGATGGTGATACAGGCCATCAGTCCTTAGCGACAACACTTCACCGCCTACGGAAACTATTAGGTGATGATGTGATTGAGTTAAGAGATGGCTTGCTTAGTTTAAATAAACAAAAAGTATGGGTTGACACATGGGCTTTTGACAAACTAGTAAGTAATAAAAATGCAGATATAAATACGCTACAACAAGCTATAGAAATATATAAGGCCCAATTACTTGCCGAAGATAAAGACGCATGGTGGAGTGTTCCAGCACGTGAAAAATTACATCATCAATTTATAGATGTTATTGAAAGAATCGGACAATCATTTGAGGAGAGTGATGATTGGCAACAGGCATGCGAATATTATCGAAAAGGTTTAGAAATCGATGCCACAGCAGAATTGCTTTATCAACGATTAATGCACTGTTATATTAATATGGATAGAGAAGGTGATGCCGTTAAGACTTATCGTCAATGCTTTCGAGTGCTAAATAGTCACTTAGGAATAGAACCTTCAATTAAAACAAAAAAACTCTATTCACAATTACAGACGTAAAAAAGGTTGGGCAGTTTACAAAATAATAACTACCCAACCTAGAAGCTAAATCAAACAACAAAATTAATTACGGAATCCATCATAAGTCACAATATAATCTGTTTCCGAGGTAAAGATTTGTTTAAATGAGCCATTTCCTGATATCCCAGTATAGCCACCTGTACCAGCAGTATATGACCATTTCCCCTCTGACTCGGTCATAGGTGTTCCATCTGCAGCCAATACCGTTGATGTCATTCCTGTCCACTCTACGGTCACACTATTCGCACCATCAGTAAAGATAACATGACCACGTGAAGGCCCGTTACCTTGAGTTAGGTCATTAAGTTCTTTGTTGACAACAGACCAACCATCTAAGAAAGGTCCAGATGTACTTTTACTCATGCCTGCCGATTCTGCCATTCTCAATATATGACCTTGAGCATTGATTGGCAGAATGTTTTGTGAAGAAACACTGGCAGTGAAACTACCTCTAACCGGTTGATCCGCATATACAGGTGAAAATACAGATAATGCAAATAAAACCGCCCCGCTAACAAATAAAGATTTTTTGATTAATGTGTTCATGGTTATGCCCCTTAATAATTTATTTATAAAGTTTTGCCATAACTTTGTATGACAATTCCATCATAGGGGAAAAGAGCTTACATATAGCTTACATATTGAAGATTTCATAAGAGCCCATATTGTTTATTATCAATGCCTTGCATAACATATGTAATGTTAATAATACGGTAAGTAACTTGATGTGACAAACAGCGATGAATCTTTAAAAAAATGATCTCTAAAAGTAGGGCGGAGCTTCAGGTAATAATTGTCCACAGTCACATATTCCTTTATTCTTTTCAGGATCAGTAACTGCACTACAGCTATCACAACGGACTTTTAGGGCAGATATATAAAACGGTGTCCAGACACTGGCATAACCGGCACCACCAAGATCTTGATAACGTCTAGTCATCGCTTTTTTATGAATAGGGCTTGTCATCAATTGCTTGGTTTGCTCAGGTTTTTCCCATGCCGATACTGTATAGCCTTTACCACCAATTTTCATCAAATTAGCACCAATAAACCCATCCATAGCCAACATCTCTGCAGCTGTATCACGACTTAACGTAGAAAATTCATCAGTTTGTTCATCAGAATATTCTAATAAAGTAACCGAAAAAGCACCTGGTTTAGTCCTTTTTCCTGTTTGAACAGATACCGATGTCCCAAAGGAGAAGGGGCCAATAACATTAGGCTGGGTAATCACTTGTAAGCCAAGTTGTTTTGGGACAATACTGGGATCAAAATAGCCTGTGACACTACTAATAGCATCAGCTGTGAAAGTAAAAAAATCAGCGCCAAATACTGATATCTCTGTATTTGTAGGCGGCATACCCATAAAAGGTTGAGTATTGGTACCCGTCATCAGCCATTCCGCTGCTATTACATTATTATCCGAATTAGCGGTTGTAAGACACTCGAATGACAAGTCAGGAAAGGCTGTCCATAATCCCTTTGCATATTCCCCAATAGCTTTACCAGTTAAGGTTGAACAAGATGGATCAGAATATGTCCCGCCATCAACAAACAATTTTACGATAGCATCTGCATCATGAGCATTCCAAGCAGCGAAGTATTGCTTAACAAAATCTAATGTTGCCACGGTTACCTCCATTTATAACTATTCAACGATCAATTATTTCAGGTCAATAATAATAAAACTCAACTTACATATTAATTACATTTTGACGAATATAGCAATATTAAGATTTGATTGTTAGCTAAGTTGATACTGTTTAAGAGAATTACTTTTAAATTCTGAAATTCTGAACGCATAATTCACAGCTTGCTATTTGATAATGGCTCAAAGAAGAGTGTGCATTTACTATTTAGCCGCTCTATTTAACATAATATATATTATGCGAACCTTTCTAAGCATGAAAAAAGTGAATAGAGAACCCTCGAAATTTAAAATTAGAATGACTTTACCTATGTCACTCCACCGGAAATTAAAATCTAAAAACTACGGTAAAGCCTTGTTCTGAATTATCCGGTTT
>JBJPGB010000080.1:0-9433 GCA_048595405.1 Methylophagaceae bacterium
TGTGCAGGGAGAAGTGATTGGTACTGTTGGGATGACGGGCCGAGTAACGGGACCACATTTACATTTAGGCGTTAGCCTGAATGACCAGCGGGTTGAACCGCGATTGTTTTTCCCAGAACGACAAGCTGTTGAAGGAGATGAACAGGAGTAATCTAAGAATCGTTAGGATTTAATTTAGCCATAACCTTGATTTTCTCTAATTTCTATACTGACATTTGCATCATCAATCATCGGGCTTGCTTGTATTACGGTTATCGCTTCATCTAGTGTCGCAGCCTGTAGCGTCATATAACCGCCAATAATCTCCTTTAATTCGATGAAAGGGCCATCCGTTATCCCGCCTTGCCTTACAACGCTGCCACTGTTATCTAATTTATTTCCCATATCGACAATATTGTTGGCAAATTTTTCTTGCCATCGTTGATACTTCGCATACATTAACTCCATTTCTGATGGTGAAGGCTGCTCACAACCGCCCGATTGGCTACGTAAAATACACATATATGTTTTGTTGCTCATAGATTACTCCATAGATAAATAAGCTTATGCCTCTGACAGATTAATAATGTGTGATCATGACTTTATTGGACACTTAAGTTAACAATATTTTGCGTGATACATTCGAACGTTATTTTGGGAAAATTGCTAACGGCTATTGGCAAGAACTAGCCGATAAGTAAGAACGTAAAGGGTATGTTTTGAGGCTTCGCGGTCTGGTTGATTACCCTTCCGAGTACATTTTAATTGTGTTCGGACTTATATTTTTTTATACCATTGATTTGGGCTTATAGGGTCAAAATAGCCAATAATACAATTTGGATTTACAACACAAAGTTGAATATGGTTTTTATCTCTGAATCCTGCGCCAGAATAAAGTTCACGACCCTCAGGAAACATACCCCTGACAGAATCAATAAAAGCAGGATGATTTTGAATTTTTCGTTTATTTTGTCCTGTCAAGTTGGAAAGGGCTAAGTCATTAGCTATTCGTTCATTATTAAACCTTTGTAGCCGTAGTATTACTTGACAATCTAGCTGTCTAACAAAACTTATCTTATCCTTAAAGGCTTTGTTTTTTGGTAATTCTTTACCTAGAGTATCAAATTCTAACCGTAATATTTCGTAAGTTGATTTGACTTGCTCGGTATATTCAGAGTCGAGTAAATCAATACAGTTTCCCAACTTGATAAAGGCTCCTACAACGGCAGGGTCCTTTATTCCTTTGTTGTTCTTAGCCCAATCTAAAGCTCTTTTGTGACTACCTTCCCAAAAATAAATACCGTGTCCAAGCCAATCATAGTCATTCTCACTGTTAGTGAGTGCCTTTCCCTCTCTTACTACTAAGTCAAAAATACTTTGATCGCAACCATGAAAGCCAACAACAATATTGGGCGAAACGTACATTTATTTTACGGTAATTAGCTGAGCGACTCTATCGTTTTGGTCAAGAATACCTGCACCTCGTAATGAGCCTTTGATAGCCTCTAAAGACACATTCTGTTCCATAACTATCTGGTTATTATTGGTTTTCTTACCTTTCAACGCTGCAACCCTTGCGTTTAGGGCAGTTTGAAGATTCGTCATAACATTGTCCCTCGGTAAATGGATAATAATGCTTACATAGTAACTCAAATTTGAAGCTCAAGAAAGCCATTCGTCATTGCTGGGACAGTTAAAGAACGTTGATTTCTTGTATTTTCATGAAGCCTACAAACAACAGTTTTACTACAGTCTGAAATCACGGCCTAAATAAACACTCAGTACCTGTTTGTCTTTTAAAATTTGTTCAGGTGTACCTTTGGCAATCACTTCGCCTTCATTAAAGATATAAGCACGCTCGCAGACACTTAAGGTTTCACGCACATTATGGTCGGTGATTAATATGCCAATGCCACGTTCGGCTAGTTCTTTGATAATGCCTTGAATATCAAGTACTGAGATAGGATCAACACCAGCGAAAGGTTCATCGAGCAAGATAAATTGGGGGTCCATCGCTAAGGTACGTGCGATTTCGACTCGCCGGCGTTCACCTCCTGATAAGGCCATGCCGAGTGAATCACGCAGATGTTCGATATGAAAATCAGATAAGAGTCGTTCAAGCAGATCTTCTTTGGCCGGAGCGTTCAGTTCATCTCGGGTTTCGATAATGGCGTAAATATTATCAGCGACACTGAGTTTACGAAAGACCGATGCTTCTTGTGGTAAATAACCAATACCAAGTTGAGCACGTTGATGAATAGGGTCACGAGTTAATTCTTGTTGGTCAATAAATATCGTCCCATGATCAACAGGGATAAGCCCAACAATCATATAAAAACAGGTTGTTTTACCAGCGCCATTTGGCCCTAAGAGGCCGACGATTTCACCACTGTTTAATTCCAGTGAAATATCTTTTACGACTTGGCGATCACCAAAGCGTTTGGTCAATTGTTGGGCAGATAAAAGGCTCATTATTAAATAGAACTATCTAATTAGAGAGTCGTAAATAACGGCGGTATACCCAGCCAATAATCACTTGCTCGTCAATCATGCCTCTTACTTGTACCCAGTCTTTTTGCTCAGTGAGTATAATTAACTCATTAGCCGTGTCAAAGGTGCCCAATTTGTCATATTGAGTACCGGGGCCTGTTCGAATATTTAGATTAGTCGTGGTCGTTGCCGTCAGATATTTAGCCTCTTTTGTGCTGATAGATGTGGTTTGTTCTACAACAGGCTCAACCGTTTTTGGGCTGGCTTTGGGTTTTTTAGTGGTTGATGATTTTTTCTTGCTGCCAGGTGGTTGGATAATAATATGAACACGACCACTTTTTTGCGTTTTGCCGGCCACTTCGACCGGTGCAGAGTTCATATTCACTACATTTTTAGCAATATCATATTCAATACGATTACCGCTAAATTCATCACCTGTTTGCTTGACTTCTGCTTTGCCAATTAAGTATATTTTTTGTGCTTTTGCATGATATTCCATTCGTAATGCTTTGGCTTTAACGGGTTCTTCGCCCGTTTTTTGAACTTGTTGGTAAGTTGCTAAATTACCTTGAGCAATCGCCTTAGAAATTTGCTGATCATCATCATAATAAAAGGTAATAATATCACCTTCAATACGCAAGCTACCCTGAGTGAGGATCGCTCTTCCTTTGTATTGGGTGATGCCTTGTTCATCATCAAGTTGGGCGTGATCAGCTTCAATTTCAATAGGTTGCTCACGATCACTCGGCAAAGCCCATGCGAATGATGGTAGTAAGAAAAATGATAATAGTAATAATTTATTGTGTAGGGGGAGCATTGTAGTGTCCTTTCACCCTAGAGTGCAGGTTAATTGTCTTATCTGCAAGCGCAGCATGCAAACCAACGGAATGAGTTTCACCTTCGGGTGATTTAAGTGAAATGGCTGCATCAGTATAAGCGGTATCGTGTTCGGTATCTAAATGGAGTTCCTCGGTTAATAATTCAATCTCATTATTATTTTCGCGAGTGATAATGACATTGCCAGTGAGGAAAATATTTTCGCCTTCACCCTGCATGGTTGCCTTATTAGAGGAAATTATCCAAGTCTCTTTCTGTTGATTGATAAATTGAGTAACAGGAAAAATGATGTCGGTACTATCATCTTTTGGATAATGAGCCATTTCTGAGCCGGTAATAATTCGAGAAGGTTCACCATTATCATTCATTATCGTCATGGTGAAATCAGTCATGGCATAATCACTAGAGCGCTGTACTCCGTGGGATTGCACATCGCTATCAGAATCATTACCAGATAATAGCCAAATAGTCATAATTGCCAGTAAAGGCAATACTATTTTAGCTAGAAATGGAATATTAGAAATGGCGTTCAATTTGATCTTGCAGGGTTCCCTGTCCTTCCATAATTAATTCACAGACTTCTCTTGCTGCACCTTTGCCACCCTTAGCTGGCGTGGTCCAGTGGGCATGTTTTTTAACAACAGCATCAGCATCTTGAACGGCTATTGCTAAACCAACACGAGTCATAATGGCCAAGTCGACCCAATCATCACCGACATAGGCACATTGCTCAGCTGTTAAATTTAATTGTTTAATCAATTGTTCAAAAGCCGGCAGTTTGACTTGCTGCCCTTGATACAAATGATTAATGCCCAAGCTTGTCATACGATGTTCAACAACAGCAGATGTTCGACCCGTGATAATGGCAATTTCGACTCCAGTATATTGCAGGAGTTTCATACCATGGCCATCACGAGAGTGAAAGGCTTTATATTCCTCACCATCATCACCAATGATAATGCTGCCATCAGTCAATACACCATCCACATCAAAAATGACCAGCTTTATGTTTTTTGTTCGAGCGAGAATATCTTGCATTATATGTCCTAGTTTATACAACACCGGCACGAAGAAGATCATGCATATTGATAGCGCCAACCAGTTGTTGTTGCTCATCGGTGATCAATAATCCATTGATCTTATGGCGCTGCATTAATTCTAATACTTCGGCCGCGAGCATGTTTGCTTGGCCGGTTTTACAATCACGGGTCATGACGTCAGAAATAGATGAGGTATGCACATTAATAGTCTGAGCCAGCACACGACGCAAGTCACCATCGGTAAAAATGCCTGCAATATTACCATCATCGGTCATAATCGCTGTCATCCCCAAACCTTTATCGGTCATTTCAATTAAGGCATCACTAATTAATGCTTTATCACTGACTTTAGGAATAGCATTGCCGGTATGCATAATGTCATTAACATGGAGTAATAGTCGCCGACCAAGATGACCACCAGGATGTGATAAAGCAAAGTCTTCAGCCGTAAAGCCACGTGCTTCTAATAGGGCAATTGCTAATGCATCGCCCATCACTAAAGCCGTAGTGGTGCTAGAAGTAGGAGCCAAACCTAAAGGGCAAGCTTCTTTTTCAGCACTGACATCAAGGTGGGCATTAGCAGTTTGAGCAATAGTCGAATGAGGCTTACCTGTCATAGCAACAAGCGGTACACCTAATCGCTTAATAATCGGTAAAATGGTTAATATTTCACTGGTTTCACCAGAATTAGAAAGGGCTAATACCACATCTTTATCGGTGACCATACCTAAGTCACCATGGCTAGCTTCGCCGGGATGCACAAAAAATGCGGGGCTACCTGTGCTGGCAAGAGTTGATGCTATTTTGCCAGCTATATGACCTGACTTGCCCATACCGATAACAATGATCCGTCCTTGGCAATGCAGTAGATATTGGCAGGCTTCAACAAAAGTATTATCAATACGGCTACGTAATGCCGAGATCGCATCAAGCTCAGTATCAATAACGGCAAGGCCTAAAGATTTAAGTTGTTGAGCTTCAGTATCTGTCACGCTACGGGTATTCCTATAGTACTTTGGTAAGCTAGAAGCCCATTATAAGCGATAAAAATTAATAACATAGCTGTTCCGGCTAATCGACCAATGTGGCCTTTAAAACCAGTACGTGCAAAGATATAGAGTAATCCGATTAGGCCAACCATTATCGGGAAGTCTCGATATAACACTGCCGAGTCAAAGGTGGTGGGATTAATAAGGCCTGGCATGGCTAATACCGCTAATAAATTGAACATATTGGATCCGAGTATATTGCCGACGGCAATATCATGTTCATTTTTTAATGCTGAAATCACCGAAGCTGCTAACTCGGGCAAGCTAGTGCCAATAGCGACAATGGTTAGCCCGATAATAAGATCGCTCACACCCAGAATATGAGCCACACCCACGGCGCCCCAAACTAAGGATTTTGAGCCAATAAGTAAGGCAATTAAGCCAATCATAAACCAACGGATAGATTGGCCTGTTGTCATGGTGGGTTGCGAAAACTCTTGTTCGAATTCCTGTTCTAAAGGGTCTTCTTTGCTACTACGAATGGCAAGATAAGCCATCCCAAATAAAACCAGAATAAACCCTGAAAATAAAATTACACCATCACGAAAACTTAAATGTTGGTCCCACATTAGAAACAAAGCAATAGCCATTACAAAGGCTAATAAAGGGAATTCGCGTTCTAAGGTATCAGAGTGCACTGCCAGTGGACTCACTAAGATGGTAATGCCCAGCACTAAACCAACATTAGCAATATTAGAACCAATAGCATTACCGATTCCGAGTGTCGGTACACCATCAAAAGAAGCTAAGGCCGCAACGAGCATTTCAGGAGCAGAGGTACCAAAGCCAACAATTGTTAAACCGACAATAAGCGGAGAAACGCCAAAATTAGTGGCAATATTCGCAGCACCGTCAATGAAACGATCAGCTCCCCAGATAAGGATTGCAAAACCGATAACAATAGCGAGAATAAAAAGGGCTGTGGTCATAAATAGAGACTAATTCGTTACGTGTTAATGATAAAAAGCCGAACAACTGTCCGGCTTTTTAATTATATGTTGTTGGGCGCAGCTTGTCCCGTTGAAAGTTTACTCGTCAGAAAATACGTCAAAGTCTTCTTCAGGTGGGTTGCCATCATAGACTAGATGTTGGCGACGTTGTAGGTAAGCATCGCGAACAAAGATATATTCATCATCTGTTGCTTCATCCAACACTTTTTCGGTACCAAGCAAGTTGGCTCGGAGATCGATAACTTGCGTGGCAACTAAGGCATTGCGAGTCGCATTATCATCAACATAGGTGATAGGGTCGGTATAGATATCACCCACCAGACCGACTGTGTCCCGAACATTACGAGGGCCAAAAAACGGTAAAACGACATAAGGGCCAGTGCCAACACCCCAAGAACCTAATGTTTGGCCAAAGTCTTCATCATGTTTTTCATAGCCAGAATAGCCTGCTACATCAAAGATACCTGCAACACCAACAGTACTATTAAGAACAAAGCGGCCGGTATCGTGAAATGCTTGCCGAAACTTAAGTTGGAGTAAATCATTAATGATGACGGTAATTTCATTCAAGTTGCTAAAGAAATTGCTAACACCTTTTTGGATCGGGTCAGGGAGAACAGCATCATAAACTTGAGCAGCAGGTTTAATAACGGCGCGATCTGCGACATCATTAAAGCTGTACATAAAGCGGTTATAACCTTCCAATGGGTCATTTACACCATCTGCATGTTGGGTCGTTGCACAGCCACTTAGTAGCAAGGCCGCGGTTAGCAGGCTGATTCTAATTAATGAGGTGAGTGTAGTCATTTACACAATTCCTAAATATAATTTTGCAGTTAATGTCAGATAATCTCATGGTCACTGTGAGCAATCAAGTTAAGCGGGTTAAAAACATGCTATTTTTTATAAAAAAGTGCTTGTATTGCAACATGATAAAAGCATTTTGTGAATCACAATGTAATATGAAGTGTGAACAAGTTCACAGATGATGCGTCTGATAGCGATGCCTTGACGTATAATCACCCAATATTTCAAATGACAGTGCGAGCGATAATGACTAACCCTTTATTGAAAAATAACGCCTTACCAGCCTTCTCAGAGATTGAGACAGACTATATAGAACCAGCATTAAATCAGGTTATTGAACAGGCAAAACAGACGGTTGAAGATTTGGTCTCAAATATTGAACAGCCAACATGGCAGACATTGGTCCTGCCCATGGAAGCGTTAGATGCCAGCATTGACCGAGTATGGTCGCCAGTAAGTCACCTCAATTCAGTGATGAATTCGGATGAATTGCGAATTGCATACAATGCTTGTTTGCCAAAGTTAAGTGAGTTCGGCACCGAACTAGGTCAGAACGAAGGTTTGTATAAAGCCTATAAAACATTAGCGAATAGCCCTGCTTATGATGTGCTGGATATCGCTCAGAAAAAAGTGATCGACAATGCCCTGCGAGATTTTCGCTTGTCTGGTGTTGAGTTATCGCAACAAAAACGTGATCAATTTAAAAAAATTTCCCAAGCACTGACTGAGCGTACTGCCAAGTTTGAAGAAAACTTGATGGATGCCACCCATGCCTGGAAAAAACATATTACTGATGAAGCTGTATTAGATGGTTTACCAGAATCAACAAAAGCCATGGCGGCTCAATTTGCTCAACGAGACAAAGTAGAGGGTTGGGTCTTTACCTTAGATTTTCCATCGTATATGCCGGTGATGTCTTATGCCGATAGTCGAGATTTTCGTGAAGAAATGTATACCGCTTTCGCCACTAAAGCTTCTGATCAAGGGCCGAACGCAGGGAAATGGAATAATACGCAAGTGATGACAGATATTTTAAAATTACGTCATGAACTAGCCGAAATCATTGGTTTCAGTAATCATGCAGAACGTTCATTAGCAACAAAAATGGCGCAATCTCCACAACAAGTGTTAGATTTCTTAAATGACTTGGCTGCACGCTCAAAATCAATTGCCGAACAAGAATTTGATGAGCTAAAAGCCTTCGCTAAAGAAATAGCAAATATGGATAACATGGAAGCATGGGATGTCACCTATTTTGCTGAAAAACTCCGCCAGCAACGCTATTCAATCTCTCAAGAAGAGCTTAAACCATATTTTCCAGAAGACAAGGTAGTATCTGGATTATTTGCCGTTGTAAATAAACTCTATGGCCTAGAAATCAAAGAACGACGCGATATTGATATTTGGCATAAAGATGTCCGTTTTTTTGAGATATTTGATGGCAATAACGAGATACGAGGGCAATTTTATTTAGATTTATATGCCCGCAATCATAAACGTGGTGGAGCATGGATGGATGAATGTTTAGTCCGTCGTCAGACTGCTGACGGCATTCAAACACCGGTGGCATTTTTGACCTGTAATTTTTCAGAGCCAGTAGGGGGTAAACCTGCATTATTTACCCATGATGAAGTCACCACCTTATTCCATGAATTTGGTCATGGATTACACCATATGTTGACTAAAATTCATCATGCTGGAGTAGCGGGCATTAATGGTGTGCCATGGGATGCTGTCGAACTACCAAGCCAATTTATGGAAAATTGGGCATGGGAACGTGAAGCATTAGACCTTATTTCAGGACACTTTGAGACAGGCGAAACATTGCCTCAAGAGTTGTTCGATAAGATGATTGCTGCCCGTAACTTTCAATCGGCAATGATGATGGTACGTCAAATTGAGTTTTCCTTATTTGATTTTCGATTACATCTTGAATTTAACCCAGACCAAGACAATCAAGTTGATAAGATTTTGGCTGAAGTACGTGACCAAGTAGCGGTTGTTAAGCCACCGGAGTTTAATCGTTTTGCTAATAGTTTTTCGCACATTTTTGCTGGTGGCTATGCAGCAGGTTATTACAGTTATAAATGGGCAGAAGTATTGTCAGCAGATGCATTTTCCAAGTTTGAGGAAAAGGGCATATTTGATCGCCAAACGGGCATAGAATTCCTTGAAGCTATTTTAGAGCAAGGCGGTTCACGTGAACCGATGGATTTATTTATTGAATTCCGAGGCCGTGAACCTAAAATTGATGCCTTACTGCGGCATTCAGGAATTGCCG
>JBJPGB010000081.1:0-32460 GCA_048595405.1 Methylophagaceae bacterium
CCTTTGACTAAAACGTCAGGTTGGATTTCACGTAATAGTTGTTCTGGAGTATCACCTTCAAAACAAGTAACCCAATCAACCGATGCTAAACCCGCCAATACAACTAATCGGCGATCAGCAGAATTAATTGGTCGTCCAGCACCTTTTAATTTAGTGACTGATTCATCGGTATTAATGGCAAGTATCAATCGATCACCTTGCGCTCGCGCTTGTTCTAAATAGGCCACATGTCCGGCATGCAAAATATCGAAACAACCATTGGTGAATACGACTTTTTCACCGCGTTGTTTAGCTTGATCAACGGCTAGTTTCAACTGTTCAACCGTGACTACACCGGCAATACTATGATCGGTATTATTGCTACCTTGGTGACGCTCATATTCCGCTTGTAACTCTGGACCACTAACGGTTGCAGTACCCAATTTGCTGACCACAATACTGGCGGCAATATTGGCCAATGTGACTGCTTTTTCTAAATCTTCACCTGCAGCTAAGGTGGCTGCCAAGGTTGAAATAACGGTATCTCCAGCACCGGTCACATCGGAAACTTCTTTGGCAATGGCAGGCAAATGAAACTCTGGCTGGCCTTTGCGAATTAATGACATACCATGTTCGCTACGAGTAATGAGCAGTGCTTTAATATCTAACTGTTCGATTAATTGTTGTGCTTTAGCAATTAAATCAGCTTCTGATGTTACTTTGCCAACAACAGCCTCAAATTCAGTCATATTCGGCGTAATTAGATCAGCACCACGGTATTTTTCAAAGTCCTGACCTTTGGGATCAACTAATACTTGAACTTGATTCTGTTTCGCTAAATTAATCCAATATTGAGGTTCTGCCAAGGTGCCTTTAGCATAATCAGACAATATCATCACCTTGGTTTGTGAGATTAATGGCTCAATTAATGTCTTTAGATTTATCCATTCTTCACTTGCAAAAGGCGCCTCAAAATCCATTCGTAATAATTGTTGATGATTACTAATGACTCGGCGTTTGATTATGGTGGCGGTATTGGCTGATCGGTGAAAAGTACACTCAACACCAACAGCATTTAATTTTTGTTTAAGCGTTTCTGCAGCACTATCGCGTCCCGTTATTCCACTTACCCAACTTTTTGCCCCCAGTGAAGCAATATTCATTGCTACATTAGCGGCGCCGCCCGGCAAGTCTTCTAAACGTTCAATATTGACCACTGGTACCGGTGCTTCAGGCGAAATACGACTGGCTTTACCGTAATAAAAGCTATCCAGCATCAAATCACCCACAACTAAAACATGTGCATCGCGAAAATTAGGAAAAGTATGTTTCATAGCGGGTTATTGTGCTTGTAAAATTGTTTGTAGTCTATTCCAGACCTGTTCGACATCTATATCCATCATGCAAACTGGCTCTCCATTTTCAGAATTCACCAATGGACATTGGCGTTTATAACAAGGTGCACAATCAAAATCACTACTTATCTGTTGCTGATTTCGGCCATAAGTGCCAATCAATTTAGTATCTGTTGCACCGTAGATAGTGACCGTTGGAATGCCGGCAACAGCTGCTAAATGAGCCAAGCCGGTGTCACTGCATACTGCGCCTTTAGCCTTATTTGTAATAGCAGCTATATTGTTTAAAGAAAGTTTTGGTAAGGCGAATGCTTGCGGATTAATTCTAGCAATCTGTTGTGCTCGCTGATATTCCTCATCATTGCCACAAGGTAATAATACTGAATAACCCTGTTCTACGGCCTTGCTTACCAATGCTTGCCATGATGACAGCGGCCAGAGCTTGGTGGCCCAACTGGCATTATGGATAAACATTAAGTATTTATCTGGCAGTTCAAAGTCTAGTGTTGGCAAGTCATAACGACTTAAATCAATGCCATAATCTGCAGTTTGTTCCGGCAAATCATATTTCAACGCTTGCGCCATTAATTCACGTATTTTCTCAATTGAATGTTGCCTAGTATTAACCGTATAACGATATTTATAAGCCCAATGGGCTGGCTTTTCGCGACAGCACTCTTTATCAAGCCCGTGCACATCACCCTTATGCAACCATGATACAAAGGCACTTTTAAGATTACTTTGTAGATCAATCACTACATCATAATTTTGCGCATTTAATTGTTGATAAAATTTGGGTAAGCGACCATCTCTCCATGCTGTTATTGGCTGTTTTCGCCATTGCCTATGGGATGTTTTAATAACATTTTTGACATTTGGATGCCATAACGGCACATCGGAAAAAGCGTGATCAACTACCCAATCAAATTCAATATCAGGAATAGCGCGAGCGGCATCTGTTAATGCTGGCAAGGCATGCATTAAGTCGCCCATAGAAGTTAATTTTATAATTAAAACACGCATAATTAGTTTGGGTATGACTCAAATAAAAGTAGACTTATTTAAGTTTATCTTCATTGGCACGATGTTGTTTGAGGATCGTTAAAAATGCATCTGGATCTTTAATATGAGTAAGATCGCCTTCACGTGGGAAATGTTTGTCTTGTAATCGCGATAACCAAAACCGTAACGCTGCAGCACGGAGTACTAAATTCCAACTAGTTTGTTCTGTTTCGGTTAATTGCCGATGTTGTAAATAAGCCATCATCAAAGCTTGGTAACGCTGATGTTCTATCAAACCATCTTCATCAATACACCAATCATTTATAGCTACGGCTAAATCATAAATTAAGTATTCATCACAGGCATAATAAAAATCAATAATGCCTTTCAGATCATCACCTTCAAATAAAGCGTTATCTCGAAACAAATCCGAATGGGTGACACCTGAGGGTAATTCAAGATCAGCATAACCCGCTTGAAACGCTAATTCATTTTTCAGTAACGCAGCTGAATCGTCATCCAATACAGGCAGTAATTTATCGGCTATTTGTTGACGCCAATCAGCTCCACGTCCGGTAGCCCGTCGTGATTTGAATTGTTGCCCAACAATATGCATTCGACCTAATATGTCACCGACCTCTTGGCATTGCTGCAATGTCGCTACTGTATGGACTCCTTGGCCAGACAAACGTAAAACCAGTGTTGCCGGCCGACCACACAGTTTTTTCAGATAATGGCCTTGTTTGTCTGCTGCCGGATGGGCTGATGGAATGTCGTGCTGATAAAAGAATGTCATCACTTCAAGGAAATAGGCTAATTCATCAAAGTCGTGCTGCTCAAATAAGGTCAGTACAAATTGACTCTGATTGGTGGTGACAAAATAGTTGGTGTTTTCTATACCTTCACTAATGCCTTCATAAGACACCAATTCGCCAACGGCATAGTCTTCTAAGAACGCAATCAGATCGTCGCGTCCGACTTCTGTATAAACGGACATAAAAACTTACGCTATCAGACTCATTACCACTTAAACAAAATCCAGTTTGGTATTAACAATCCAGAAGCCAGTTCATGCTGTTGTGTTTCTAGGGAACCGTCACCATCGGTGTCTAATAGGTAGTATGGAATACCAATTGCTGGCGTGACTTTAATCATATAAAGCTGGCCGTTAACACGATATTCTTCAATCAGCCGATCTTCTTTTTGAATAATCCTCACTTCTGGCTCAATACTTTCACCATCCATTAATGGCTCAGGAAGAACGGGCGGTTTTTGAATGTTATGGCCATCAGCCCAAACATTAACTGACATTAATAATGCAACTGCGCATACAATAGTGAACTTGTTAAACATAAACTGTGCTCCATATAACTTATGACAAAGATAGCATTTCCATTAGCAGGATTAAAGCTATCTTGAGTCCAACTTTGAACAAAATTAAAGATCACGTATGAAAAAAACAGCTCCTTTTATCCTTGTTGATGGTTCATCTTATCTTTACCGTGCGTATCATGCGATGAGCCAAGCCAATCTAACTAATGCTGAAGGGCTGTCTACTGGTGCTATCTATGGTGTGGTGAATATGTTGCGAAGATTATTACGCGACTATAGACCTGAGCTTATGGCAGTGGTATTTGACGCTAAAGGTAAAACATTTCGTAATGATCTGTACGCTGACTATAAGGCTACTCGGCCTCCCATGCCAGATGATTTGCGCGAACAAATTGAACCTTTGCATGCCGTCGTTAAAGCCATGGGGTTTCCATTATTAATGGTCGAAGGTGTAGAAGCAGATGATGTTATTGGTACTTTAGCCCAACAAGCCACCGAGCAAAAAATTGAGACCGTCATTTCTACTGGCGATAAAGATATGGCGCAGCTGGTCAATGAGCACGTGACCTTGATCAATACCATGAGCAATACCAAAACGGATATTCAAGCCATTCATGATAAATATGGTATTGCACCAAACCGAATTATTGATTATCTGGCATTAATGGGCGACAAAGTTGATAACATCCCCGGCGTACCCAGTGTTGGTCCTAAAACAGCAACCAAGCTATTACAACAATATGATTCCTTGGATGGTGTGATTGCTCATGCTGATGACGTAAAAGGCAAAATGGGTGAAAAATTGCGTGAAGCTGCCGCGGATTTACCGCTGTCCTATCAGCTTGCCACGATTAAACTTGATGTTGAATTAGAACATTCGCCATCAAACTTACAATTACAATCTCCAGATAATGAGACTTTGCTTGAACTCTTTAAAACGCTTGAATTTCGAACGTGGACCAAAGAGTTAGTTGCTCGCGTTAATGATAGTGGCAATATTTCTACTGCTATCCAAGCAACAATGGACAATATCGCTTCACCACCGCCACCGCCAACTGAGCAAAACTACGAAACTATATTGACCGAAGATCGGTTGCAATATTGGTTATCTCGATTAAAAGATTCTGAGCTGTTCGCTTTTGATACAGAAACCACCAGCCTGAATTATTTAAATGCCCGAATTGTCGGTTTATCGTTTGCGATTAAAGCCGGCGAAGCCGCGTATCTTCCTTTAAAACATGATTATATTGGTGCGCCAACACAGCTCAATTTTGAGCATGTGATGTCCTTATTTAAGCCTCTATTAGAAAATTCTGATCAATATAAAGTTGGCCAGAACCTAAAGTACGACCGGCATGTATTGCTCAATCATAATATTGACCTACAGGGCATTCAGCATGACACCATGCTGCAATCTTACGTATTGGACAGCACCGCGACGCGGCATGATATGGACTCCCTAGCAGAAAAATATCTTGACCGTAGCACTATCCATTTTGAAGATGTGGCTGGCAAAGGTAAAAAACAACTATCATTCAATGAAATTGATCTTGAGCATGCGGCACCTTATGCCGCTGAAGATGCTGATATTACTTTGCAGTTACATCAAACATTATGGCCGCAGCTTCAAGCCATTCCCTCGTTAGCAGAGATATACCACAATCTTGAAATGCCTCTGTTACCGGTAATTAATTCCTTAGAACGCAATGGCGTCAATATTGATATTTGGATGCTGCAAACCCAAAGTGATCAACTCGGTCATCAAATTGATAAACTTGAACAACAAGCTTGGGATATTGCTGGTGAGGAATTTAATTTAGGTTCGCCGAAACAGCTTGGTGCTATTTTGTATGAAAAGCTTGAATTGCCTATTCTAAAAAAGACTCCTAAAGGCCAGGCCTCAACTGCTGAAAGTGTTTTGCAAGATTTGGCTGATGATGGCTACGAGCTTCCACAACTCCTGATGCAATATCGTAGTTTAAGTAAACTCAAATCGACCTATACTGATCGCCTACCAGAGCAAGTCAATAGCGCCACAGGCCGTGTCCATACATCCTATCACCAAGCTGTGACCGCAACAGGGCGATTATCCTCCTCTGATCCAAACTTACAAAACATTCCTATTCGCAGTGAAGAAGGTCGCCGTATTCGTGAGGCATTTGTGCCACCAGAGGGGGCTATTTTATTGGCTGCTGATTATTCACAAATTGAACTTCGTATTATGGCTCATTTATCTAAAGATGAAGGCTTGTTAAAAGCCTTTGCTGCCGGTGAAGATATTCATCGCCATACCGCCTCTGAAATTTTTAATGTTCATTTGGAAGAGGTCTCTAACGATCAACGTCGCAGTGCTAAGGCTATTAATTTTGGTTTGATATATGGCATGTCTGCCCATGGCTTATCAAAACAATTAGGTATTGAGCGGCATCAAGCAGCCGACTATATGACCACTTATTTTGAACGGTATCCGGGGGTTAAAGAGTATATGAATGCTACCCGTGAACAAGCCAAGCTAGATGGTTATGTTGAAACCATCTTTGGTCGGCGATTATATTTACCTGAAATTAATGCTAGTAATGGCATGCGTCGCCAGTATGCCGAACGCACCGCTATCAATGCTCCTATGCAAGGTAGTGCCGCAGATATTATTAAGCGTGCCATGATTGCCATACACCAATGGTTACAGCAGAGTAACTCCGGCATTCGTATGATTATGCAAGTACACGATGAATTAGTCTTTGAAGTCCCGAAAGATCAAGTTGAAAGCGCTAAAATTCAAGTAGAACACCATATGATCAATGCTGCTGATCTTGCCGTACCACTGGAGGTAAGTATTGGAATGGGTGATAACTGGGAACAGGCACATTAATAAACACTTATTAATCAAAGTCTAATATACATTACACCCCTATCATTATCATGTAGAATCCCTCGTCTTTATATCTCACTGGGCAACACTACATGTCTTTATTTCGTCAATTATTATTAGCTAGCTTATTTGTAAGTTTAGTCTCACCCGCTTTTGCAACCAATGGCTACCTAGCTCATGGCTATGGCATTAAATCTAAAGGTATGGCAGGTGCTGGTGTTGCATTACCACAAGATAGTTTAATCGCCGCCACTAATCCGGCAGGGATCGCCTTTGTTGGCAACCGTCTTGATATTGGCCTCTCTGTATTTAGCCCAAATCGTGAATTTGAAGTGTCCGGCGCTGCAACGCCTTTTTTCCCCTTAGCTGATGGCAAAGTTAAAAGTGACCGCGACTATTTTATCATTCCTGAATTTGGCATGACATGGCAATTAGACGACCATAAATCTTTTGGCGTTACGATTACCGGTAATGGTGGTATGAATACCAAGTATTCATCAAGTGCCAATGTGTTTGGCGGTGGCGCCGCGGGTGTTGATTTAGCCCAAATATTCTTAGCTCCAACCTTTGCCTATCGTTTTGATAATAATGCCTCTATTGGTGTGTCTGCAATCCTTGCTTATCAAAGCTTTGAAGCGAAAGGACTGGGTGGTTTTGGGATGCTGTCAACGAGTCCAACTAATTTATCAGACAATGGTCATGATAGTTCGTTTGGTGCCGGAATCAATGTAGGTTTTATCTTTCCTGTCAGTGATAAAGTGACTCTCGGTGGTGGTTATCGTTCACGTGTTTATATGTCTGAATTTGATGATTATAAAGGTCTATTTGCTGAACAAGGTGGTTTTGACATCCCTGCTTCTGCCACTATTGGTTTGGCATGGAAAACAACAGATAATCTGACTGTGTTATTAGATGTACAAAAAACATGGTATAGCCAAATTGATTCTGTCAGCAATCCTATGAATCCGGCTCTGACCCAGTGTCTAATGATGATTCCAAGCTCCTGTCTGGGCGGTAATAATGGTGTAGGTTTTGGTTGGGATGATATGACAACCGTTAAGTTCGGTGTGCAATACCAAGCCAGTAATGATTGGACATGGCGTGCGGGCTATAGCCATGGTAACCAACCGATTCCTGATTCAGAAGTATTCTTTAATATCTTGGCACCCGGTGTAATAGAAGAACATTTCACTGTTGGTTTCACCAAAAAGTTCGATGGTGGCAAACAGGAGATTAACTTCGGTGCTATGTACGCACCGTCACACACCGTTACAGGCCTAATTCCTTCTGGCCAAACTGTTGAATTAACAATGAAGCAATATCAATTTGAATTAGGCTGGTCACTCTTATTCTAAAACAATAACTTGATTACGGCCTTGCTCTTTAGCCTGGTACAAACCTTTATCAGCTGACTCAATTAGATCTCGAATAGATTCTTCAGGCACATGCTCAGGCAAAGGCTGTATAGATGAAACACCTAGGCTTAATGTGACAACATTAGCCACCGTAGAATAAGCATGTGGAATAGCAGCAGATTCCAATTTAGCACGCAATGACTCTGCTACTATTTTTGCGCCTTCAAGGTCTGTTTCTGGTAGCACTACCGCAAATTCTTCGCCACCATAGCGAGCTAAGACATCGCCTGGCCGCTTGATAATTGACTGCATTATTTTAGCCAATGTTTTTAAACAATCATCACCACCTTGATGACCGTAATTGTCATTATACAATTTGAAATAATCAATATCACATAGAATCAGTGATAGCACCGTTTTGGTCCGCATTGAACGCTTAAATTCTTTACCCATGGCTTCATCAAAATAACGGCGATTAGCTAAACCTGTCAGGCCATCTTTTATCGCTATCATTTTTAACTCACGGTTGGCCGCATCTAACTCCGCCCTCATTTCTGAAATCCGATGCATTGCACGTAATTTTGCATTCAAAACTACGGCATCGATAGGTTTTGTTAAATAATCATCCCCTCCAGCATCAATTCCTCGTGCAATATCTTTCGAATCAGACATTCCAGATAAGAATATAATAGGCACCCAATCATGGTCTGCATCTGTTATCTTTCGAATATCCCTCGCGGCTTCAATACCATCTTTAACGGGCATGGTGACATCTAAAAGAACAAGATCTGGACGATCATTTTCAAATGCTTCTATTGCCTGTAAACCATTATCGACAGCTACAACCTGATGGCCCGCCTCTTCGACATAAGCTCGGATCAGCATTTGATTAGAACGAGAATCTTCGGCTATTAAAACTTTCATAGTATTTTAAATCCTCTACTTAGATCTGTCCGTAGCTATACTAACTTAATTAGCATCCTCAAAAAGACTTAATTATTTTTTCCTTGCTCGCGGATGAGCGGCATCATAGACTTTAGCCAAATGTTGAAAATCAACGTGAGTATAAATCTGTGTAGTCGAAATATCGGCATGGCCTAACAATTCTTGAACCGCTCTTAAATCTCCACTTGCTTCCAGCATATGTGATGCAAAAGCATGACGTAATCGATGAGGATGAACTTGATCAGATATACCTTGTTTTTTACCCCAATAATCCAATCTTTTTTGAATCGATCTTACGCCTAATCGTCGACCTTGTTGAGTAATAAAGAGTGCTGCTTGGTCATAACAACCCCATTGTTCTCGCTGCTCTAACCAATTTTTTAAAGCTGTTATCGCCATCTTCCCAATAGGAATAACACGACCTTTATTACCCTTACCAGTGACATAGACCAGTTGATCGCCAAAATCGACATCTCGACAGTCCAAACTAGCTAACTCTGCCAAACGCAAACCTGATGAATAAAATAACTCCATCATGGCATGATCCCGGTTGGCAATGACACTGTCTTGTTGAACGTTATCCAGTAAGCCGCTCATTTGATCAACATCTAATGTTGCAGGTAGTCTTTTTTCAACCTTAGGAGCTTGAACTGCTTGGGCTGGATTATTATCTGCTAATTGTTCCCTGATTAAAAAACGATACAAACTCCGTATTGCTGATAATGATCGTTGAATTGAACGCCCAGCCAGACCTTTTCGATTGAGTTGAGCGATAAACTGCCGAATATGACTACTTTTTATGGACTGCCAATTGCTTAAATCTTGTTGTTCACAAAATGCTAATAATCGTTTTAAATCGCGCTGATAATTTGTCACCGTGTGTGATGACATCCGTTTTTCCTGCGTTAAATAGTGCAGGAACTGTGCTATATCTTGTTTAAGCTCATTCGCCATGCTGGTGATGGGCATGTGTTCGTAATAAGCGCATGATAATGTCTCCTAAAAAACTCAGGTAATCTGTCGCCATATCGGCATGGAAACGATTAGCATCGTAACTTGCTATTGCTAATAATCCTGCACAGGGATCATGCCCCAACGGTATGCAAGCAACGGAATGAACTTCATCTGCGTGGGTTGCGAATAATAGCCTTTTTTGCGCCTTGGTTAACCGACCACAAACGGGTTGTTGTTTGGCTAATATACTGTCAAATACTTGTAAGCTGTCATCATCCGCATGTAACTGACTAATATTTTCCGATGTCTCAGGCATATCCGGGACAAGATCACCCGCATAAAATAATCGTAATGCTATTTCATCGGCTTTGAATTCTTGTTTGAGCTCATTGCTTAACATTGAGAACAAAACATCAAGACTTTGTGCATCTATTAACCTTAAACAGAGCTGATGTACTCTTGATTGTAATTCCGCATTTTGGCGAGCATTATCAATTAAAGCATGTAATTGTTCTTGTAGCTGAGTGTTTTTATTTTGTATCCGTTCCAGCTGACGCTGCGCTAAAGAGATAGTACCTACTGGTGATTCACTCAATTGCACTTTTTCTAATGCATCAGGTCGATTCAGAAAAAAATCTGAATGTTCCGCCAAATACTGTGCAACCTGCTCTGCCGTTAGTGGCTGTTTATTATTGCCCACGCAATTTCTCCATCAAATACTTGTGTTGCTGGCCCCGTCATCCATACTGATGACTGCTCCTCTGGCCATTCAATTGTTAACTCACCGCCTAATAATGATACCTTAACTTGCCGTTGTAATAGACCTTGTTGAATACCACTTACTACGGCTGCACACGCTCCGGTTCCACAGGCTTTTGTTTCACCTGTGCCACGCTCATATACCCGTAATTTTATTTGTGATGAACTCACAATCTCCATAAAACCAACATTCACACGCTCTGGAAACTGAGCATGGTTTTCAATCATCGGCCCACTTGTTTCAACATCCGCGATTTCAATACTATCGACTACCATCACAGCATGAGGATTACCCATCGAAACGGCACTAATTTCTTTAATTTGGCCATCGGCTAACGATAATGGATAAGTCCGTGCTTGTTGCTCAATTATAAAAGGAATATCGCTAGGGGAAAAATGGGGTAAGCCCATATCAACTCTAACATCACCATTAATTTGTAAGCTAGGATAAATCACACCTGATGCAGTTTCAACAGCGATTGTATCTTTATTCGTCAACCCCTTATCATGTACAAAACGTGCAAAACAACGAACGCCATTGCCACATTGTTCAACTTCACTACCATCAGCATTAAAAATGCGATATTTGAAATCTACTTTATCGGTGGATGCTGTTTCCACTAATAATAATTGATCACAACCAATGCCAAAATGTCTATCCGCTAAAAACTGGATTTGAGCAGATGACAAATCTACTTGCTGATTGATGGCGTCAATGACAATAAAATCATTGCCAAGTCCATGCATTTTGCTAAATTTCAACATGGCAAATTACTCCGGTAACACCTGTTCACCAGCATACAATGATTCTATGCTCTCTCTGGCGCGGATAAGATGCATTTGATCGCCATCTATCATAATCTCTGCTGCTCGAGGACGAGAGTTGTAATTTGAGCTCATGGTAAACCCGTAAGCACCTGCCGACCGTATAACTAATAAATCACCTTGTTTAACCGCTAATAAACGTTCCTTGCCAAGAAAATCACCAGTTTCACATACCGGCCCAACAATATCGTATTTCACCGCCTCGGCTGTCTCATCTTGAACAACCGATTGAATCTGTTGCCATGACTGATATAAGGCGGGCCGTAATAAGTCATTCATTGCCGCATCAACAATTGCAAACTGACGATCTTCTGTTACTTTTAAATATTCTATTCGTGTCAATAATACACCAGCATTGCCAGCAATAGCGCGGCCTGGCTCCATCAAAATCTCTAGATTACGGCCGATTAATAATGGTTTTAATGCCGCAGCATATTCTGTAGGTGTCGGTGGTATTTCATCATCATATGTTATTCCCAAACCGCCACCAATATCCAAATGAGTCAAGTTAATATCCAATTCGACCAAACGATCGACTAAGACTAAAACGCGCTTTATGGCATCAACAAAGGGAGTCACTGATGTTAGTTGTGAACCAATATGGCAATCAATTCCCGTGATTTTAATATGTCGCATCTGCTGCGCTTGCAGATAAACGCCTTCTGCTTGCTCTATTGCTATTCCAAATTTATTTTCTTTTAAGCCGGTCGAAATATAAGGATGTGTTTGCGCATCCACATCGGGGTTTACTCGTATAGAAATTGGCGCAACCATTCCAATATCACCAGCAACAATATTAATTCGCTCAAGTTCTGGAATAGATTCGACATTAAAACAGCGCACCCCTTGTTGCAATGCATACTGAATTTCCGCAACCGTCTTACCAACACCGGAAAAAACAGTGCGATTTGCTTGACCTCCCGCTGCTAAAACTCGTGCTAACTCGCCACCGGAAACGATATCAAAACCTGATCCAAGTCGTGCCAATATATTTAATACTGCTAAATTTGAATTGGCTTTTATTGCATAACAAACATAGTGTGGGAGTTCCGCAAAAGCATCATTAAAAGCGTGCCAATGCCGCTCTAATGTCGCTCTTGAATAAATATACGTAGGCGTGCCATATTGTTGCGCTATGCCTGACAATGCTACTTCTTCAGCAAATAGTTCGCCCGATTGGTAGTGAAAATAATCCATTTTAATCTATCCAAACAAACTTATTAAAGCCTTGCCTTCAGGTAGGTATAGATCACCTTTTTGGCCACATGCTACTACTACTGAAATTAAGCATAATACAAGCGCTAGCCGTTTTAAATTTTTCATTTTTTGCATTCTCTTTTTGTCTAACATTAATTGATGAGCAGTATATATCCAATCTGTCATACACGCTACGAACTAAGACACTAGAAATTATTAGTAAATTTCCATAGTATATGACCGATAACATTAGAATATAGCGCTTTACATAGGATGCACATTTGATAATGGCAGATTCAGCTACATCAATTAAGCTAAGTGGACTTGCACGAAGACTGGTCGGAGATGGCCTGCTATCGGAGCAGGATGCAGATAGCGCACAACAATCAGCCAAAGAGGCCAACTTGGCCTTCGTTAGTTATCTTGTCAATAATAAAATTGTCTCTAGCAAAGATATTGCTTCAATGGCATCTCAAGAATTTGGTGTGCCTCTGTTTGATATAAACACTATGAATATGGAGCTGGCGTCAACCAACCTTATCCAAGAAAAATTGATTCGCCAACATAATGCGCTGCCGTTATATCAACGCGGTAAAAGACTTTATGTTGCGGTTTCTGATCCCACCAATCTACAAGCATTGGATGAATTCCAATTTAATACCGGCTCGAATACTTACCCTGTACTCGTTGATGAACAACAATTATCAACCGCTATTGAGCGCGCCTTAGATGATAGCGCTGATCAACTTGATGATTTTGGTGATGCTGAATTAGATGATATCGATCTAGGCCCAGATGAAATTGAACAAAAAGATGATGCCAATGATAAAAATATTGATGACACACCAGTGGTCAGATTTATAAATGGCATCTTAACCACTGCGATTAAAGCCGGCGCATCAGATATTCACTTTGAACCTTATGAGAAAAAATATCGTGTACGGACTCGTATTGATGGGATTTTGCATGAAAATAAAACAGCTCCTGTCGCGCTAGGTGGGCGAATTGCCGCTCGCTTAAAAGTTTTGTCGCGGCTTAATATTGCCGAACGGCGGGTTCCTCAAGATGGTCGCATGCGATTGAAGCTCTCAAAAACAAAGGCTATCGATTTTCGTGTGAATACCTGTCCCACATTATTCGGTGAAAAAATCGTATTGCGTATCCTCGATCCGACTAGTGCCCAGCTTGGTATTGATGTATTGGGTTATGAGGATGACCAAAAAAAAATATTCTTAGAGGTAATGCATCAACCTTACGGCATGATCTTGGTAACGGGGCCGACAGGTAGTGGTAAAACAGTTTCGCTATACACTGCGATCAATATTTTAAATACCGATGACCGTAATATCTCCACTGCCGAAGATCCTGCTGAAATCACTTTGGCGGGCATCAATCAAGTTAATGTTAATCCCGCTGTCGGTTTAAATTTCTCTGATGCTTTACGTGCTTTTTTACGTCAAGATCCCGATATCATTATGGTCGGTGAGATTCGCGATTTAGAAACAGCTGAAATCGCTATTAAAGCTGCACAAACAGGCCATATGGTACTGTCCACATTGCATACTAATGATGCACCACAAACCTTAACGCGCCTCGCCAATATGGGTGTACCGCCCTTTAATATTGCCTCAGCGGTGACATTGATTATTGCCCAGCGTCTTGCTCGTCGGCTCTGCTCTAACTGTAAAACAACTGACAAACTCCCCGTTGAAGCCTTATTGGAAGAGGGCTTTAACCAAGCTCAAATTGACGAAGGCGTCACAGTATATAAAGCCGTAGGATGCGATAGTTGTACCGAAGGCTATAAAGGTCGTGTCGGTATTTATCAAGTGATGCCCATTACTGAAGCTTTAGGACGTATCATTATGGAAGGCGGCAATTCACTACAACTGGCCGAGCAAGCTGCATTAGAAGGTGTTGCTGATTTAAGAAGCTCGGGCCTTAGAAAAGTGGCTGCAGGCTTAACAAGTCTTGAAGAAATCAACCGTGTAACCAAGGAGTAGTTCGTGGCGCAAGCAAAAAAAGCAAAAAAACCGCAAGTTGACCCGGTATTCCTATGGCAAGGAACCAATAAACAAGGGCGCCGAATCAAAGGTCAACAATCTGGTGCTAATATAAATGCTGTCCGAGCCGATCTTCGCCGCCAAGGCATTACGCCCATTAAGGTCAAAAAGAAACCTAAAGACCTTTTTGCTGCTAGAAAACCACCTATTAAACCAGGTGATATTGCGATTTTTAGCCGTATGCTGGCAACAATGATGGAGGCGGGTGTGCCATTGATGCAGGCTATGCAAATCATTGGTGAAGGTCATGAAAATGCCAGTATGCAAGATATGATTCTTGCCATTAAAGTAGATGTTGAATCAGGAACTAGCCTTGCCGAATCACTCGGTAAATTCCCATTGCACTTTAATGATCTGTATATCAATCTGGTTAATGCTGGTGAACAATCCGGTACCTTGGAAACATTGCTTAATGAAATTGCAACCTATCAGGAAAAAACCGAAGCACTTAAAGCTAAGGTCAAAAAAGCAATGGTTTATCCCGCGGCTATTATTGTGGTTGCATTTGTTGTTACTGCCATCTTGATGATTTTTGTTATTCCACAGTTTGAGGCTTTATTTACTGGCTTTGGTGCTGATTTGCCAGGCTTAACCAAAATGATTATTAATCTTTCACAGGTATTTCAGCAATATTGGTGGCTGATATTCGGTAGTATCATCGGTGTAATCATGGGGATTCTGCAAGCAAAAAAACGCTCACGGAAAGTACAACATTTATTCGATCGGCTATTACTCAAAATTCCCGTTATTGGCATCATTATCGAAAAAGGTGCTATCGCTCGTTTTGCACGCACATTCTCTACCATGTTTAAAGCTGGTGTACCTCTGGTTGAGGCCATGGCCTCAGTCGCGGGTGCGACCGGTAATATTGTTTTTGCCGAAGCTACATTAGAGATGCGGGATGACGTATCGACCGGGACTCAGCTAAATGTAGCAATGAAAAATACTGAATTATTCCCTAATATGGTGGTGCAAATGGTGGGGATCGGTGAAGAATCAGGCTCACTTGATTCGATGTTAGCTAAAGTCGCTGATTTTTATGAGCGTGAAGTAGAAGATGCAGTAGATAATATGACGGCTTTGATGGAGCCTCTAATCATGGTTATTCTAGGGGGATTGATTGGTACCTTAGTCATTGCTATGTATTTACCAATATTTAAACTTGGTGCGGTCGTATAACAGGTGCAATTAGTTGATTTATTGCAACACTCCGCTCCATTATTCATTACTTTTACAGCCATTGTAGGACTATTGGTCGGTAGCTTTCTGAATGTCGTTATTTACCGCTTACCGGTGATAATGGAGCGTGAATGGAAAACACAGTGTGATGAACTCAATGGCAAGGAAACTCAAACATTAGAGGCGCTAACTCTTAGCAAGCCGCGCTCGCGCTGTCCGCAATGTAATCATGCTATTACTGCTATTGAGAATATCCCAGTCATCAGTTATTTGATTTTGGGTGGCAAGTGCAAACAATGCAAAACCTCCATATCAAAACGCTATCCTATTATTGAAGCATTGACCGGTGCTTTATCTGGAATTGTAGCGTGGCAATTTGGTTTTGATTGGGCATGCATGGGGGCATTATTACTGACATGGTCACTTATTGCTCTTACTTTTATTGATGTAGACCATCAGCTATTGCCTGACAGCATTACTTTGCCATTATTATGGTTCGGTATCTTTTTTAATCTGTTTGCTGTTTATACTGACTTACAATCTAGCGTCATCGGTGCTATTGCTGGCTATTTATCACTTTGGCTGGTCTTCCATGTCTTCAAACTTGCGACAGGTAAGGAAGGCATGGGTTATGGAGACTTTAAATTATTAGCAGCTTTAGGAGCATGGTTAGGCTGGTCATTACTCCCTTCCATTATTTTATTATCATCCTTAGTTGGCGCCGTAGTCGGTATATCATTGATGATTTTCCGCCAACATCAAGCTGATATTCCTATTCCCTTTGGACCCTATTTAGCCGCTGCAGGTTGGATTGCCTTGCTTTGGGGTAATACAATTAACAATAGTTATCTCAATTGGGCTGGTATTAGCTAAGATCCCATGCTAAAAATTGGACTCACCGGTGGTATTGCCAGTGGCAAATCAACTGTTTGCCATTTGTTCTCTCAATATGACGTCCCTATTATTGATGCTGATATCATCGCTAAAGAATTAGTCGAGCCGAATCAAGTTGCCTATCAAGAAATTATTGCCGCCTTCGGTACAGAAATAGTACAACAAAATGGTTATCTCAATCGCCCTCGCCTTCGTCAACTCATTTTTACAGATAGCATCGCGAAGCAGCAGTTAGAAAATATTTTGCATCCCAAAATACGTCAGCAATTAATGCGTCAAAGTCAACAGTTTCACAGCCCATATTGCATCTTAGTTATCCCATTACTGATTGAAGCCCAAATGCAGGATCTAGTTGATCAAATCCTCGTGATTGACCTCAACCCTGAGCAACAATTAACTCGTCTTTGCCAACGAGATAATATCTCTGAAAATAATGCTCAAATGATGATAAACAGCCAACGTGATCGCAAACAAAGATTAGCTGTTGCCGACGATGTTATTGATAACAACAATGCTACTAATATGCTCGATCAATTGGTTGCTCAATTGCACAAAAAATACCTTAATTTGGCTAAATCATCAGCAATGAGTTGCCAGTAGAAGCATAGTCATGGACAATGACAGTTTTAATTTGAATGTGGCCTTTATTGCCTGTGTCTGACACTATCATTTACGAACAGCCCCTTAATGAGCGGATACGCACATTCCTGCGGCTTGAACTGTTATTTATACGCCTTGATCTTGCATTACAAGGTGATTCTGAATTGCATAACCGTGATGCCATTGAAGGTTTGCTCAACATCCTGTCAGTCTTTGAACGCAGTGACTTAAAAGCAGAAATCATTAAAGAACTAGAACGGTTAGTGACAACACTTTCGGCATTAGAAAATACACCTGGTGTCGATAAACAAGCGCTTGATGAGCTGCTCACCGAGTTAGATCAGATCCTTGATCTGCTACATTTAAAAAAATCTGCAATCGGTCAAACACTGCGTGATAATGAATTTTTATACAGCATACGGCAACGCTCAAGTATTCCTGGTGGCAGCTGTGACTTTGATCTTCCTGGCTATCATTTTTGGTTGCAACACACCCCGCCTGAAGGGAGAAAGCAACAACTTCTAATGTGGTTAGATCAGTTTGCTAGTGCGCGTGCGGCGATTGATATGTCGCTAAAACTTATTCGCTCTAGTACTGGTTATACAAAATATACTGCTCCAGCTGGATTTTATCAACATAGCTTAGATAGCAATCAACCGATCCAGTTAATTCGAGTGAAAATGCCAAAAAAGGTCTCTTTTTATCCAGAAATAAGTGCGGGTAAACATCGTTTTACAGTACGGTTTATGCAATTTAATATTGACCAACGGCCACAACAAGTCAGTGATGATGTTGATTTTTCACTGAGCAGTTGCATTATGTAATCTCGGCGCAATGATTAAAAAAGTAAATTGTCCCCAGTGTAGTAAACTCGTTGCTTGGCAGGATAAGCAGCAGTGGAAACCCTTTTGTAGTGAGCGCTGCAAACTGATTGATTTGGGTGATTGGGCATCAGAAGATCACCGTATCCCGGATACATCTAGCCAATCAGAACAATTTGATTTAGATGAGTTTAATCCTTCGGATTATCATTAAGCTCTAAAACTTATGCATCACCCGCAGTCAATATGCCGCTTTGATATGAAAAATCCAGCATGCGGTTTAATGGTATCAATGCTTTTTGCCGTGTTTGCTCATCCACTTCAATCGTATTGGTGGTATCACGTAAGGTTTCATACAAATTGACTAAGGTATTCATAGCCATCCACGGACAATGGGCACAACTCTGACAAGTTGCACTCTTGCCACCCGTTGGAGCAGGAATAAGCCGCTTGTCTGGTACCGCCTGACCCATTTTATAAAACAAACCATGATCCGTGGCTATAATTAAAGTATCTGCTGCTGATTTTTTACCGGCAGTAATAATTTGTTTGGTTGAACCCACAAAATCGGCCAAAGCTATTACTGCCTCTGGTGATTCTGGGTGAACCAATACTTCAGCGTTGGGGTGTTTCTTCATCAATTGCTCAAGTTCATATAACTTGAATTCATCATGAACTACACAATTTCCTTGCCACATAATCATATCAGCATCAGTCTCATTTTTAATATACTGACCTAAATGTTTGTCCGGCCCCCAGATGATTTTTTTACCTTCGGCCATTAAATGATTAATAATTTGGATGGCATTACTTGAGGTGACAATCCAATCTGCACGCGCTTTTACTTCGACACTGGTATTAGCGTAAACCACCACTTCACGATCAGGATATTGATCACAAAAGCGGCTAAACTCCTCAATCGGACAGCCTAAATCCAAAGAACATTCTGCTTGTAAGGTTGGCATGACCACCATTTTTTCAGGGCTTAAAATCTTTGATGTCTCGCCCATAAAACGAACACCACAAACTACTAATGTGCTGGCACTATGCCGGGCGCCAAAATTAGCCATATCTAATGAATCTGAAACATAACCTCCCGTTTCCTCTGCTAATGCTTGTAATTCATCATCAACATAATAATGCGCAATCACAACCGCGTCTTTTTGTTTTAATAGTGCTTTAATTTTAACTATATAACCTGCTTTCTCAAGCTCGCTTAACCATGGGTTTGGCGCCACGTTAGTGATGATGTTATCAATGCTTGATTGCAGCTTTTGTGGAATTGTCTGTGCAAGGCTCATTTATTTATACCTGTTTTTATGACGGCTGTTTAGTTCGACTGAAGTGCGGTAATAATCGGCATATTTGCAGCAGGAAAATCAGCGACATTTAACGCTGACATTGGACACCAGCGTAATTGTTGGCCTTCTTGTCCTTTTGGGCTACCTTCAAACTTGTCTACTTGCCAAACATCTAATAATACTGATTTATCATTATATTCATGTGTCACTTTCAACAAAGGCTGCGCCAATGTAATGATAATGCCTAGTTCTTCACTGATCTCACGAACCAAAGCATCATAAACCGCTTCATTGGTATCGACTTTACCACCAGGAAATTCCCATAAGCCACCTTGGTGCTGATGAGCATGTCGTAAGGCCAATAGCACTTCTTGTTGCTCATTGACGATCACGGCCACAGCCACATGCACCAATGGCATCATGTTCAACTATCAATCAATACGTATAAAGCACCACAATATGGGCATGAAGCTTCGCCTTTGGCATCAATATCTAAATAAACTCGAGGGTGCGCATCCCAAGCATCCATCTCCGATGTTGGGCAACTTAGTGGTAAATCAGCTCGACGAATTTCATAACGTCGTTCAGTACATGATGCTATTGCTGCTTGTTCACTCATAACCTTCGCCCCTACCATTAATATACTAAAGCTCTTTAATTACTCTATGCTTGTTCCATCGACAATGGTCGCTTGCTTACGTAAACGAATATTTAATTCTTTTAGCTGTGGCTCACTAACCGCACTTGGTGCATTGGTTAATAAACAACTTGCTGATTGTGTTTTTGGAAATGCCATTACATCACGGATTGAAGCAGAGCCAGTCATTAACATCGCTAGACGGTCTAAACCAAAGGCTAAACCTCCATGCGGCGGACAACCGAATTTTAAAGCTTCCAATAAGAAACCAAACTTATCATCCGCTTCTTCTTTTGAAATGCCTAATAATTCAAATACCTTGCTTTGCACATCTGCTTTATGGATACGCATTGATCCACCGCCTAACTCGGTGCCATTCAATACCATATCGTAGGCGCGTGATAAACACTTACCCGGATCGGTTTCAAGTAGATCTAAATCAGATTCGCGAGGCGCAGTAAAGGGGTGATGTAATGCCGTCCAGCGATCATTTTTGTCATCCCACTCAAACATTGGAAATGCAACCACCCATAGCGGCTGCCAGCCATGCTTCACCATCTCTAAATCATGGCCGACTTTAACGCGTAATGCACCTAAAGCTTCATTAACAACATTAGCAGTATCGGCACCAAAAAATACTAAATCGCCCGTTTCTGCTTCGGTCCGATTCATGATGGCTTCGACGACATCATCCGGTAAGAATTTCAAGATCGGAGATTGCAAACCTTCACGACCAGCAGCAAGATCATTGACCTTGATATAAGCCAAGCCTTTAGCTCCATAAATACCAACATATTTGGTATATTCATCAATATCTTTACGGCTAAGACGAGTACCACCTGGCACACGTAATGCTGCAACGCGACCTTTGTCATCATTAGCTGGCCCAGAGAATACTTTGAAATCAACCGCTTTCATGAGGTCACTAATTTCGACTAACTCTAAGTCAATACGTAAATCAGGTTTATCACTACCAAAACGCGCCATGGCTTCCGCATACGTCATACGTGGAAATGGATTCGGTAATTGTTGCTCAAGTACATTGGCAAACAATTTACGAATCATATCTTCCATCATCGACATCAACTCTTGTTCTTCAACGAACGAAGTTTCAATATCTATTTGGGTAAATTCTGGTTGCCGATCAGCACGTAAATCTTCATCACGAAAACAACGGACTACTTGGTAATAACGGTCCATTCCTGACACCATCAATAATTGCTTAAACAATTGTGGTGATTGAGGTAAAGCGAAGAAATCTCCCGCATGAGTACGACTTGGTACCAAATAATCACGCGCACCTTCTGGCGTTGCTTTTGTTAGAATTGGAGTCTCAATATCTAAGAAACCATTATCATCTAAAAAGTTACGCAACTGACGTGTAATCTGCGAACGAAAACGTAATTTTTGCAACATTTCTGGGCGACGTAAATCGATATAGCGATGACGTAGACGAACATCTTCACTTACTTCAGCTTGTTCCGTTAAAGGGAATGGAGGCGTTTCAGAACTGTTCAAGATATCAAGTCGTTTAGCAACTATTTCAATTTTGCCACTACTCAAGTCAGGATTGTCACTACCTTCAGGGCGCAAACGCACTTCACCTTCAATTTGCAATACATATTCACTACGGACACTCTCCGCCGTGGCAAAACTTTCAGCATCTTCCGGGTTGCACACTACCTGAACTAAACCTTCACGATCACGGAGATCAATAAAAATAACGCCACCATGATCGCGACGGCGATGCATCCAACCAGCAACTGTTACTGTTTTTCCATCCAATGTTTCGTTTACATCGCCGCAATAATGGCTACGCATAATCTTCTTTCCAAATTTATGAGTTTTGTATAGAACTCTTAGTTAATGTTTTCGTCGGCAGTGATACCGTCGACTAATTTATCTTTTTGCCAAGGTGGCACAACGACCCCCATGGAAATAATCATTTTCAATCCATCTTCAACCGGCATATCCAATTCAATGGCATCTTCTGCGGGCACCATGATCACAAAACCCGATGTCGGGTTCGGCGTGGTAGGAACAAATACACTGATCACATTCGATCCTGCTTTTTCTTGCACTTCCCCTAAGTTATCTTGAGTCATAAATGCCAAGCTCCACAGACCCTTCCGTGGATATTCAATCAATAATACTTTACGGAACGATTTAGCATCAGTAGCCAACACTGCTTCCATAATTTGTTTAATGCCTGCATATAAGGTGCGAACAATTGGGATCCTGGCTAATAAAGATTCCCACGCCGCCACAATGCGCTTACCGATTAAATTGGCAACAATCATTCCTGTCGCCAATACCAATACAACTGACAGTACAACGCCTAAACCAGGAATATGAAAACCGACTAAATTATCTGGCTGATATGCTTGCGGCAACAGTAACCAAATCCGATCTAATAGACCGACAATCGCACGAATCACTAGGAAAGTAATACCTAGTGGGATCCATACTAGTAAGCCTGCTATCAGATATTTACGCATTTTCAATATCTATATTAATTACTGGCCGTCGCACTCGTTTTTTTAGCCGCTGAATCCGGCTTGGCATCGGCAATATTACGTTTTTGCCCACTTTTAAAATCGGTTTCATACCAGCCTTCACCCTTTAAACGAAATCCTACTGCTGAGACAAGTTTACGCAGTGTTGCCTCACTACAAATTGGGCAATGAATCAATGCGTCATCACTCATCTTTTGTAGCGCCTCAAATCCATGCTCACAGGCATCACAACGATATTCATATAAGGGCATAGCGTCACTCACTCGAACTGCAAAATTAAATCTTTTGATTTATAACCGATTAATTATACCCAAAAATGTTCACTACGGCTTTATGCTTGCCCGCAATTGTAGAGAATACGCTAAACTTCGCCCATGAAAGATCACCATGATTGGAAAGCTATCCGCAGTCTACTGCCCTATATCTGGGCATTTAAAGGCCGTGTGATATTTGCATTAACATTATTATGCTTCGCTAAACTTGCTAATGTTGGCATTCCACTTGCGCTAAAAGGTGCGGTGGATGCTCTCGATCCACAGCAGCAGGAGTTTATTTATCTTCCTGTCGCAATGCTTGTCGCCTATGGCTTATTACGCCTAGCAAGTAGTCTATTTAGTGAGTTGCGTGATGCTCTGTTTGCCAAAGTCATCTTTAACTCCGTACGAAAAATAGCAGGGAATATTTTCAGCCATTTGCATAAATTATCATTACGGTTTCATTTAGAGCGGCAAACTGGTGGTATCTCCCGAGATATTGAACGTGGCACCCGTGGTATCAGTTTTTTAATGAATTTTATGATCTTCAATATTTTGCCCACACTGGTCGAAATTGGCTTAGTCACTGCCATACTACTATCACAATATGACAGTATTTTTGCTGTCATTACCACTGGAACAATACTGTTCTATATTATCTATACATTGGTGGTGACAGAGTGGCGGATGCGCTTTCGCCGCACTATGAATGAAATGGATTCCCAGGCCAACAATCAAGCAATTGATAGTTTATTAAATTATGAAACCGTTAAATATTTTAATAATGAGCACTATGAATTACAGCGCTACGATGACAAATTAACTCTCTGGGAACAATCTGCCATAAAAAACCAGACCTCATTATCACTACTTAATGTCGGCCAAGGTGTCATCATTGCTATTGGCCTAACTATTTTGATGTTATTGGCAGGGCAAGGTGTTGTCGCAGGTGAATTAAGCTTAGGTGATTTGGTTTTAATCAATGCCTTTTTGTTGCAATTGTATCTACCACTTGGATTCCTTGGTTTTGTTTATCGTGAAATTCGGCACTCACTTGCTGATATGGAGCGTATGTTTACGTTGTTAGAACAACATCAAGAAATTGTCGATGATGTTAACGCTCCGGCTTTAGATGTCCCTCACGGAGAAATCAAATTTAATCATGTTAACTTCCATTATGATTCTAACCGCGCCATTCTTCATGACATTAATTTTACCGTCGAAGCTGGCGAAAAAATTGCTATTGTAGGAGCCAGTGGTTCTGGAAAATCCACACTTGTTAGATTATTGTTCCGTTTTTATGATCCCCAAGCCGGCAACATTACTATTGATGGTGTTGACATTAGCATGGTGCAACAACAAAGTTTGCGACAAGTAATAGGCGTTGTTCCCCAAGATACCGTACTCTTTAATGATACGATTTATCACAACATTCTCTATGGTAATCCTAACGTCGAAAAACAAGCCGTTATCGATGCAGCTGAACAAGCTCACATTCATCACTTCATTACTAGCTTGCCTAAGGGTTATGACACTGTTGTTGGTGAACGTGGTTTAAAACTATCCGGAGGTGAAAAACAACGGGTAGCGATTGCTCGAACACTACTGAAAAACCCACAAATTCTTATTTTTGATGAGGCAACTTCTGCTCTCGATAGTCATTCAGAACAATCGATTAATCGTGAACTTCAATCTATCAGTAGCAATAAAACAACTTTAGTCATTGCCCATCGCTTATCGACCATCATTGATGCCGATACTATTTTAGTACTTGAGCATGGTACTATTATTGAACGTGGACATCATGAACAATTACTTGCTGCACAGGGGCGTTATGCTGCTATGTGGGCATTACAAAAAACCGAAGGATCGTCATGAAAAAATTTATACTGTTATTCTGCTGCCTGCTTCCAATGACTACCCATGCAGAGTGGCGATTAGAGACATTCACTCACGCCTCAACACAAACTCAAAGTCAGTCCGCTATGGTTCGAAATGAAGCCGGTTATGAATTAGCTATTTTCAAATCTGAACAAGGCGAAGTTTGGATGGATTTTAGTCTATCTGATTATGGCTTTGATGAATTGTCACAAACGCAGTTGCCCACCTTTCAAATTGATAACCAAAAACCTGTGCAAATGATCCGGGGGTTTGTTGCTCTTATCGTCCCTGAAGAGGAAGGCATTAATGCCATTGTCGTTCATGACGATGATAACATCAGTACTGAGAAAGATTTCAGTGTGAACCATATTGTAGCCGAAAGGTTACCAGAACGAGTGATATGCCCTATTTGGCAAGGAAAAGACCGCCCTCATCTAAACACAATTGAAGCACTCCTCTCTGGCGATAATATCCACTTTGATTTTGTATTGCTTGATGGTTCTAAAAAACAAACTGATTTTACCTTACTCGGTGCAAAGCAGGCGATAGAAAGCGCTATTTACGAGTAAATCAACTCTCTCTGCCCCCATTGTTATTGGACATACGCCTCATTCCGAGGTAATATCCATCTGTCGTATACGGACATAGCCGTTATCCGAAAAAGCACAAAGATGCATTTCAATCTGTTCAGGTTCGATTCAGCTTCACTGTGGCAAGCTGTAACCGCACTAAGGAAAATAACTTAAAAATAAAAGAGGAAATATCATGAAGTATGGCAAATCACTTATAGGTGCACTAGTGGGTGCATCCGTTTTATTATCAACATCGGTTATGGCTGAAAATCACGTAGTAAAAGCTGAAGTTACTGCATTCAACCCTCTTGTTATTCGAATCGCTCCGGGCGACACTGTTTCTTGGGAAGGTATGAATGGCCACATTAGTAACACTATATTTACTAATAAAGATAAAAGCACCACTGAATACATTCCTGAAGGTGCTTCAGGTTGGACTTCTGCAATGGGTGACAACTTCCAAACTGAACCATTAGAAGCTGAAGGTGTTTACCTTTACAAATGTGACCCACATTGGGGCGCAGGTATGGGTGGTGTCGTTATTGTTGGTGAACCAACTAACTTAGAAGCTATTGCTGCAACTAAACCAAAAGGCGCTCTAAAACGTTTGGTTAAAAAGGCTCAAAAAGCAGTAAAATAATTTCCCGTAATCATTGTTACACCTCAGAAAAAGCCTGCTTAAATTTAAGCGGGCTTTTTTGATCCAATCGACAGTAGCTGTGATAAAATTATCTGGATAGTTTGATGTTTTTTAAACATGCAAACCCTATAAATCTTTACTTTTTGAACTGAGGGTTCCAATCTCATGAGTAATTCAGTTGATAATGGCAAGCGGCGATTCCTAACTACAGCAGCGAGTATTGTCGTTGGTGGCGCAGGTACCGCAGCTGTTGCCATTCCATTTGTTACCTCCATGTTGCCCAGTGCAAAAGCCCAGGCCGCAGGCGCGCCTGTTGACATTGACATTAGCAAACTTGAAATTGGTCAGCAGATGATTGTTGAATGGCGCGGAAAACCCGTTTGGATAATACGTCGCTCTACGGTGACGATAGAAAACCTAGCATCACTTAATGATCAACTTCTCGATCCCGGTAGTAGTGTTGCGAGCCAGCAACCTGAATACTGCGTCAATGAAACCCGTTCAATTCGTGACGAAATTATCGTTTTAGTCGGTGTCTGCACTCACTTAGGATGCTCACCAACTTATCGACCAGAACTTGCTCCTGAAGATTTGGGAGCTAACTGGAAAGGTGGCTTTTTCTGCCCTTGTCATGGTTCTAAATTTGATCTGGCTGGCCGTGTTTTTGCTGGTGTCCCTGCACCAACAAATCTCGTTGTTCCACCTTATTATTTCCAAGGTGATAATCGCATCGTTGTTGGTGAAGATGCTCAAGGAGTCGCATAATGTTTGCTAGTCTAATGGGATGGGTAGATGCTCGCTTTCCTGCCACTAAAATGTGGGAAGATCATCTTTCCAAATATTATGCACCGAAGAATTTTAATTTTTGGTATTTCTTTGGCTCTTTAGCCATGTTGATATTGGTGCTGCAAATTGTTACCGGTATTTTCCTCACCATGAATTACAAGCCAGATGCGGCATTAGCATTTGCCTCTGTGGAATACATTATGCGCGATGTTGAATGGGGCTGGTTAATTCGTTACCTCCATTCTACTGGCGCCTCAGCATTCTTTGTTGTTGTGTATTTACATATGTTCCGGGGGCTTATTTATGGTTCATATAAACAACCACGAGAGTTGGTGTGGATATTTGGTATGTTTATCTACATGGCTCTGATGGCTGAAGCCTTTATGGGATATCTATTACCATGGGGTCAGATGTCATTCTGGGGCGCGCAAGTTATTATCTCCTTATTTGGTGCCTTACCGGTCATCGGAGAAGAGTTAGCCTTATGGATTCGAGGTGATTTTGTGGTTGCTGATGCTACCTTAAATCGCTTTTTTGCTTTCCATGTTATTGCTGTGCCACTGGTTTTACTTGGTTTAGTTGTTGCACACATCATCGCATTACATGAAGTGGGATCTAACAACCCTGACGGTGTGGAAATTAAGAAAAATAAAGACAAAAATGGTATCCCACTTGATGGCATTCCATTCCACCCTTACTATTCGGTTAAAGATATTGTCGGTGTTATCGTATTCCTATTTATCTTCTCATTGATATTGTTCTATGCTCCAGAATTTGATGGCTGGTTTTTAGAGAAAGATAATTTTATACCTGCAAATCCGCTAAAAACGCCAGAACATATTGTGCCGTTGTGGTACTTCACCCCTTTCTACGCTATTTTACGGGCCGTGCCTGATAAATTAATGGGCGTTATGGCAATGGGTGGCGCTCAAGCACTGTTATTCTTTTTACCGTGGTTAGATCGTAGCCCTGTAAAATCAATTCGCTATCGTGGGCCTTATTTCCGCTGGGCATTGACACTATTTATCATCAGTTTTCTTGCTTTAGGCTATTTGGGGACGCAACCGGCTACCACGCTATATACCAATTTGGCCCGTGTATTCTCAATTATTTATTTTGCATTCTTTATTCTGATGCCTTGGTATACCAGCATTGATAAGGACAAACCGGTACCAGAAAGGGTGACGATGAAATGAGAACTTTAATCTTTGCATTATTTGTTGGCTTACTGTCGATGACATCAACTCAACTGATAGCATCATCAAAAATTCATCTTGATCCAGTCGAAATTGATTTGTCGGATAAGGCCTCGCTACAACGTGGTGCTAAAACATTTGTGAACTATTGTTTAAGCTGCCATGAAGCATCATTTATGCGTTATAACCGGATGGCAAAAGATCTGGGGTTAACGGATAAACAAGTGGCTGAGAACTTGATGTTCGCATCTGAAAAAGTGGGTGAGACGATGACTATTGCTATGCGTGCTGAAGATGCAAAAAAATGGTTTGGGGTCACACCACCTGATCTTTCCGTTATTTCACGTGCTCGCGGTACGGACTGGTTATACACTTATTTACGCACATTCTATCTTGATGACTCTAAAACAATGGGCACCAATAACGCCGTATTTAAAGATGTGGGAATGCCTCATGTACTATGGCAACAGCAAGGTTATGCAACTGTAGATGATTCAGGTCATCTAGATCATGCTAATGGTGGTTTATTATCTACTCATGAATACAACGTCATGATCCAAGATTTGGTAAACTTTTTAGCCTATGTCGGTGAACCTTCTAAAATTCAACGATTAGCATTAGGTAAGTGGGTATTGTTATATTTATTCATCTTCTTCCTTGTTGCCTATCCCATGAAAAAAGCATTCTGGAAAGATATTCATTAATTTTAGTGTGGTCAGCGGAATGTTTAAAGTTTAATCAAACATTCACAGGAGAAAGATATGGCTAATAATGATAATCGACGGGCAATGTTGACTATATATTCCGATCCGTCATGCCCGTTTAGCCATCGCACTCGTATTGTGATGCACGAAAAGAATATTGTCGCCAAGATTGAGGATATTATTGACGGGCAATGGCCGGAAGATATTGCTGCAGCTAATCCATATGGAACTAGTCCAACCTTGGTCGATCGTGATATGGTCTTGTTTGACTCAAATATCATTATTGATTATTTTAACGAACGCTTTGTACATCCTCCATTAATGCCTGCCGATCCCGCAGCACGTGCCAAAGCTAGATTGATGCTACATCGCATTGATAAAGACTGGTACGCGCTCTGGAATGCGCTCACAGGCTCGGAAAAATCTAAAACAAACAAGGCTCGAAAAACAATTCAAGAAGATCTGATTGTATTGGCCCCCTTGTTTGCCAAGTCAGCTTTCTTTATGAGTAAGGAGTTTTCGCTGTTGGATTGTAGCCTTGCTCCACTACTATGGCGGCTACCTTCACTTAATATCTCCCTCCCTGCCAAAGCACGGGCAGTCGAAGACTATGCTGAGCGTATTTTTGCTAGAGATAGCTTTCAAGCTAGTTTGAGCGATATTGAGCGAGACATGCGTTAAAATGACAGCACAAAAGCCTTATCTTATTAGAGCCATCTATCAATGGTTATTGGATAATCAACTCACACCGTATTTATTGGCCAATACGACCATTGATGGCGTCAAAGTACCTATTGAATATATTAATGATGGCAAAATTGTACTCAATATTGACCCTAACGCTGTTTATAATTTCCACGCAGATAATGAATGGATAAGTTTCTCTGCCCGATTTTCTGGAAAATCAATGGAATTATTTATTCCTATCATTGCCGTACTGGCCATCTATGGGAAGGAAAACAATGAAGGTATGTTTTTCACTGATGATGAGGCAGCCCCTCCACCAGAAACGCCCACACCCATCAAGGAAAAGTTTGCAGGGCTTAAGGTCGTTAAATAATGTAATTAACCCCGCGCGCCTAGTTTTTAATTAATGTCATAGTCGGTAAACGTCAGGACTTCTTCGGTTAAAACTTCATCACCTTCTTGCCATGTCTTGCCATCAGGTACAATAGTTCGTATTTGATAGACTTCACCTGGAATATTTTCTGACATCGTAAAGATATAATATTTGTGGGCATATAGGCTATAACGATCATTCTTTGGATCATTCGCATATGGCTGTATGACGTATTGAACGCCTTTTACCATTTTGCCTTGATACTCTATATCAACTTCTGTTTTCAGCGCTCCTTTTGCAAGTGCCCACCGAATTTTACGTTGAAAATATGCCCAATCACCACCAGTCAACCGATCAAGTTCACGAATATCAAATTCGAGATATAAAGCAAAAACACCATTACCTTGTTGGTTATTTCTATCTTGATACGGTCGATTATCTTGTCCTGTAAAAAATTCATAATGGGTATCTTTACGGCCGGTATTTCGAATATTACTAACGGTCACATCAATGGTATCTTCGCGAGGACCATCCACAAAGCTTTCTTTTTTATACTTGTAGTGCAAGATTCCAGGCTGTGTTATATTTTTTAAGTGGGCCTTATCAAATAAGGTATTATTTATTTCTGAATACCCTGCCACCGCATAAACATTTACTGTAAATATTAAAAATGTACACGCCGAAATTATCGACAATCCTATTTTCTGCACAAGCACTACCTCGTTAAAATTAATGTTATTCTTAGTTCAGTTTTTAATACATGAGCCACTACATATGACCATCAGACAATGCTTAAAGGTTCCCATGCTACTTGTTATTTTTCTATTATCCCTATCAGGATGCGAAAATGACAGCCCCAATAGAATATATCAGCAAAATAGTCAGTATAACTACGAAGATACGCTCATAAACTTAGATATTGCCATTTCTGAGCATAATTATCGCATTATCCACCGCAGTAATATTGGTCAAGCGGTGCGTGACCGTGGTGAAAAAGACTATCCTCTTTCTACTGTGATTAGTTTTTGTAATATTACTTATGCCAGAGAAATGATGGAAATAAACTCTAAGCTTATCAATGATATGCCTTGCATCGCCACCGTCCGTGAAGAAAAACAAGGCGTCATTGTTGGTACCCGGCTAATGACAGACAATACGTCAAATAAACGTCAAAATGAATTCGCGCAACGAATTAATAACAATCTAACATCCATTGTAAATGAAACTGTTGAATAAGCACCACGCCCTGATTATCTACTTTTCAAATCGTTCCGGTCTATCTTCTCCTAAGGCTCCATCTGCTCGTGCTTTTAAGTAAGAATACAAATGACTGATATGTGGGCGAATATTAGGATCATCTGCCCATGTTGGCATTTTAAATTCGGCAGTATCACGCTCAGCAATTTGTTCAAGGAATGCAAACCGCATCTCCGGATCATCTAAATTTACTTTCTCAAAATAACGACGTAATAGTTTTATTTTGAACTCTTCTTCAGTCATGTCTTTGACGCGATGAAGTAAATTTGGCGCATAGGATGTACCGGTTGCGTGACGGCCATGACAAACAAAACAAGTCGAGTTAAATAATCTCCAGCCAACATAGGTTTTGTCATCAACTTTACCATTCTCAACTCGGTATACAGCTTGTTCATTTTCAGCTAGAACTATTACATCTGCGGTAGAAGGTAGATTATATTCACTTATAATGGCAGTAATATCATCCTTGCGTTTAGCAATAATATCATTGAGTAATAATCTCCAGTTCTTATCTTGGCGTCTTGTTCCCATAGCGAAACTAAAAACAAAACGATCACCCAATTCATTCAATGGCACCACTTTCATTGCTACATCTGATTGACTTGCATAATAGCCTGCTATCGGTCCCCATAGCACAACAACATCAACCTCGCCTGATGCTAGGGCCTCGGAAACGATACGACCCGCATTGACACGAGCATCACCTGTCATCATCTGAAAATATTCAATTTGATCGGCCAAACCAAGCTCAAGCAATTTTGCTGTTGCCACACCGCGATCAAAAAGTCCGATTCTTAATTCTTTATGTTCTTTACTTACTTTTGCAATATCACTCAATGTATTGAGTTCAAACCCTTCGCCAGTACGATAAACGAGTGCTTCAATTGAACTAAAGTAGGGTACTGTCGGCATCAATATGCCTGGTGATGCCGGCACGCTCATGGCCAGATCACATTTGAATCGGCCGGTAACCTCATCAACCTTTTTGATGGTATTACGGCTGAAGCCTATGCGTTGCGGGAACCAGTAATATTCGACCGGTAAGCCTAACTCTTCGCCAATAATGTCTGCAATCTTATTATCAAACCCTTGCAGTTCTTTATTAGAATACGGCAGATTATATTTATCCGCACATACCCGAACAGCTGTTTGTCCCTTTAATGGTTCAAAATTAGCGGCTTGTACTAAGCCGATATTGATTATCAAGCCGAATATGATAGTTGATAATAGTTGCACTCTATTCATTATTAATTCCTAATCTCACTTTGGATAACTAAAGACATCATTCTATGCACTATCGTTCAGTTTATCCATAAAAAAAAGCCCGACACAAGTGCCGGGCTTCTTTATTAAGGTCTTATATATTAAATAAATTTAATACATAAAGGTCTTATAGGCTAAATACGCTTAAAACACCACCTAAGTTAGTCCAGCTAGATAGAGCTTTGTAAGCACCTACCGCACCAAGACCATCAGTGTCGTTTTCTAAGCTAGGAATAGCCATACCGATACCAGCCCAACCACCTA
>JBJPGB010000082.1:0-14868 GCA_048595405.1 Methylophagaceae bacterium
GTTTAATTTTCTGGGCATGGGAGTTTCAGGTGGAGAGGAAGGAGCTTTGTGGGGACCTAGCCTGATGCCCGGTGGCTCCGTAGATGCCTATAAAGAAGTTGAACAAATAATGAATGCGGTGGCCGCAAAGGCCGAGGAAGACGGAGAACCTTGTGTAACATATATTGGCCCCGGGGGTTCAGGACATTATGTAAAAATGGTTCATAATGGTATTGAATACGGCGATATGCAGCTTATTTGTGAAGCTTATCAGCTGATGCGTGAAGGTTTAGGCATGACTGGTGATGAAATTCAGGCCGTATTTGCGGAGTGGAATGAAGGTGTATTAGATTCCTATTTGATTGAAATCACCCGTGATATCTTAAGCGTTAAGACCAATGACGGCGAATTATTGATTGACCAAATTTTAGATACTGCAGGCCAAAAAGGCACTGGTAAGTGGACGGGAATGAATGCCTTAGATTTAGGCATTCCTTTAACCTTAATTGGCGAAGCAGTTTTTGCTCGTTGTTTGTCAGCGCGTAAAGAAGAACGTGTCTCAGCATCAAAAATATTGCCAAAAGGAGCGGCAGAATTTGATGGTGATAAGGCAGAAATGGTGAATGCCATTCGTGATGCTTTATATGCCTCTAAAATTATTTCGTATGCCCAAGGTTATATGTTGATGCGTGAAGCTGCAGAAACTTATGGTTGGGAATTAAATTACGGTGGTATTGCACTTATGTGGCGTGGTGGTTGCATTATTCGGAGCCAATTCTTAGCCAATATTCGTGAAGCTTTCGATAATAATCCTAAGTTAGAGAATTTATTGCTAGATCAATTCTTTATTGATGCAATTACTGAAGCATTGCCGGGTTGGCGTAAGGCGGTAGGCACCGCTATTTCATTAGGTGTACCGGCACCGACCTTTAGCAGTGCCTTGGCATTTTATGATGGCTATCGTAGTGAACGTTTGCCAGCAAACTTATTGCAAGCACAACGTGATTATTTTGGTGCTCATACTTATGAGCGTTTAGATAAACCTCGTGGTGAATTTTTTCATACTAATTGGACGGGTCGTGGTGGTGATATTTCAGCCACAAACTATGATGTCTAAAAATAAAACCTTGCACGCTTCGTCTTTTCCCACCATAGCAGCGTTAAAAGATAGTCTCAAAATGCTCATTTACATTTGTAAACTACGCTTTTTTAACTATTTTCGCCTTGTTCTGACAACAAATACTTTTCGTGGAAAGGGTTTATAATGATAAATAGAAATGGCTATTCCATATTGATAATGGAGTGGCCATTTTTATTTGAGGCTTTGCTCAATAGCGGTTAATGCTGCCATTGGATCCGCTGCGGCGGTAATCGGACGACCAATAACCAAATAACTACTACCTGCCGCAATCGCTTGTGGTGGTGTCATAGTGCGATGTTGATCGCCTTGCTCACTGTTTGCAGGGCGAATACCGGGCGTAATCAGTTGGAAATTATCACCATGTTGAGCCCGAAGTTGGCTGGCCTCTTGCGCTGAGCACACCACGCCATCTAAACCACTGTCATCGGCTAATGTCGCAAGTCGTAAAACGGTATCAGAGATAGAGCCTTGTAAGCCAATTTGTTCAAATGTGATTTGATCCATGCTAGTTAATAAAGTCACACCAATTAATAAAGGCTTATCGGAATGATTGCCAATCGCTTCACGAGCGGCAGTCATCATGGCCACGCCACCAAGGGTATGCACATTCATCATCCAAACACCCATATCAGTAGCAGCAACGCATGCTTTAGCAACGGTATTTGGAATGTCGTGATATTTCAAATCAAGGAATATATCAAAGCCTTGCTTAACCAATGATTCAACAATAATCGGGCCTGAACGAGTAAATAATTCTTTACCAATTTTAAGTCGGCAGCGCTCGGGGTCAAGTTGTTTGGCTAATGCCAATGCGCCATCAGATGTTGGGTAATCTAGAGCAACGATTATTTTTGAATCCGACATGAAGCTTCCATCAAAATAGTGAGTGGCATGATACTACCTGATATGGTGGTGAAAATGGTACTCTGTGCCAGACTTTTTTTAGGAACAGATGATGGATTTTGACATTTTAGCAAATGATGGTGTTGCTCGCCGAGGACAATTACGCTTTGACCGCGGCACAGTAGAAACGCCGGCTTTTATGCCTGTTGGTACTTATGGCTCGGTCAAAGCGATGACGCCTGAAGAGGTGATAGCAACAGGTGCTGAAATTATTTTAGGTAATACTTTTCATTTGATGTTGCGTCCCGGAACCGAGATTATTAGCCAGCATGGCGATTTGCATGATTTTATGCAATGGCGAGGGCCTATCCTTACTGATTCTGGTGGTTTCCAAGTATTCAGTTTAGGTGAGTTACGCAAAATTACTGAACAAGGAGTACATTTTCAGTCACCAATAGATGGTAGTAAGGTTTTTCTAGGACCTGAAGAATCAATGGCGGTTCAGCGGGAATTGGGTAGCGATATTGTGATGATCTTTGATGAATGCACACCTTATCCTGCCGATGAAGAGACCGCTGAAAAATCGATGCAATTATCACTGAGATGGGCGCAGCGAAGTAAAGATGCACATGGTGATAACCCATCAGCTTTATTTGGTATTGTTCAAGGTGGAATGCATGAAAATTTGCGGGATATTTCGCTACAAGGTTTAACAGAAATAGGTTTTGATGGTTATGCGATTGGTGGGCTGTCAGTGGGTGAGCCCAAAGCAGAGTTGTTGCGAATTTTAGATCATCTCTCTACCCGAATGCCAGTAGATAAGCCCCGCTATTTAATGGGGGTGGGCAAGCCAGAAGATTTGGTGGAAGCGGTCACTCGTGGTATTGATATGTTTGATTGTGTGATGCCAACTAGAAATGCGCGAAATGGACACTTATTTGTTCATCATGGCGTAGTAAAAATACGCAATAGTCGTTATAAAACAGATACCGGCCCTTTAGACCCGCTTTGTGATTGTTATACTTGTCAAAACTATAGCCTGGCTTATTTACATCATTTAGACAAGACGGGTGAAATGCTAGGGCCACGATTAAATACTATTCATAATTTATATTATTATCAGACCTTAATGGCGGGTTTACGTAATGCGATTTCAGCTGGAAAATTGGCTGAATTTAGCCGTAAGTTCTACGCTTTGCGGGCAAATAATTAGTATCACGGGTATAATCGCTTTCTTTTTTAATAGTTATGAGTAACCAATTATGATGGATCTTTTAATCTCTCCTGCTTTTGCTGGTGCGGCGGCAGGTCAAGCAGCATCACCTGGTCTAATGGATTTTGCTTTCCCTATTGTTTTATTAGTATTGTTCTACTTTATGTTGATTCGCCCTCAATCTAAGCGTGCAAAACAACATCGTGAAATGCAAACAGCGCTTACAAAAGGTGATGAAGTTGTTACTGACGGGGGAATAATGGGCAAGATAATGGATATCAATGACAATGCTATTACTGTTCAAATAGCAGAGAATGTTGAGGTTAAAGTTCGCCGTGAATCAATCAGTTCAGTGTTACCAAAAGGCACGATAAAAAAACTATGAGGCTTTGGTTCAACAAATATATATTGAGCGAATATTTCATCAATATTAAAGTATTTACAATTAAGGAAGTCATCTTTTAGGATGTTTAACAAATGAATCATTATCCTTTGTGGAAAAATATATTGATTGCCGTTGTGATTGCGATGGGCATCTTATTTGCGTTGCCTAATTTATTTGATGATGATCCGGCAGTACAGGTGTCAGCGAATCGAAGTGGCAAAATCGATCTTGCATTGATGAGCAAAGTGGAAGCAGCACTAAAGGCTCAATCAATTAACTATAGCCGTGCCGAGTTGGTAGATGAACGTTTAATGGTGCGATTTGCCGATGCAGATCTGCAACTTAAAGCCAAAGACATTATCGATAATGCTATTGATGAAGACTATATTGTTGCGTTGAATTTGGCGCCGACAACACCGGCTTGGTTAGCAGTATTTGGTGCCGAGCCTATGAACTTAGGTTTGGATCTGCGAGGTGGTGTGCACTTTCTGATGGAAGTGGATATGGATGCGGCGGTCAAAAAATCATTGAGTGGTTATGCCAGTGAGTTTCGTACTTTATTACGTGATGAAAAAATTCGTTATAAAAAAATTCAAAGTGAATCAAAAAAGGTCACGGTAGGTTTTCGTAGTGAAGAGCATCGCGACTTAGCAGAAGAAAAGATGTCAGATGCTTATCCTCAACTTGATGTGCAAGTTGTTGAAGACAGCGTTACACCGTCACTGGTTCTTAAGTTAACCGAAGTTGCGATACGCGAAACGAAATCCTTAGCACTACAGCAAAATATTATTACATTACGGAATCGTATTAATGAGTTGGGCGTGGCAGAGCCAACGGTTCAGCAGCAAGGTGATAATCGCATTGTGGTGCAATTACCGGGTGTGCAAGATACTGCGCAAGCGAAAAAAATTCTGGGCGCTACGGCAACATTAGAATTTCGATTAGTTGATTTTGAGCATGATGTACAAGATGCAGTCGAGGGTCGTGTACCCGCAAATTCAAAATTGTATTATCACCGAGATGGTAGGCCTTTCTTATTAAATAAACGAGTGATGTTAACAGGCGAACATATTATTAATGCCGCCTCGACATTAGACCAAAACGGTTCACCATCAGTATCAATTACTCTGGATGGTAAAGGTGCGCGAGCATTTAGTAATGCGACTCGTGACAATATCGGTAATCCGATGGCAGTAGTATTTATTGAATCTAAGTCAGAAACACGTGAAATTGATGGTGAGATGGTTAAAGTCCGTCGTCAGTTACCAGAAGTGATTAATGTTGCCACCATTCGTGATCAATTAAGTAAGCGATTCCAAATTACCGGATTGGATTCAACATCCGAAGCACGTGATTTAGCATTATTATTACGTGCTGGTGCTTTAGCGGCGCCTATTGAAATTGTTGAAGAGCGGACGGTTGGTCCAAGTCTTGGCCAAGATAATATTGATCAGGGTTTTGCTTCAGTAATGATTGGTTTTGTATTTGTCCTTATTTTTATGGTGGTCTGGTATCGTATATTTGGTGCGGTGGCGAATTTAGCCTTGGCGGCAAACTTGGTATTAATTGTGGCATTGCTTTCAATGTTACAAGCGACATTAACCCTACCGGGTATTGCAGGTATTGTATTGACTGTCGGTATGGCAGTTGATGCTAATGTACTTATTTTTGAACGGATCCGTGAGGAATTACGAATTGGTAATAGTCCTCAATCGAGTATTAATGCCGGTTATGCCAAGGCATTTTCAACAATTGCGGATGCCAATATTACTACCCTGATTGCGGCGATTGTATTGTTTGGGTTTGGTACCGGTGCGATTAAGGGTTTTGCAGTGACATTATCACTTGGGATTTTGACATCAATGTTTACCGCAATCATGGGTACACGTGCTGTGATCAATTTGATTTATGGGCGCAAAAATCGTCCGACCTTGTCAATTTAAGGTAACCGATATGCAATTTTTGAAAGAACAAACAAACTTTAATTTTATGGGGAAACGCAAAATAGCGGCGTTATTCTCAGCGTTATTAATTGTGGCATCAATCGTATCTTTGGCGACACAAGGTCTTAATTTTGGAATCGACTTTACTGGCGGTACCATGATTGAAATTGCTTATCAGGACGAGGCAAAGTTAAATAATATCCGCAGCACGCTAGAACAAAAAGGCTTCAAAGATGCCATTGTCCAGAATTTTGGTTCAATACACGAGGTGTTGATTCGTTTACCGATTATTGAATCGGAGAATATGGCTGAATTGAGCAATGATGTGGTCGCAGTATTACAAGCAGAACAGACCGAAACTATTGATGTCCGTCGGGTGGAATTTGTTGGGCCGCAAGTTGGTGAAGAGTTGACAGAGCAAGGTGGTTTGGCGATGTTATATGCTTTGATTGGTATCTTGATCTATGTGTCATTGCGTTTTGAATATCGTTTTGCGATTGGTTCAGTCGTGGCCTTGATTCATGATGTATTAATAACGCTAGGTATCTTTTCCTTTTTCCAGATGGACTTTGATTTAACAGTATTGGCAGCGATATTAGCAATAATAGGCTATTCACTTAACGATACTATTGTGGTGTTTGACCGGATCCGTGAAACCTTTTTGAAATTACGAAAAGGCAGTCCAGAAGAAATTATCAACCGTGCTTTGAATGATACGTTGAGCAGAACATTAATGACGTCGATAACAACATTATTGGTTGTTGTGTCTTTATTCGTCTTTGGTGGCGAAGTCATTCATGCTTTCTCAATCGCATTAATACTTGGCATTGTTGTGGGTACCTACTCATCGATTTATATTGCCAGTAATACAGTATTGACAATGGGGGTAAGTAAAGCTGATTTATTGCCGCCTGAAAAAGAAGAGGGTGCTGAAGTTAATGAGGATGGTAGTCAAGTGTAGCCAAACACTTAATATTCTGTTAAAAAAAGCCCGATTGATTCGGGCTTTTTTATGTTAGTGGGCTTGTCTATCTTGAAATGCCAGTGACTTATGGCTTGTTAGAGGATTGTTTTCCGATGTGCCATGTGTTTGTGCTTTTCTTATAGAATGAACTTGAGCTCTTTGCTTGACAGTGGATTCTTGTTTTTCAGATTCAACTGATTCGACACTAATAATACGCAGATCAGAATAATTGCTTTGAAAACTCACAAAAGTGGCAAATTCTTCTAAACCTTGCATGATATTTCTAAGGTCCAATTCCTGTGTTTTTTTATTTAACTGTTCCATAAGTACCTCAATATTGTTACTCAGTCTTATCGGCAATTAATATGATTTCTTGAGTGAGTAAACCCTATTTTTTAAGATACAAGCATCGTAGAGCGTTAAGTCTATGTTGAGACTAATAATTTTATTATTCTGAACTTTGTAGATAATTTAACGTCTTATTGTTGGTGGTAGTCTTGATTAATTAAAGGATTTTTCGGTGTTATTTAGGAAAAAATCCTGATTATCTATTTGGAAAAACGATGTATTATGGCTGTGATAATGAATTTTTACGCTAATGTTTCAGTGAGGAAGATAATGCGAAGAGCAATAAAAGGCTGGTTAATTTTACTGTGTGTAGCAATGCAACCAGCATTGGCAGAGGTGATCGATGTTCGCCTACATTATGTTGGCCCGACAGAAGGCAGTGTGTGGCTAGGAATGCAGCAGGGGCTTAAAGAAGCCAATATACAAGGCGAGTTTTTAGGGCAGAAATACAGCATACAGCCCGTCACTGCTGATGCGTTAGATAAGCTGGGTTCTGTTACTGCGCTATTGTTCGCTACAGATGCTGACCAAATACAAGCAATAGCTCAATCTGAAAAATTTGCCAATGTGCCGGTATTTAATATCAATTCAGATGATGATGCCTTGCGAGCAGCTTGTTTAGCCAATGTATTAAACATCACTGCCAGTCAAAAAATGAAGCAAGATGCATTAGCGCAGTGGTTGGCAAAAAATCCTGAATCGACAGCAGTGGTTCAAGGCTGGCATAAGGACTTTAGAAAGTTTGCCGCTAGCCAACTTAATATTCGTTTCAGCAAGGCGCAGGGTGCCATTATGGATGATGATGCATGGGCAGGCTGGGCGACTGTGAAATTGTTATCAGATACAGTGGCACGCACACAGAGTACCGATGCAGCTGTTGTGTTGAATTATTTGAAAAATGATATTGCCTTTGATGGTCAAAAAGGTGCCGGAGCGACATTCCGAGATACCGGACAGTTACGTCAGCTAGTATTGATTGTTGAAGATAATAAAATTGCTGCCGAAGCACCATTGCGTGGTGTGAAAGGTGGTCTTGATAGTCTTGGACTACAGAATTGTAAGTAAGGAATTATAGAAAATGAAATTAAAACAACTACTTTTATCGGGATTAGTATTGGTCAGTGCTTCAGCATGGGCAGATCCTACTTATCGATTATTTGTAACTAATGAAAAGAGCAATACGGTCAGTGTTATTGACTCACGAACAGGTGAGGTAGAAACTACATTAGAGATTGGTGAACGCCCTCGAGGCATTGGTTTATCACCTGATCATAAAACACTTTATGTGGCATTAAGTGAAGAGAATGCTATTGCAATGGTCGATGTTGCTAGTTTAGAAATATTAGGTAAATTAGCGGCAGGGGAAGATCCTGAAACATTTGATATTCATCCTAATGGTAATTTGTATTTATCGAATGAAGATGATGCTAAAGCAACAGTGATTAATCCAACAACGGGCGAAATCATTCATGAGATCAGAGTTGGCTTGGAACCTGAGGGTGTCGCTGTTTCTCCTGATGGTAGTATCGTTTTAGTGACTAGTGAGTCAACTAATATGGTGCATGTTATTGAGACTGAAACTCATAAGGTTGTTGCTAATATTTTAGTAGCGGCACGTCCTCGGGGTTTGGCATTTAATAGTGATGGTAGTCGTGCTTATGTCAGTAGTGAAATTGGTAATGAAGTAGCGATTATTGACGTTGAGAAGCGTGAAATCATTAAGAAAGTGGTTATAGATCTACCAAAGTCAAAACCAATGGCACTGACATTAAGCCCAGATGATAAAACTCTCTATATGACAACAGGTCGTGCTTCAAAAGTAGCCATATTGGATGCTGAAACATTAGAGCTTAAATCAACTGCTGATGTAGGCAAGCGTGTTTGGGGTGAAGTATTAAGTCGTGATGGCTCAACACTTTATACTGCTAATGGTGTCAGTCATACAGTTTCGGTAGTGGATACAGCTACGAGTAAATCAGTGATGGAAATTGAAGTGGGAAGCTTCCCTTGGGGCTTGGCACTTGATGATTAATTGCTAATATTAAAAGAAGCATAATTAAGCCCGATAGTGATGACATCATTATCGGGCTTTTTTATACGGTTCTTATTCCAATAGTCGTTAGGAAGATATAAATAATTTCCAATGGTGGTGAGCAGGTCAAATATAATGTCCTTCGACAGGCTCAGGATGAACGGTATGTGAGCTAATTTAGTATTGTTAATGCTTTGTTGTTAAACACTGACACGGTATGATGGCAGCATGAATATTGTAATGCGATTTATTGATATTTGCCTGTTTAAGGCCGGGCCGGCAGATGTGCCATCATCACATTGGTTATTAAAATCAACATTACTGGTTTATTTTATCTTAGGTGTCGTTGCCAGTCGTATTGATAGTGCCTGGGATGTCAGTTTATTTACCAGTTTGATCGATGTATTAGTGATGATGATTTTTGTTTGGTTGCTATTAAGTTTTTGGGGTCTGCAAGTACGATATAAACAAACATTAACAGCCATGGCGGCGACAGGAAGTTGCATCGGGATTGTTGCTATTCCAGTATTAATATTATTTTATCAAGTAAGTGAACAAGATCGTTTATACAATTACGTTATGCTGTTGTTGATTGCTGTCATGTTTTGGAGTTTGATGGTGACAGCACATATTTTTCGAACAGCATTAGAAATTAAACCAAGTCTGGCGGCGGTGTTAACGCTTACCTATACCATTTTGTCATTGATTGCCGTTGGTTTGGCTATTTCTGGAGTGGCTTAAATGCATATTCATATTCTCGGTATCTGTGGCACGTTTATGGGCGGGGTTGCATTGTTGGCGCGCTCATTAGGTATGACGGTGTCGGGTAGTGATGCCAATGTATATCCGCCGATGAGTGATCAATTAATTGCAGCGGGTATTGAATTACAAGAAGGCTATTTACCCGAACATTTAGAGCCGGCCCCTGATTTAGTGGTGATGGGCAATGCGATGGCACGGGGCAATCCAGCGGTTGAATATGTGCTTAATAAGGGATTGCCTCATATCTCCGGCCCACAATGGCTGGCAGATTATGTGTTGAAAGATCGTTGGGTGTTGGCGGTATCAGGAACGCATGGTAAAACAACTACCAGTAGTTTATTGGCGTGGATTTTGGACGATGCTGGTCTGTCTCCCGGATTTCTGATTGGTGGTGTGCCGGATAATTTTGGAGAGACAGCACGATTAGGCGATACGCCATTTTTTGTGATTGAAGCCGATGAATATGACACGGCTTTTTTTGATAAGCGTTCCAAGTTTATTCATTATCATGCTCGAACCTTAGTGGTTAATAATTTAGAGTTTGATCATGCCGATATTTTTGATGATTTAGCTGCCATTCAGAAACAATTTCATCACCTTATTCGTACTATTCCTTCAGAGGGCTTGATCATTACGCCCTCCCATGTTGAAGCGATTGATGATGTGATCAGAATGGGGTGTTGGACACCGCAGCAAACAATTGGTCTTAATGAAGGGCAATTACGTGCTCAAAATATAGCTGATGATGGCAGCCAGTTTGATCTGGCTTTTGATAGTGAAAAAGTGAGTACTATTAACTGGTCAATGTTAGGGATGCACAATGTTAGTAATGCACTAGCGGCCATTGCTGCAGCCAGACATGTTGGCGTTAGTTTTAAACATAGTTGTGATGCTCTAAGTCGATTTAAAGGTATTAAACGGCGGATGGAATTACGAGGCGAAGAACAAGGGGTGAAGGTCTATGATGACTTTGCTCATCATCCAACCGCTATCGAAACAACGATTAATGGTTTGCGTGCCAACATTGGTGATCGTAAATTAATTGCTATTTTAGAGCCTCGATCAAATACCATGAGAATGGGCGTTCATCAGCAAACATTGGCTGATTCCTTGCAAGCAGCAGATCAAGTCATTTTATTCGAAGACCAAGCATTAGATTGGTCATTATCAGATATTCAACAGCAACTAGGCGATAAGGCGATTATTGAAGATAGCATTGATGCCATTGTTGATCGTGTTGCTAGTGACGCTAAAACAGGTGATGAAATATTGATAATGAGTAATGGTGGTTTTGGCGGTATACATCAACGGCTATTAACAGCATTGGCAGAACGATGACGGATACTAAACAGATTGCATTGGCTTTTACTGGCGCTTCAGGCGCAGCCTATAGCCAACGATTATTGCAAGTATTGCTAGCACAAAAGTTCACCGTGCACTTAATGATTTCAGCCGCAGCAAGAATAGTATTTTCTGATGAGCTAGATTGGACATTGCCAGCCAGAGCCAGCGATGTGCATAAAATGTTGGTAGCTGAGTTTCAATGTGAACCGGATTTATTAAAAGTCTATGGTGAACAACAATGGAGTTCACCATTAGCTAGCGGTTCACATCGAGTAGCGACTATGATTGTGTGTCCTTGTACCATGGGTACGCTATCTTCGATTGCCTGTGGTAGCAGTGATAATTTAATCAACCGTGCAGCTGATGTGATGATTAAAGAAAGTCGAAAGCTTATATTGATACCGAGAGAAACCCCATTTTCCGCTATTCATTTGGAGAATATGTTAAAATTATCACGTATTGGCGTCTGTATTTTACCTCCTAATCCGGGCTTTTATTTTAAGCCTCAGCAGATAGCTGATATTGTTGATTTTGTGGTTGCGCGAATACTGGATCAAGCAGGTATTGAACATCAGTTAGCCCCTCGATGGGGTGAATAATAGCAACTTTTCACTCAATGTTTAGTGAGTCTAGCCGTTATATTCAATAGCGGAATTAGCTTTGCTTAATCATTATTATTTAAACCACACTAGATGATGATGGATAAAACTGAATTCATCCCAAAGATAATTTACTATTCTTCAGAATCGACACTAAAAAAACACCCTATATTATATATTTTAAAGAGGCTCAAATGATTAAGAAAACCTTACTATTGACAGCAATTGCTTGTTCATCCTCCCTACCATCTTATGCAGAGAATAATGATACGCTTAAAGCGTTCTTTGTTGATGATGCTAAGGTTAGCCTTGCTTTTCGGTATCGTTTAGAAAATGTTGATCAAGATGGTCTTCCAGAAAATGCGACTGCTTCGACACTCCGCTCAACACTAAACTATAAGACGGGAAGTTTGAATGACTTTTCAGCAACATTGGAATTTCAAGATGTTTCGCTTATAGGGGATGATGATTTTAACGATACTCAGAATGGTAAGATAACGCACCCGACGGTAGCTGATCCCTCAAATACTGAAGTTAATCAAGCGTTTGTGACTTATAGTGGTTTGCCAAACACTGATATTTCAGTCGGTCGACAACATTTCAATTTTGATAATATTCGTTTTGTAAATACTAATAACTGGCGTCAACTTCACCAAACCTATGATGCTGTTTCAGTGGTTAATAAATCACTGCCTGATACAGTAATTAAGTATGTTTATACCTATCACCTTAATCGATCTGTTGGTGGTGACCATGCTTTAGGTGATATTAATACTGATCTTCACTTGTTTAATGCCAAGTATAGTGGCTGGGAATATGGTGCATTTACAGCATATAGTTATGTCTTAGATTTTGACAAAGTAGCCTTTCAAGGTAATTCATCACGGACATACGGATTACGTTTTCAGGGTAAAGCGCCGATTCGTGAGGGTTTGAACGTTTTATATACTGCTGACTATGCAACACAATCAGATCATGCTGATAATCCTGCTAATTTTGATGCTGATTATATATTGGGTGAATTGGGACTGGGTGGTAGTAACTGGAGTGTGAAATTAGGCTACGAAGAGTTAGAAGCCGATGGTACAAAAGGTCGTTTTACAGCACCACTTGGGACCGGTCATGGCTTCCACGGCTGGGCAGATAAGTTTGTTTCAGTACCTGCAACAGGTATTGAAGATACACATCTTAAAGCGTCTTATAAAATAGAATCAGACAATGTATTAAACGGTGTGAAAATTGATTTCAGATATCATGACTTTGATGCCAATGAAGGTAATGCGGATTATGGTGATGAGATTGATGTGAAAATTTCAAAAAAATTCAAAGATCATTATTCAGCAACCTTTATTTATGCTGATTATAATGCCGATGATTTTGCAACAGACACTAGAAAATGGTGGATCATTCTAGGCGCTAAATTCTAGTTATATTCCCTTGTCCACTCCGCTATAAAGCATCACTTATCACCTTACAATATATTGGTGATAAGTGAGCTTGAATGGCTATCCTACTTGCTTGTATTGATTTTAACGGGTACTCGATATCTTGTTAATAAACGCATTTTTATTTTGATGAATTCCTTTTGTTGTTTAATCGAAGTTGGCGGCTAGACTCGGGTATAATCAATGTATTTATCCAGTCGGAAAAAATAATGTCAGATATTGAAATCGCACAACAAGCAATGATGGAACAGATCATTCCGCTTGCCGAACGACGTCTTGGCTTAGATCCTCAACAGCTCGATCCCTATGGACGATATAAAGCCAAAGTATCATTGGATGTGATGGCGGATCTGGCGGATAACCCCGATGGTAAATTAATTCTAGTCACAGCCGTTAGCCCAACGCCCGCTGGCGAAGGTAAAACCACCACTACTATTGGTTTAAGCGATGCTCTAAATCGTATCGGTAAAGACTCTATGGTTTGTGTGCGTGAACCTTCGATGGGACCTTGTTTTGGTATGAAAGGTGGTGCGGCTGGTGGTGGTTATGCTCAAGTTGTACCAATGGAAGATATTAACCTACACTTCACTGGTGATCTACATGCTATTGGCGCGGCTCATAACTTATTAGCTGCGATGATTGATAATCATATTCACCATGGCAATGCTTTGGATTTAGATGTTCGTAAAATCACTTGGGGACGAGTGATGGATATGAATGATCGCGCCCTGCGTGACATCACTGTTGGTTTGGGTGGTACTCCGAATGGTTTCCCTCGCCAAGATGGTTTCGATATTGTGGTGGCATCAGAAGTGATGGCAATCTTTTGTTTATCAAATTCAATTAAAGAGTTGAAGGAACGTTTGGGTAATATCCTAATTGGTTATTCACGGGATGGCACGGCACGATTAGCCAAAGATTTAAAAGCCCACGGTGCAATGGCAACCTTACTCAAAGAAGCATTAAAACCCAACTTAGTACAAACATTAGAAAACAATCCCGCCTTTGTGCATGGTGGCCCATTTGCCAATATTGCCCACGGCTGTAATTCGGTTATTGCTACTAAGATGGCGCTTAAAATGACTGATTATGTGATCACAGAAGCAGGTTTTGGTGCTGACTTAGGTGCTGAGAAGTTTATTGATATTAAATGCCGTAAAGCAGGTATCAAACCAGATATGGCAGTGATTGTCGCCACAGTGAAAGCATTGAAATATCACGGTGGAGTGGAATTTAAAGACTTAGCCAATGAAGATTTACAAGGCTTAGAGCGAGGTATGGCGAATTTGAAACGTCATCTTAGTAATATGCAAGATCAGTTTAATTTGCCGTGTATTGTGGCGATTAATCATTTTGTGCAAGACACTGATGCTGAAATTGAATTAGTGAAATCAACGGTTGAGTCTTATGGTGCGACAGCGATTGTTGCCAAACATTGGGCAGAGGGTGGTGCTGGTGCTGAAGATTTAGCTCATGAAGTAGTAGCGATGTTAGATCAACCAACATCTGAATGTCAGTTCTTATATTCTGATGATCAACCGTTATGGGACAAGATTACGGCGGTAGCAACCAAAACGTATGGTGCTAGCGAAGTGGTGGCAGATAAGAAAGTGCTCAATAAGATTGCCTCTTATAGTGAAACTCATGGTCATATCCCAGTGTGTATGGCAAAAACGCCGTATTCCTTTAGTAGTGATGTAAGTTTGCGTGGTGCGCCTGAAGGTCATACCTTGGCAATACGCGATGTACGTTTATCGCGTGGAGCAGAGTTTATGGTGGTATTGTGTGGCGATATTATGACGATGCCGGGTCTGCCAAAAATACCTGCCAGTGAACGGATTGATATTAGTGATGCGGGTGAGATTAGTGG
>JBJPGB010000083.1:0-25034 GCA_048595405.1 Methylophagaceae bacterium
CAATAAAAAAGCCCCAACACTTAAAAATGCTAGGGCTTTTGAATTTTGTGGTGGCTCGACCTGGAATCGAACCAGGGACACAGGGATTTTCAATCCCTTGCTCTACCGACTGAGCTATCGAGCCATCAAGGTCGCGTATTAAACCTGTTGGAGCAGTTGGTGTCAAGTTAAAAGGCGATTTTATTTGTGCTTTACCTTGTTCAAGCTGCGTTGACATGATGTAATGTCGAGCTTGTTTGAATTTGCATTTAATGGATATGTAATGAAGTTACGTAGTAGATTTAATTTTTGGGTTGCTGCCCTTATTATAATCGCGACAATTATGATTGTTGTGCCCGCAGCATCAAAAACATCAATAGTTGAAATCATCGATCGGTGGGTCGATGATTATAGCGAGGCAGTAGAAGATGCCCAAGCTGATGACGACGATGATGAGGATCACGACGACGATCTTGAGATTGGTAAATTAATGGTTCGAGTCAATGATGACATCGGTGATTATGCTGGAGTGGAAACACTAAGATTGGTTGAAACGGATTTTTCCCCTGAAGCAAAAGCGTTAGTGAAAGTCGTTGATGTTCGACCTATGCTGGTATTACGGGCACGTCATAAGCATGCTTTAGCGGCACTAAATATAGCGAAAGTATCTGAACAAGCAAATGCTAAAGAGCTGACTAGATTAAAGTCACTTTCGAGGGGTGCAGGCAGTGTGGCAACCAAAAATGTGAATTATGCGGAGGCGGCATGGCGAGAGTCGAAAGCGGAATTGCAGGGCTTGAATGTCGATTTACAAGCCGTTGGTGATGAGACACTGCAAACATGGGGAAAAGAGATTGCTAGTTGGATTCTTAGCAATGATTCTAAACAATGGGAAAAATTGTTAATACATGAAGAGTTTTTGTTATTGGTAACGTTGCCCGTCGGTTTGTCATTGGATTCTGATGTGAGTTTTATCCGAATTTCTCGTAATGGCTTACGAGAAGAGGCTCGTAAGGCCTATTTTGTTGCGCCAGCATTAGTCACAGAGCAGGGTGTTCAAGGAGAAACTTATTTCTTTAAAACGGCCAGTGGCAAGCTGAGAACGGGTATGCAAATCGCTGCTTGGGTACCGAAAGGTAATGAGGTATTGAAGGGAATATTTATACCTGATGAGGCGATAGTGTGGTCTGTTGGCCAACCTTGGGTATATGTGCAGGTAGAAGAAGATCTTTATCAGCGACGCTCAGTGCAAGTTGGATTACCCATTGCCGGAGGCTTACTAATAGAGCAAGAGCTGAAAGTAGGTGAAATCTTAGTGATAACTGGTGCTCAAATGTTGTTATCAGAAGAGTTTAGATGGCAGATCCTTGATGAAGATGATGACTAATGTTAGCTAAGGTTGTTGCTTTTTCGGTTCGATTTCGTGGGGTGGTGGTTGCCCTAGCGATTTTGTTATTAGCTTATGGAATTTATACTCTATCCAATGCAAGCTTAGATATATTTCCTGAATTTGCTCCTAAACAAGTCATTATTCAGACCGAAGCGCAGGGTTTAACGGCAGAGCAAGTTGAAGTATTAGTAACGCAGCCATTGGAAAATGCATTGGGCGGTTTGGTGGGCACCGAATCAATTCGTTCACAGTCGATTCCAAGCTTGTCAGTGGTGATTTTAACGTTTTATGACAGTACAGATATCTACTTAGACCGGCAGCTGGTTTCTGAGCGCTTATTGGGCCTTATGGATGCTTTACCTGAAAATATAGGGCCTCCATTAATGGTGCCACTTGAGTCTTCTTCGGGCACTATAATGACTATCGGTTTGAGTTCGGATGAACATGATCTGATGGCGTTACGGGCATTAGTGGACTGGACACTATCACCACGATTGTTAAGTGTAGAAGGCGTGGCAGATATTAATGTATTTGGTGGAGATGAAAAACAACTACAAATCCAAATTGAGAGTGATAAATTAATACGTTACGGCATTTCGATTGAAGAAGTAGCAGAAGCGGCAAAGCAGGCGACAGGAATTTTGGCGAGTGGCTTTATCGAAAATAGTAATCAACGAATGATGTTGCGATTAAGTGGTCAGCCAATGACGGCGGGTGAGTTGGCAAAAGTGGTGCTACGTAAAACAGATAACGGCATCCTGTTATTGGGCGATGTGGCGACTATTATTGCGGCCCCGGCCCCGGCTATTGGTGGTGCTGCTATTGCTGGTAAGCCAGGAGTGGTATTGATGGTCATTGGTCAATATAAGGCCAATACCTTAGCTGTTACGCATGGTGTTGAAGCGGCACTATCTGAATTTAAAGATGGCTTTGAAGCTGATGGTGTGACGCTACACGACAACCTTTTCCGGCCAGCGAATTATATCGAATCATCGATCAGTAATATCCGCGAACACCTGATGGTGGGTGGTGGTTTGGTAATGCTGGTATTGGTCCTATTTTTATTTAATATTCGTACAGCATTGATATCCATGACTGCGATCCCATTATCGCTATTTGCAGCCTTGATTGTATTGTTAGAAATGGGCGTTAATATTAATATCATGGTGCTGGGTGGTTTAGCGATTGCATTGGGTGAGGTGATTGATGATGCGATCATTGATACGGAAAATATTTTTAGACGCTTGCGAGAGAATTCCAATTTAGCTGAACCTAAATCGACAATGGAAGTGGTATTTGATGCATCAATGGAAGTGCGAAGTTCGGTCGTTTACGCCAGCTTTATTGTGATGTTGGTATTTATTCCATTGCTAACCCTTAGTGGCGTTGCTGGGCGGATGTTTGAGCCATTAGGTATAGCCTATATTTTAGCTATTTTCGCCTCGTTGGCGGTTGCGCTAACGGTCACTCCTGCCTTGTGTCATATTTTGTTAACCCGCTGGGGCACATTGAGTGATAAAGAACCACCACTAGTACGATTTCTGAATCCAATTTATGGTTGGATATTAGGATTAGTCAGTCGTTTCCCCAAAGTTGTTTTTAGTAGTGTTGTAGTTTTTTGTTTAGCTGGATTAGCCATTTTGCCGCTATTAGGAGGAAGTTTTTTACCCGAACTGCGAGAAGGTCATTACATTATTCATACTGCTAGTGTACCGGGTACTTCAATTGAGGAGTCATTGCGTATTGGTGGTCAGATTGAAAAAAGGGTAGCTGAAATACCCGGAGTTCGCTCTACTTCGCAATGGGCTGGCCGAGCAGAACGTGGAGCTGATACATTTGGTACTCATTATAGTGAATATGAGATTGATTTGGAGCCAATGGAAGGGCCAGAACAACAAGCTATCTTGGATGAGATTCGACAAGTGTTACTCGCTTTCCCAGGCATAAATTCGGAAGTTAATACCTTTTTAACGGAACGAATTGACGAAACAATTTCAGGCTATACATCGCCAGTGGTGGTGAATGTCTATGGCAAAAATCTAGCGGCACTTGACCAAAAAGCGCAACAAATTGCAGCAGTGATGCGAAATATTGATGGTGCAACAGATGTGCAATTGCGAGCGCCACCGGGCGAGCCACAGTTAGAAGTTCGACTATTGTTAGATAAATTGGCGTATTGGGGTTTAAAACCTGCTGATGTAATGCGTACTGTTCAGACAGGTTTTGAAGGTGCTGTCGTTGGACAAGTACAGGAGGGAAATCAGGTATTTGATGTGGTAGTGGTATTGCCGGTAGAGCAACGGCGAAAGCCTGAGGATGTACGGAATTTACCGATTAAAACACCTTCAGGAACAATGTTGCGTCTGCAAGATATTGCTAATGTGCAGCAGGTGTCTGGGCGTTATATGATTTTGCATGCTGGTGCGCAACGTTTGCAAACGGTAACGTGCAATGTAGCAGGACGTGATTTGACCTCATTTTTTGCTGAATTAAAACAACGGGTACATGATGAGGTTGATTTTTCAGCAGATATTTATCCCGAATTTACAGGTGCTGCAGTAGCGCAAGCGCAATCACGAGAGGATTTGATTGTTCATTCAAGCTTAGCAGGTGTAGCTGTGTTGTTACTGCTTTATATTGCTTTGCAGAGTTTACGGAATATGTCGCTGGTATTGATTAATTTACCCTTCTCACTTGTTGGCGGCGTGATTGCAGTATTGTTTACCAATGGTGTGTTGTCGATTGGATCGTTAGTTGGCTTTGTAACTTTGTTTGGCATTACACTTCGAAACTCAATTATGTTGGTCTCACATTTCCATTATTTGGTGGTGGAAGAAGGCTTGCCGTGGAATACGGAAACAGCGATTCGAGGTGCCCAAGAACGTTTGCCCTCTATATTGATTACGGCATTGGTGACAGCATTAGCAATGTTGCCGATTGCACTCAACTCAGATAGTCCTGGACGCGAGATCATGGGGCCAATGGCGAGTATTATTATTGGTGGATTGATTTCTTCAACGATACTTAACTTACTGGTGCTACCGAGTATTATGTTGCGATTTGGTCGATTTATAAAAGCTTAGGCGCTAGCGTTAATCTTTATTGGCAACAATAAATGCAGCAGCGATAATAATGCCAACGAAAGCGAGAAATAGTAAGTCCAGCATAATCAGTTATTGATTGAAAAAGTTTCAACACCTTGATTACGTTTACTGGAAAAGAACTGATAAATCTGACTCAGTTCTTGAGGGGTGAAGTGAATCATAATAAGCTGTTGACCGGGATGAATTTGGTTTGGATCATGATTCATTGTGTGAGTACTGAAGTTATAAACGTAACTTGAATTAACCTTCTTATTTAGAATTTTACCTAAAAAAGAACTCAATCCTGATGACAGTTTCTCATCGGCGTCTGCCGGGATGATCACTTGTACGGAATCTTTGTTGGTCGCGATACCTTCGATATGCACTCCTTCTCTAAATTTATCAATTAATCCAGATTGGATAATTCCCCATAAACCCTGTTGATCCTGATTGGTGACCCGATGTAGATAAAACAATGCATTGTTAGGTAACTCTCCTGATTGAATAATTTCTTTAACTGATAATTCTTGAATACCATGATTGATCGTTGCAATGACCGTTTGTTGAGGGTCAATATTCTCAATGGTGGCAAGCTTACTTAGGTTTGTTTGTAGGCTATGTTTTTGTTCGGTGAGGTGGTGTATTTTTGCCGTCAGATCAACATTTTCTTGATTGAGAAATTCAAATAATGGCTTAGTTTGTTTTTGCCCATATTGGTCAATAACTGTGATGACTAAGGTATGGTCTTGGTATTTGTCACTTAGTTCTGCCAAGGTGGTTGGACGTTCGACGTGGGTGGTATAGGTTAATGTGATCGGTGTGTCGGCTGTTAATTTAGGATCGTTTAGCAATTCTTCAATTGAGGTTATTCGATGTTCTAAGTTGGGCAGGCTAATCACACTATCATGACGAACAAATTGGTCTTGCTGTTCATTGATAATAATAGAGTGTTGTTGTTTTTCTGCGAGTTGTTCGATAAAAACTACCGCTTCTTTTTCGATGACTTGTTGTTGGCTAGGTGGTTTATCATCCTGCTCGATGATGGTTATTTCTGGTTGTTGTTCAACAATTTCAATTGGGGGAAGGGTATGCTCTGTCCGCAATAGCTCAAAGTCAGAGAACAATAGTAGACCAAATAATGCCAATACAGATACTGCCAAAAAAGCAGGGATGAGCAAGGGTGTAGGTTGTGCTAATTTTTCCATAATCTCTCTCTGAGCAGTATGTCCTTTGTTTAGAATAAGCTACTAAGTGTTTTTTGATCAAGTTGTTGGCACCATTTCTCGGTTATATTTGTGGTAGATAATTGTTGAATAATGGTTTCAGCTTGCTGCAAATTATGGATGGCAATTAAGGGTAATTGATGATCGAATAACTGGGCAATCTGCCAATCCTCTTTTGCATTATCACTTAGATGTGAAGCGATGCTAACGATCAATTGAGTAATATCAACCTGTGCTAATAAGCTGGGAATAGATTTGATTAATAGATGATTATTGGCATCTTGAAAACTAATTCCAAATGATGCTAACGCCAGTTGATGATCAATCATCATTTGATGGGGAATGGGATCTAACGTGACTTTAATGGGTACTAAAATTGGTCTAGAACTAAGCGCATTTGTTTTGATGGCATGCTGTAATTGTTGTTGCCGAAACGAACGATCAGCTTGCTGTAAATCAATTAGTAGTGGTCCATTTTTAGATTGAACAATAATATAACGTTGGTGTAAGACGGTAGAGCTAGTAGTGATATTGTTGAGACTATCGGTGGTATGGATTGATTCAGTTTGCTGATGATAATTGAGGGCTTGTTCAGCAATTTGTGGTGGCAAAGATTGTATTGTAGATTGATCAAAATGTACGTTATTTGGCGATGATTGAGTAGACTCAAGAGCGTCTTGTAAAGCACGAGTGATCAGACCATGGATAAGTCTGGCATCACGAAAACGAACTTCATGTTTAGTTGGATGGACATTAATATCAAGTCGATCAAGTGGCAGTGTCAGATACAATACGAAGGCTGGGTAGCGGCCTGCAGGAATAAGATCAGAATATGCTTGCCGAATAGCATGATTGATCACCCGATCACGGATAACACGGCCGTTAATAAAAAAATAATTCACATCGGTCTGTGGGCGGTGTGCCTCTGCAGTACCTAACCAACCGCGAAGTTCTATCTCGTCATATTGTTGTTCAATATAGACACAATTTTTGATAAAGGCTTTGCCGCAAATTTTGGCGATACGTAGTAGTTGTTGTTCAGCATTAGTCGCGGCAGATAACGTTATATTATTTGTTGCGGATAGTTGCCATTGGAATTCTGTTTCAAATTGACTTAAAGCCAAACGATGGAGCGTGGTGCTAATGTGATGCTGTTCTGTTTTATCACCACGGAGAAAACGGCGGCGAGCAGGGACATTGAAAAATAGTTCTCGAACTTCTACTGTGGTACCGATTGGATGAGATGTGGGTGCTGCGGCTGTATCGGTAATAGAAATTTGCCAACCAATATCACTGTCAGCTTGTCGAGAGCTTAGTGTGAGATCTGAAATGGAAGCAATACTAGGTAATGCTTCACCCCGAAAACCGAGGCTGGAAATATGGAAAAGCTGTTCGCTTGAGTGTAGTTTACTGGTGGCGTGACGGCTGAGTGCAAGTGATAAATCATCGGAGTGGATCCCTGTACCATTATCACGCACACGAATAAGTTGGCTGCCAGCACCTTCAATGTTAATAATGATTTTTTTAGCGCCGGCATCTAGGCTATTCTCGACCAGTTCTTTTACAACCGATGCAGGCCGTTCGATTACTTCACCGGCGGCTATTTGATTGGCTAGGTGTAAAGGTAATGATTGGATGCGAGTGCTTGCTGACATCTGATCATTTTAACAGTAAGTGATGACAAGGGAGTGTCTTTAAGGAATTCTAAGAATGTCTCCAATTCTTAGAGTGTTGCTGGTGAGATCATTGCTAGACTTAAGATTGCTTAGGCTGATCTGATAGCGTTGAGCGATAGTGCTAAGCGTATCGCCATTGCTGACAATATGTTGCTGCGGAACTGTGGTGCCGGGGAGTGGATTTCGTTGAAAATAATTACGAATACCTGACAGCATGGCGCGAGCCAACTTAATTTGATGATTATTTGTTTTTAACTTACTTTCTTCATCAGGATTGGAAATGAAGGCTGTTTCAACTAATACGGATGGGATGTCGGGTGATTTTAATACTGCAAAAGCAGCAGATTCAACATATTTTTTATGAACATGTCCAACGCGTTTTAATCCTGACAATACCGTGTTGGCGACTTCTAAACTAGCTTCAAGGCTGGCTGTTTGAGATAGGTCGAGCAATACTGAAGCGAGCAGATCATCTTTGTCTTTTAAACTAATGCCACCAGCCAGGTCGGCGGCATTTTCTTTATCTGCAAGCCGCTGTGCTGCTTCACTACTGGCTCCTCGTTCAGATAAGACAAAAACAGAGGCGCCCCGTGCTTTTCGATTATGGAATGCATCAGCGTGAATGGAGATAAACATATCGGAATTGTGTTCACGTGCACGTTTAATTCGTTGGCGTAAGGAGATAAAAATATCTTTATCTCGGGTTAAATAGGCACGCATGCCAGGTTCATCGTTGATTAATTTTGCAAGCCGACGGGCAATAGAAAGCACAATATCTTTTTCTTTAGTACCGCGGCTTCCCAAGGCACCTGAATCTTGTCCACCATGACCAGGGTCTATGGCAATAACAAGGTCACGTTTAATAGCCGGTGCGACTACTTTTTTGATCGTAGCAGCAGGTGGTGTCTTATCTACTTTGATGACAGGAGTAGCTTTAGGTTTTTCTGGTATTGGCGTTACTGGAGCAGGTTTAACGGCAGGTTTGATCTTAGCGAGTTTAATTGACTTGTCGTGTAAATCAACAACAAGACGGTGAAAGCGCCCATTACTGGGTGCGAGTGTTTGGACTTCATATTGTAAAGGTTTATCAAGATCAAGTACGACACGTAGGACCTTTTTATCCCAAGTTGCATATCGAAGATTACGAATAGGGGTGTTTTTTAAATCTGGAAGTGCCAATGTTCTAGGTTGCTTCGTTTGCTTGAAATCAATAACTAAGCGATCTGGATTTTTCAAGGTAAATAGGCTGTAATCAACCTTATCACTGAGATCAAATACTAGGCGAGTATCTGTATTTGAGTGAGACAAACGCACCCCAGCAATAGTTGTTGCCCAAGCATTCGCTGATAGTGTAAGTAATAACAGACTTAACAAAAATCTGTGCATGGTTTAAACCCTAATGTCACTTAGGATGTATTGTGTAAGTCTAAGCAAAAAAAATCAAGTTTTCTTTTAACAATAATAAGATAGCAATTATTGTTAAATTATTTATCAAGATTATTATAGAGCATTTGGCCGGCGGTAGAGTGTGCGGAAAATGTCGCTCGTCTTCCTTGATCTTGGTAACATAATGTCAGCGTGAGATCGGGATCAGGCAAATAGCTGCCACCTTGTTTGGCCCATTCTATTAAGCAAAGCGCATTTTGTCCGAGATAGTCATCTAGGCCAAGAAAATCAAGTTCTTCTGGATCGCTAAGGCGATATAAATCAAAATGGAAGACAAGTTTATCCGTTAAATCGTAACGTTCAACAAGTGTATAAGTTGGACTTTTCACCTTACCGGTATGTCCTAGTTGTTGAATAAGTGCACGCGATAATGTAGTTTTTCCCGCGCCAAGATCACCTTCAAGATGTATGGTGAATTGTTGGTCAGGACATAGTTGGGCGAGCTGTTTTCCCAGATCTAATGTCGCTAATTCATCTGCAAGATATATTTCCATGCACGATTTAAAATAGTTTATTAATAGATAAGGTTAGATAAATGCCTTAGATGCGGTACCAGATCCATTGCTAACATACCGCGTTCGCCATCTTGTTCCGCTGCTTTATCCCCAGCCATGCCATGTAATGTGACACCGACACAAGCCGCATCCATTAATGGGAAGCTTTGGGCAAGTAAACCGCCGATAACGCCGGCAAGCACATCACCCATACCGCCACTACCCATACCCGGGTTGCCCCATGTTGATAATCTGGTTGGGGAATCGCCATTGTAGATAAGTGTACCTGAGCCTTTTAATACGGCCACCCCCCCATATAATTTGTGCAATTCGTTTGCTGCTTCAAAGCGGTCAGCTTGGATGTCGGCTGATGAGCAGTTTAATAAGCGTGCAGCTTCGCCGGGATGCGGGGTTAGAATCCAATTATCGTGATGTTGAGGGTTTTGACTCAACATATTGAGTGCATCTGCATCGACAACCATCGGAAGATTACTAGCGATTGCTTGTTCAAATAACATTTCCCCCCATTCACATTGCCCTAAACCTGGGCCAATAGTTAATGCATTGGCTCGTTGAATTAATGGGGAAAGATCATCAGGTGTTTCAACGCCGTAACACATCAATTCAGGGCGAACGAGATTGAGTAGAGGACCATGTTCGGATCGTGTTGCAATACTCGTTAAGCCCGCTCCTACGCGAGCACCAGCTTCTGCAGCAACACGGGCTGCTCCAGACATACCATAGTCACCACCAATAATAAGTAAATGACCATATAAACCTTTATGACCAGTGCGTTCACGTGGTGCTAAACGTTCAGCATCATTTTCTAGACTGACACGGCGCGCGACAGGGGTAAATTCTTTATAGATGGCTGAAGGAATATTTAAAGAATCAAAGCAGACGGAGCCACAGTAATTTGGGCCGTCACCTAGGAAAAGACCTTTATTTAGCCCCATGAAGCTTAAGCAAATGGTTGCCTTTACGGCGCAACCCATTGCACTGCCATTATCGGCATGGAGACCAGAAGGAATGTCTAATGACAGTACCGGGGTGCGATGAGCAATATTTATAGCATCAATAACGTCTTTATATTCACCCACGACATCACGGTTTAGACCTGATCCCATCATGGCATCAACAATGACATCGGTAGAGGGTAATTTGCCTTCAAATCGTTGAACTTTGGTGCCAGTCGCCAAAACAGCATCACGGGCAGTGGTTGTTTCGGTGGTGAGGTTGGCATCGTCACCTGCTTGAAATATTACAACACGGTAATTGGCATCAATTGCTGCGCGAGCAAGCTCAAAGCCGTCGCCACCATTATTGCCTGTACCGCAGATTATCAATAACCTTTCTGCTTGCGGCCAATGATTTTTTATACAGGTTAGAGCAGCACTACCAGCACGGCCCATAAGCTCAGCCGCTGAAATATTATATTGTTCGGTAATTATCTTATCGAGCGCACGTGTTTGTTCAGCAGTATAGAGATCATGTGGCAGATTAAGCATGAATTTATTCCAATGTATAAACGTTAAGTGTCGCCTATAATAGCCTGCATGAACGAAATAAATACAGCTTTCGTAGCAAATGATTTGTTAGATAAAATGAGAACGTGGTCACAATCTTATGGTTTTCAGCAACTTGGAATAAGTGATGTTAATTTGCAAGATGCTGAGGAATTGTTAGCAGATTGGGTGCAAGCTGGCTTTCATGGTGAAATGGACTATATGGTTCGCCATGGCACTAAACGGAGTCGACCTGAAGAGTTAATGCCGGGAACCATTCGGGTGATCACTGTACGGATGGATTATTGGCCTGACGTAGCAGAAGAACCGTGGTCAGTATTAGAAAATGATCAACTGGGTTTTATTTCTCGTTATGCCTTAGGACGAGACTATCATAAATTAATGCGGCAACGGTTATTGAAACTTTCCAAGAAGATACAACAGGAAGTGGGCGATATGGGGTTTCGAGTTTTGTGCGATAGTGCACCGGTCATGGAAAAAGCACTGGCAGAGAAATCGGGATTAGGTTGGCTAGGAAAACATAGCAATATACTCAATCGAGAGCATGGGTCCTATTTTTTTCTGGGTGAAATCTACACTGATTTACCGTTGCCAACCACAGAGTCAATATCTGATCATTGTGGGTCATGTGAGGCTTGTATTGATATTTGTCCAACGCAAGCAATTGTCGCGCCTTATAAAGTTGATGCCAGACGGTGTATTTCTTATTTAACAATTGAGTTACGCGGCAGCATTCCGGTGGAATTTCGATCGATGATGGGCAATCGGATTTATGGATGTGATGATTGTCAGTTGGTATGTCCTTGGAATAAGTTTGCCCAAGCAACGATAGAATCAGATTATCTTCCGAGACAAGGTTTGGATTCACCACAATTGCTCGATTTGTTCTTATGGACGGAGCAGGAGTTTCTGAGCAGATTAGAAGGCAGTCCTATTCGGCGAATTGGTTATCAATGCTGGTTGCGAAATATTGCAGTAGCCTTAGGAAATGCGACGACTACACCAGAAATACTTTCGGCATTAACAACTCGATTGGAGTCATCTTCAGAATTGGTAAAAGAGCATATTAACTGGGCGTTGGAACAGCATAAGAATGGGTAATAATTATGTAAAAGACATTACGATACTTATCGAAAAACGTTTAGAACGTCGTAAAGTGATGCAATATGGATTGGGCTCATTATTTGCAACTGCATTGCCTTTTCCTTTATTAGCCAAAACTATCAGCAGTAAAGATACATATAGCTCAAAATTATTAGGTTTTAAAGCGGTCCTTTCGGCACATTTATTGGATAGTGTGGTAGTGCCCGAAGGCTATACCTCAGAAATATTTTACCGTTGGGGGGAACCTGTTTCCGATGGCCCTAGCTTTAAAATGGATGGTTCTAATACGGCCAATGAACAATTACAACAAGCAGGTATGCATCATGATGCGGTGCAATATTATCCTTTGCCGCAAGGCTCTGATAATGCTAATCATGGATTATTAGTGATGAATCATGAATATATTGATGCTCAACTGTTGCATACTGATGGTGGGGTGTTTGATGCACCTGAAACATACACCGTAGAAAAGACGTTAAAAGAACAATATGCTCATGGTGTATCGGTAATTGAAGTACGCAAAGATGAATCAGGTTGGAAGGTTGTTCGACCATCATCGTATGCTCGACGGATTACTGCGACAACACCGATGTCAGTATCAGGCCCTGTTGCTGGAAGCTCATATATTAAAACGAAAGCTGATCAAGTGGGACAGGAAATATTAGGTACATTTAATAATTGCTCTAATGGCAAAACCCCGTGGGGAACGTATCTTACTTGTGAAGAAAACTTTAATGATTATTTTGACTTGAGTTCGACTGAAAATAGTAGTGAAAAACAGCAAAAAGCATGGCAACGTTATAGTATTAAACATAGCTATTATGGTTGGCATCATCATGATGAGCGATTTAATGCCAGCCGCCACCCTAATGAGCCCAATCGATTTGGCTGGATTGTAGAATTCGATCCACTTGATCCTAAAAGCAAGCCAGTTAAACGTACTGCAATGGGACGGTTTTCACATGAAAATGTAGCTTATAGCGAGGGTGTTGATGGCCGGATAGCATTTTATTCTGGTGATGATGCGACGTTTGAATATGTCTATAAATTCATCACAGCCAAATCATGGGATGTGTCTCAAGGTGCACATCATGGAAAATTACTCGATGAAGGTGTACTGCATGTTGCTCGTTTTGATGAAAAAGGGCAGGGTGTTTGGTTGCCATTGGTCTATGGCCAAGGAGAATTAACTAAAGAAAATGGCTTTGAAGATCAGGCGGATGTATTGGTGCATACACGGTTAGCAGCCGATGCTGTAGGCGCGACACCAATGGATCGACCAGAATGGGTGGCGACTAATCCTAATCATCATGGTGTGTTTATTTCAATGACTAATAATTCGCAGCGAGGACAACAAGGAAAGCCTGATAAAGATGCGGCTAATCCTCGCACTGCCAATAGTTTTGGTCATATTATTAAGGTTCTTGAAGATGATGCGACTAGCACATGGTTTAACTGGGAAGTATTTGCATTGGCTGGTGATGAGTATGCTAACCCTGATGGCATGATGATTGATGATCGTGGTGTGCTTTGGGTACAAACAGATGTCAGTAATAGTAAATTAAACACCGATAAGTTTGAGAAGTTTGGTAATAATCAAATGCTGGCAATTAATCAAACAACAGGTGAAACACGCCGGTTTTTAACGGGTCCGATTGGTTGTGAAATTACTGGACTAGCAATGACACCGGATATGAAAACAATGTGGGTTAATATTCAACATCCAGGTGAAGTACCGAAAATATTAAAACAGCAAGGTGTTAAAAAGTCACCAAGTAATCCTAATGCGGCAAGTAACTGGCCAGATCATCAGCAAAATGGTCGGCCAAGATCGGCGACGGTGGTGATTACTAAAAATGATGGAGGTGTGATTGGTAGTTAAGTTTAGTTAAAAAGGATCCAAGCTAAGTAGATAAGCAAAAGAAAAATAACTGGCATTAAGTAAGCGAGTAGTTTTCGGCTTTTGTCAACCAACTCCCCACTTTTTTCTTGAATGGCCTCGGCTCTGTCTTGCAGTTTTACAGTTTTTTCATATTGTTCAAAATAAAGCGAAAATTGCTTTTTCTGAATTTCCAGTGATTCAGCGTGCCGTTCTATTTGCAGTTTTTGATTGTCACGAATTTCACGGAGCAGTGTGATTTGTTCATCAGCCTGTTCAGACATAATTTAATTCCATTATTTAAGGTAGTTTGATGAACAGTTCACGATAGTGCTTTAATTCGCGGATAGAGTCTTTAACATCATCCATGGCAAGGTGCGATGAATTTTTCTTAAAGCTTTTTTCGACTTTGGGTGCCCAGCGACGAGCCAATTCTTTGAGTGTGCTGACATCTAAATTACGATAATGAAAATAAGCTTCTAATTCAGGCATGATGCGCGCCATAAAGCGGCGATCCTGACAAATGCTATTACCGCACATTGGAGATACACCAGCAGGCACATATTCTTTTAAAAATTCAATAGTTTGTTGTTCCGCATCTGCTTCATTTAGGGTGCTATTACGGACACGCTCAGTTAAGCCTGAACCACCATGCTGGCGGGTATTCCAATCATCCATTGCATCAAGTGCTGAATCAGGCTGGTAGATAGCCAACATTGGGCCTTCAGCTAAAACATTCAGATCAGCATCGGTTACAATAGTCGCAATTTCGATAATGGCATCAGTATTAGTATCGAGGCCGGTCATTTCCAGATCAATCCAAATTAGGTTTTTTTTGTTTTTGGCCATGGTGTTTGTCTTTATATTGTTTAGTGAATGAGTCGAGAACTTATTGCCAGAGATTGTATCAAAGGTTACTCTGCTTTAGCACTTTTACGTTTTTAATTGGTTTTGTATAGATATGAATGAGTTTACTTGGATCTTTGTGGCGGCGTTAGGATTAATGACAGCAATTGAATTGTGGTTATCGCTTCGTCAAAGCCACTATGTGCATGGCCACCGTGAAAACGTACCCGAAGCATTTAGTGAGCAAGTCGAATTAGCTGCACATCAAAAAGCGGCAGATTATACCGTAGCAAAAGGTAAATTAAATCGGTTTGAAAGTATTCTGGGTGCGATATTATTGTTAATTTGGACTCTCGGGGGCGGCTTAGCTTTATTATCAGATGCTTGGCAAAGCTTAGGCTTATCTCCAACGGTAACAGGCATCGTCTTTATGCTGAGTTTCTTTATTATTGGTTCCATTTTAGACTTGCCCTTATCGTGGTACAAAACCTTTGTGATGGAAGAAAAATTTGGTTTTAATAACAATACACCGGCATTATTTTTATCAGATTTAGTCAAACAAACAGTGTTGATGTTAGTACTGGGTGCGCCATTAATTTGGGGTGCATTATGGTTGATGAACAGTACGGGTGACTATTGGTGGTTGTACTTATGGGTGGCATGGATAGGATTTGCTCTGATTATGATGTGGGCATACCCCGCTTTTATTGCACCATTATTTAATAAATTTACACCATTGGATGATGAGCAGTTAAAAGCACGAGTTGAAGGTTTATTATCTCGCTGTGGTTTTAAGAGTCAAGGTATCTATGTGATGGATGGCTCTCGTCGCTCTGGGCATGGTAATGCCTACTTCACAGGATTAGGTAATAACAAACGAATTGTATTTTTTGATACTTTATTGAATACCTTAGATGAAGATCAGATTGAGGCTGTGTTAGCACATGAATTAGGTCATTTCCGTCGTAAACATGTGGTTAAGAATATGGTTGTGATGGCTTTGTTGAGTTTAGTTGGTTTGGCGATATTAGGTTGGGCTTCAGCTGAATTATGGTTTTATACGGGCTTGGGTGTGACAGCGCAAAGTAATCCGATGGCATTAGTCTTGTTTATGCTGGTTATTCCGGTATTTAGCTTCTTTTTACATCCGATGATGACAGCATTATCACGTAAATATGAATATGAAGCGGATGCTTATGCTGCTTCGGTATCGAGCAGTGAACATTTAATCCAAGCATTAGTGGCGCTGTATCAGGAAAATGCGAGTACTCTGACGCCAGATCCATTGGTTTCAGCAATTTATGACTCGCATCCACCGGCAACACTGCGTATTGCAAACCTCCAAGCCAGCGAAGCGTAAAATAGTCTTATTGAGAACTGTTAGAGCAATATGGTGACTTGATTACGACCAGATTCTTTAGATTGGTATAAGGCTTTATCAGTTCGGTCAATAACACTTGTTGGCGAGTCATCTTGCTTTAACATACTAACGCCGACAGATACCGTCACTTGGCCGATAGATTCATCATTTCCTTTGCGTTTAAGACGGCTTTCTGCAAGTGCCAGGCGGACGGTATTAGCTAAGGCGGTTGCTTCTTGTTCAGAGGCATCGATCATAATGATGGCCATTTCTTCGCCACCATAGCGGGCAGCCAAATGTTGGGTTCCAGCATTTTTTTTGAGTAAGGAAGAAAAAAACTGCAGTACTTTATCGCCTAATACATGACCATAGGTATCGTTTAGATTTTTGAAATGGTCGAGGTCGAACATCAGTAAAGCGATATTAGAATTTTTTTGCTGGCATAATGCGTCTAATTCCATATTGAAGGCACCGCGGTTTAATAAACCGGTAAGGCCATCCGTGCGCGCCATTTCCTTAACAGTTTCGAGTTCTTTTTTAAGTTGTTGGATATCTTGTGAAGATTGTTTGAGTTCTTGTTTAAATTGATCGCTAGAATTTTTTAATACTTGGCTACTGGCTAGAATATCACCCACTAACACTTTTACTTCATTTATGTTGTCACATTCCTCTAGAGCAGATTGTGTATCGCTTAATCCTGAAAGACATTGGGATGTTTCTTGTTCAACCTTATTGAGGTTTCCGAGGGCATGATTAACGACCTTTTGCAAATCATTATTGGATGATTCAATACGATCTGGCATGCCCATCAAAACATATTTTTCATATAAGTATTGGGTGTCTTCGGTAGAGATAATCTGATTTTTACTAAGTCGATCATCAATGTCATTCGTTAATTGTTGATTTGTGCCGGAAACATATTCATACCAAACAGCATAGTTGACTGGATTTGCAGCCACTTGGTGTTTTTGCAGCAAAGGCAATGTTTGACGAAGGTTTTCTGATGCTTGTTGAGCTGGCTCGTCATAAACGGGTGGAAATGATGTAGAAGACATATTGTTTCGCTCAAAATCCCTATTTAAGTATCGATTGATACTAGCAGTATTTTACTATTTTGCACAATACTGTGCGTGGACGAATAATAGTTTCTTTAATCTCAGTTGATACTCACTTGATTGCGACCATTATTTTTTGATTGATAAAGTGCGCTATCAGCCCGACTAATCAGGCTGTTAGGTGTATCACCTAATTGGAAAAAACTGATGCCAGCAGAAACGGTAATTTGGCCGAGAGACTTATCATTATTTTTTTGCTTTAGGTGGCTATTAGCAAGTTCATTTCGAATATCATCAGCAAGTTCAATTGCTTGTTGTTGAGTAATATTGAATAAAATGATAGCCATTTCTTCGCCGCCATAGCGTGCGGCTAGGTGAGTGTCGCCAGAATGTTTTTTTAATAGTGATGAGAAAAATTGTAAGACTCTGTCGCCGACAATATGACCGAAAGAATCATTTAAGTTTTTAAAATTATCAAGGTCAAAAAGTACTAATGCGGCATTAATATTAGGTTGGATACATAAGTGCCGCAGTTCCATATCAAGGGCTCCACGGTTGAGTAAACCGGTCAGCCCATCGGTGCGGGCGACTTCTTTAATAACTTCTAATTCGGACTTAAGTCTGTCCATTTCGACTGAAGATTGTTTTAGCTCTTGTTTAAGTTCTGTACTGGTACTCGTTAATGATTGAGAATTAGTTAACAAATCTTGGACAATATTTTTTAAAACATTGATATCGGAGCAGCCATTCAAAGCATTCTGAGTGCTGGTTAAATCAGCGGCACACTCAGAGGCGGTTGATTCGGCTTTGCTGATGTTTTTTAAGGTGTTATCGACAACTAGCTTAACGCCTTTGTTGGCTTTTTCAAGCCGTTCGGGCATGCCTGAGAGCACATGTTTTTCGTATAGGGATTGTGTTAATTCTGGTGTTATTGATTCGTTCATACTTAAACGAAGATCAATTTCTTTTTTCAACTGTTGGTTTTCACCGGAAACATATTCATACCAAACGGCATAATTGACTGGGTTAACAGGTGTTTTATGTTTATTGATTAAAGGGAGGGCCTGTCTGAGGTTTTCAGAAGCTTTTTGCGTCGGTTCGTTATAAACCGGAGGGAATGACTTTGCTCTGGCCATCATTAGTTACCTTTATATATCATCATCCGCTGATATTTAATAAGTTATATTAAGTTTGTCTGATATCTATCTGTTTTTTAAAATAATTAGGGCTATTATAAAGGTAATTATGGGTAATGCAAGTAGAATAATATAGCTCCCTATATAAAATGTTGCAGCTAGCAACGTTACGATAAGAAAACTGATCATCATAAGGTTCTGAATCCAATTATTGCCAGCGAGGATAATGCCGAGTTTTTCAGTAGGAGCATGATATTGGATCAATGTGTTGAGGGGGACAATCACTAAGCCACCAAATAAGCCAAACATAAGAATTGCAGATGCAAAACCTAAGATAGATTCAAGTTGAGGAAGAATGAATAGCACACAGATAAGGCCAATGGTGCCCACAGTGATAAGCTTGTTTGAGCCTTTGTAGTCACTCAGTTTCCCAGCAGTTAATGAGCCGATAATAATGCCAATACCGGAACAGGCGAGCAGCCCTTGAATAATAATTGTATTAGTCTCATTGAGTACCTCTTTGGCAAATGCTGGAAATGTTGCTAATAACGTTTGAGATACTCCCCAAAATAATGATAGGCCTAAAATAGAGAGCCAAATAATTGAGTTTTGGGATAGCATTTTTAGATTTTTCCGAAGGAGTTTTCCATGGAGATAGTGCTGCCAATTAAAGTGGAGATCATTTTGTACGGTAATAATCTTGGGTAGTCGTCGGGCGAGTAGATATTCAAAAATAGACAATATAACGAGTACCCAGCCAATGGGGGCAATCAAGCGAATAATCTCTTGCTCAGAGTGGTAGTTTTTATCTTGTAGCTGATATTCGAATAAAACCGAGAATATAAAAATACCTGACAGAATGGCAACAATAGTTGTTGCTTGCATTAAACCATTAGCGGAAGCGAGACGATCAGTGCCGGATATTTCACGAATATAGCCATATTTCGCAGGTGAATAAATCGCACTTTGTAGCGCTAAAACGAAGGTCATTGTGAAAGCGAAGATAAACCAACCTTGGTAGTAGCCTAGCGTGATTAATAAAGTGATGACGATGGCGGCCAGCGCAGACCACTGCATGATTTTGGGCTTGGAAAAACGATCTGCCAAAAAGCCGGAGGGGGTAAATACCAATAGGAAGGGTAATAATATTAATCCATTGACAATAGTGGTAAACATTATTTGTTCAGCACCATCATAGACTTTAAATACGGTATTTTGAATGGTGATTTTATGGCCTAAATCAACCATGGCATTAATAAATGCTACGGTTAGGAAGGCAATAAATCCGGGTGTTTTATAAATGGGCGGGGCTTGTTCGGCCATAGAGATAAAACAAGGGACAGGCTACGAATGCCTGTCCGTTATATCGTTTTAAGTTATTTTTCACTTTCCAAAAAGCGTTCAGCATCGAGTGCCGCCATACAGCCCGCACCAGCGGAAGTCACTGCTTGGCGATAAATAGGGTCAGATACATCGCCTGCTGCAAATACTCCTGGCATACTGGTTTGGGTGCCTTTTTGGAGCGTGATGTAGCCGTGTTCCATGTCCAATTGACCAGCAAATATATCGGTATTAGGTTTGTGGCCAATAGCAATAAATACACCCTGAACAGGTACTTCTTGTGTACTACCATCTTGTGTACTTTTTACACGTAAGCCTGTTACACCAGCATCATCGCCTAGCACTTCATCTAATTCGTGATTCCATAAGATATCGACATTACCTTCTTCAGCCTTTTTCAATAACTGTGCACTGAGGATTTTTTCAGATCGAAATGAATCACGACGATGAATAACAGTGACTTTAGAGGCAATGTTTGATAAATATAAGGCTTCTTCAACTGCAGTATTACCGCCACCGACAACAGCGACAGGTTGGTTTTTATAAAAGAAACCGTCACAGGTTGCGCATGCTGATACGCCACGACCTTTAAAGGCTTCTTCCGAATCAAGACCTAGATACATGGCAGAAGCACCCGTTGCGATAATTAAGGCATCACAGGTGTATTCGCCTGCATCACCAATCAAGCGGAATGGGCGCTGATTGAGCTCGGTAGTATGAATATGATCAAATATAATTTCGGTACCAAAGCGTTCAGCATGACGTTGCATGCGCTGCATTAATTCTGGACCTTCTACACCTTGATCATCACCTGGCCAGTTATCAACATCGGTGGTGGTGGTTAATTGCCCACCTTGTTCAATACCCGTAAGTAATACCGGTTCAAGTGCTGCACGGGCAGCATAAACCGCCGCAGTGTATCCTGCTGGTCCTGAGCCAAGTATAAGTAAGCGACAATGTTTGCTATCAGCCATATTTTGAACTCCAAAAATATATAGGTTTACTAGAGATTACTCACTGATGTGCATTTGGTAAAGTGAACAGTTGTAAAGCTGTGTTAAAATAACCCGCTAAATTGTTGGCTTAACTGGAAATATTACATTGGCTCAGGCAACACGATTACGAAAAAAAGATGACCGACCGACGATGTCGGGCGCAGCAAGCTTCCGCTTGCGCGAAGCAGCATTAATTTTATCGCTGGCATTAGCGGCTTATTTATTATTGTCTTTGTGGACATATCAACCAACAGATCCGGGTTGGTCCACAACAGGAATGAATGATGTCATTGCTAATCGTGGCGGTATTGTGGGAGCTTGGCTGGCAGATACATTGTTATATGGGTTTGGCTTTCCAGCTTATTTATCACCATTAATGTTGGCCTTTAGTGGTTGGCTATTATTTAGTTGGGGTAAAACGGCTGACGCTGAAGGTGCTCTCCATTTTTGGGTAATAAAAGTGGTGGGGTTGGTGATGGCTGTCTCTGCGGCGAGTGGCTTGTCCACTTTAAGTTTGGCTGCTTATGCTGAATTGTTGCCTTTTGGTGCCGGCGGTGTATTGGGTGAGGTGGTCGGCAATGGTTTTGTATCGACTTTCGGAACATCTGGTACCACTTTATTACTACTGGCAGTGTTATTAACAGGAGTTACCTTATTCACTGGTTTGTCGTGGTTGATGGTGGCGGATCGATTAGGTGCAATGTCCCTGTTTATTGTGACCACTATTGCACGGCATGTGCGTGAATTTAAATCCCGACTAGTCGCAAAACAAGTAAAACAAAGTCGTGAACAATCTTTCAAAACACAGAGTGCGAAACTAAAAAAACGTGCAATGGTGCGTGTTGAGCCGACTATTCAAGTAGCAGAGCCTAGTAAGCGAGAAGAAAAAGAGCGCCAAGTTCCTTTATTTGAAGGTGATGAGGAAGGCAGTATGCCGGCACTTGCACTATTGGATATGGCGGAAGACAGCAAGGGGGGCTATAGCGAAGAGGTATTGCAAGCCTTATCACGACAAGTTGAACTTAAACTCAAAGATTTTGGAGTAGAAGTACAAGTAGTAGAGGTTCAACCCGGGCCTGTAGTCACACGATTTGAATTGCAACCTGCTGCCGGAATTAAAGTTAGCCGAATTTCTGGCTTGGCTAAAGACCTAGCTCGGGCATTATCGGTTAGTAGCGTGCGGGTAGTTGAAGTCATTCCCGGTAAGCCAGTTGTTGGATTGGAAATACCTAATGAGCACCGTGATATTGTGCGGCTACGTGAAATTTTAGGCTGCAAAGAATACGAAAATAGTAAGTCACCACTGATGATGGCTTTAGGTAAAGATATTGCCGGCCGTCCAGTGGTAGTAAATCTTGAAAAAATGCCACATTTATTGGTGGCAGGTACGACGGGATCAGGTAAATCTGTCGGTATTAATGCGATGATTCTTAGCTTGCTCTATAAAGCAACGCCTGAGCAAGTTCGACTGATTATGATTGATCCTAAAATGCTCGAATTATCGGTGTATGAAGATATCCCGCATCTTTTGACTCCAGTTGTTACTGATATGAAAGAAGCGGCTAATGCCTTGCGGTGGTGTGTGGCTGAAATGGAACGTCGTTATCCTCTTATGGCAGCGATGGGCGTACGCAATATCACCGGCTATAACAAAAAAGTACAAGAGGCGATTGATCGGGGGGAACCTATTATCGACCCAACGGTTGATTTAGTTGATGGTGAACCACCAGAAACCTTAACGCCGTTGCCATTCATTGTCGTCGTCATCGATGAGCTTGCTGACATGATGATGGTGGTGGGTAAACAAGTTGAAGAGTTGATTGCACGTTTGGCTCAAAAAGCACGCGCATCAGGTATACATTTGATTTTGGCGACACAACGTCCTTCTGTTGATGTCATTACCGGCTTAATAAAAGCCAATATTCCTACGCGTATCGCCTTTCAAGTATCGTCACGAATTGATTCACGCACTATCTTAGATCAAATGGGTGCGGAACAATTATTAGGGCAGGGTGATATGTTGTATCTTCCACCGGGCTCGGGCTTGCCTGAACGTGTGCATGGTGCATTTGTAGATGATAATGAAGTGCATGCGGTTGTTAATTTCTTAAAGGAAAATGCACAGCCGAATTATTTAGAAGAAATAATACAACCACCCATTGAAGAAGTGGAAGGTGGCGGGTTAGCTGATGCCAGTGATGGCGAACAAGATCCGCTTTATGATCAAGCTGTTCAGGTTGTTGTTGAGTCTCGCCGTGCGTCTGTTTCAGGTGTGCAGAGACGGTTGAAGATAGGCTATAACCGAGCCGCCAGAATTGTCGAAGCAATGGAAGCTGCTGGTGTAGTTTCAGCGATGCAGGGTAATGGTAGTAGGGAAGTATTAGCTCCACCTCCAAGAGATTGATGCAGTAATTGTTAGCTAACAGTTGTCACACTAGCAACATTAATTAGAATAACGGAAAATTGAATGACTAAATTGATTACACGATCTTTTATTGCTGGTATCGCACTCATAGGGTCTTTTTCTGTAATGGCAGCAGAATCTGGAATAGAAAAACTCAATCACTTTGTAGAAACAGTCAAAACCTTTCAAGCAGATTTTACTCAAACCGTATTTGATCCTAATGGACAAGTCATGGAAGAAGCACAAGGCACGTTTTCATTAGATCGTCCAGGTCGGTTTCGTTGGGATTATCAAGACCCTTATCCACAGCACATTGTTGCAGATGGACAGCGCATTTGGTTTTATGATGTTGACTTAGAACAGGTTACAGTGAACTCACAATTAGAAGCTTTAGCGGATACCCCCGCGACCTTACTGTCAGGTGAAACCAAGCCAGAAGATAAGTACTTACTTACAGATATTCCTTCTGATGACGGAATGTTATGGGTAGAACTTATTCCAAAAGATGTTGAGTCTAGTTTCCAAACAATCATATTGGCCTTTGATAAAATAGGCCTGCGCCAAATGATTATGAAAGATAGTTTTGATCAACAAACTCGCTTAGTGTTTAACAAAGTTATTGAGAACCCGAAACTAGCGGAGGATCTATTTACATTCACACCGCCAGAAGGTGTAGATGTTGTAGGTGAAACCGAACTTAATCTTAATGCAGAGCATATGCCTGCTGTAGATCAATAGTCTAATAAACATCGTAGTGAGTAGCTTATTTGAAAATATTGATGATCTTGCTGGACGGCCACTCGCAGATCGAATGCGACCGACATCCTTAGATGGTTATATTGGTCAAAAACACTTATTAGCTGAAGGCAAACCGCTCAGACAAGCAATATCATCAGGCCACCCACATTCGATGATCTTCTGGGGGCCGCCGGGTACAGGGAAAACTACCTTAGGAAAATTAATTGCCGGTTATTGCGATATGGAGTTTATTAGCATATCAGCGGTATTAGTTGGGGTAAAAGAAGTGCGTGCCGCCGTGACTAGAGCGCAGCAGTTACAACAGGAACAGGGCCGTCGTACGCTGTTATTTGTTGATGAAGTACACCGCTTTAATAAATCACAACAAGATGCTTTTTTACCCTATGTTGAAGACGGTACATTTACCTTTATTGGCGCCACAACAGAAAACCCCTCATTTGAGTTAAATAATGCACTTCTATCACGAGCACGTGTCTATGTGTTGCAGTCATTGGGTAGTGAAGACTTACGTCAGATAATAGATCGGGCGATGAATGACGAAAAATTGGGTGTTGCAGATCGCGGTGTTGCGTTAGCTGATGAGTTACGTGATCAATTATCTCAAGCCGTAGATGGTGATGGTCGACGTGCATTAAACCTCTTAGAAATTGTGATTGACTTGGCTGATAGTAAAGGTCAAAAACAAGTTAAAGAAGATGATTTAGCCGAAGTGTTATCGGGCACGCTACGCCGCTTTGATAAGGGTGGTGAAGCCTTTTATGACCAGATTTCAGCACTCCATAAATCAGTGCGAGGTTCATCACCGGATGGCGCCCTATATTGGCTATGCCGAATGTTAGATGGCGGTTGTGATCCTGTTTATTTAATGCGGCGAATTGTACGCATGGCTAGTGAAGATATTGGAAATGCCGATCCGCGAGGCTTACGCATAGCATTAGACGCGTGGGAGAGTTTTGATAAATTAGGCAGACCAGAGGGGGATTTAGCTATTGCTCAAGCAGTAGTGTATTTAGCCTGTGCCCCGAAAAGTAATGCCGTCTATACCGCGTTTAATGCAGCGATGCATGATGTAAAAACACAGGGTTCAGCCGAAGTGCCTATTCACTTACGTAATGCACCCACTAAGTTAATGAAAGAGTTGGGTTATGGTAAGGAATATCGTTATGCTCATGATGAACCGGATGCCTATGCGGCGGGGGAGGATTATTTTCCTGAGGAGATGACGCCTCGGAATTATTATCAGCCGGTTAACCGTGGCTTGGAGATTAAGATTGCTGAGAAGTTGGAGCGGTTGAAGGTTTTGGATCGGCAAGCTAAGAAGGAAAGTTAGAATTTTAC
>JBJPGB010000084.1:0-7642 GCA_048595405.1 Methylophagaceae bacterium
TACCGATGATGTTGAATTCTCACCCGAAGATGCTGGCCGTAGCGAGACTGACTTTTTATGCCGAATATTGGAAGCAGTGATTGATGCCGGAGCAACAACACTAAATATCCCTGATACTGTTGGTTATAACTTGCCACATCAATTCGGCCAGTTAATATATGATTTACGTGAACGTATACCTAATTCTGATAAAGCAATCTTTTCAGTGCATTGTCACAATGATTTGGGCTTGGCAGTAGCCAACTCTTTATCGGCCGTGTTAAATGGTGCGCGACAAGTTGAATGTACGGTGAATGGTTTGGGCGAACGTGCTGGTAATGCAGCAATAGAAGAAATAGTGATGGCCATACGTACTCGTCAGGATATGTTTAGTTGTGATACCAATATTGATACCACTCAAATATTGGCTGCGTCACGCTTGGTCTCGGGCATTACTGGTTTTGCAGTGCAGCCGAATAAAGCCATTGTTGGTGCTAATGCATTTGCACATGAATCTGGTATTCATCAGGATGGTGTCTTAAAAAGCCGTGAGACTTACGAAATCATGCGTGCTGAAGACGTGGGTTGGAATACCAACCGGATGGTATTAGGCAAGCATTCAGGGCGAAATGCTTTTCGTGCACGTTTAGAAGAATTGGGTATCAATTTTGAGTCAGAAACGGACTTAAATGCGACTTTCCGCCGTTTTAAAGAATTGGCAGATAAAAAACATGAAATATTTGATGAAGATTTACAAGCATTAGTGAGTGATACGGTTACTCTTGATAATGACCGTGTTCGACTAATTTCATTAAAAGTATGTAGTGAAACAGGTGAAACACCATTAGCATCGGTCACTTTGTCGGTCGATGATGAGGAAAAACAAGTTGAGATGGTGGGCAGTGGCCCTGTCGATGCGACACTACGAGCCATTGAAGAAATTGTTCAAAGCAACACCGAATTACAATTGTATTCTGTTAACAATATTACCAGTGGCACTGATTCTCAGGGTGAAGTAAATGTACGTCTTGAAAAGGGTGGTCGTATTGTCAGTGGGCAAGGTGCAGATACCGATATTGTTATTGCTTCAGCTAAGGCATATATCAATGGGCTCAATAAAATTTTGGTGCCGGTTGATCGCGCACACCCACAAGTATGAATATGCCTTAATGGAATTCACTCCCGGACAATTATCCACACTTAAAGAGATAGGGATCCCTGTCTGGGAGTTACGCACAGCTAATACTGAACCAGCAGTATCAAGTGTCGATGCAGAGCCTGATGAGCAATTATTGCAATGTCATTGTATGGTTATGGTTGAGTCTCAGATAACGAATGAACAGGCGCAGCGTTTATTACATGCAATGTTATTAGCCATCGGGATCTCATCACAACAAACAGTAATAGTCACACCTGAACAATTAGCACAGTTACATAATCTACCGTCACAAAATAAAGTGTTATTAGTGCTGGGAGCGGCACTTGCTCAATCTTTATTTGATGATGGCGTCAGCCGAGGGCAAACACACCAAACATTAAGGTCACAATTGACAACGGTGATTAGTTCTAGTTTAGACGAACTACTGAGCTCACCTGAAAATAAGGCCTTTGTTTGGCAGGATCTACAGTTGGTTAAGGCAAACTTAAGCCACCAATGAAATCACGTCAAATGCAGCAGCAAGATATTGCTGAGGTGGTTGCTATAGAAGTGGCCGCGAATCAATTTCCATGGTCACATAAGAATTTTGAAGACTGTTTAAAAGCAGGGTATCAATCATGGGTCTTTGTTGATGAGTCAAAACAAATATTAGGTTATACCGTTGTTCAGCAAATTGTTGATGAAGTTCATCTGCTCAATATTTGTGTTAATCCCAGTGTACAAAAACAGGGCTTTGGTCGTGAAATCCTTGAATATGTTATTGATTTTGCAACAAACAAGTCATTGGTACTAATCGTTTTGGAAGTACGTCGCTCCAACCGACGTGCTCAGAAAATGTATTTGCGGGCAGGTTTTAATGAAATGTCGGTTCGTAGAGCTTATTATCCAGCTGAAAAAGGTCGTGAAGATGCCATACTGATGGGCATGGATTTAGCCTTTTTTGCTTGATTTGGACCGAGCTCTAGCATAAACTTGTCGTGGAAAATTGATCTAGATCATATTTAAGGTTTAGGGCATAGATTATTTATTAGCATTAGGAGTAAAAAATGGGTTTCATTAAAGGTGTTTTAGGTAGTATCACGCAAACAATAGCGGCAGGGTTTATTTTATCTATTTTAATTGCTGCATTTGTTTGGGAAAGAACAGGTAGCCTTAATGTATGGGAGCTAACAGTCTGGCTTCATGTGATCGTCGGTATCACGTGGATTGGTCTTTTATATTACTTCAATTTTGTACAAGTACCTGCAATGGGCGAAGCGTTGGCTGATGAAGGTGGTCCTGGCCCAGCAGCGATTGGTAAATATGTCGCTCCACGGGCATTATTATGGTTCCGTATGTCAGCTGCTTTAACATGGTTGACAGGGGTAAGCGCATTAGAATCAACAGGTGTTGGTATTGTCAATGCCTTTACACTTCAAAGCCCAGTTATTGGTATTGGCGCATGGTTCGGTACTATTATGTTGTTTAATGTTTGGGTACTAATTTGGCCAAACCAGAAGAAAATCCTAGGTATGGTAGAAGCAACAGCTGAAGAAATTGCTGCGGCAAAAGTAACGGCTGCAATGGCCTCTCGTACCAATGTTCTTTTATCGGTGCCATTATTATTGTCGATGACTGCTTTTGCACATGGCGGCAACGTAATCTAATTTTAAAAACCATAACAATATGAGCTAGGCATTTTTGCTTATAAACTCATAACGTTATAGAATACGTCGTTTTTTGAATGGTGGCAGTTTCGAAAGAAATTGCCATTTTTCGTTTTAAGCCTATTGAATATGGCAACGATGTAACGATGGAATATGTACAATGACAAACTCAGTCATGCCAACTTATGGACGTCTGGATGTCGCTTTTACCAAGGGTAAGGGTGCATGGTTAACAGACACACAAGGCAATCAATATCTTGATGCCTTAAGTGGTATCGCTGTGTGTAATTTAGGTCACGCTCATCCTGTGGTGGCTAAAGCGATTAGTGAGCAAGCAAGCACACTAATGCATACATCAAACATCTATCAAATCCCACTACAGATCGAATTAGCAGATAAGTTGACTAAACTATCGGGTATGGAACAAGCTTTTTTCTGTAATTCTGGTGCTGAAGCGAATGAAACAGCCATTAAAATTGCTCGTAAATATGGTCACGAAAAAGGCATCGATAAGCCGGTTATTATTGTGATGGATGGCAGCTTCCATGGCAGAACATTAGCAACCTTGACGGCAACAGGTAATCCAAAAGTTCACGCGGGTTTTGAGCCGTTAGTATCTGGTTTTGTGAGAGTGCCCTATGATGATATGGATGCCTTAAGAATGGCGATAAGTCATTGGCCAGAAGCGGTAGCGGTGATGCTTGAGCCGATACAAGGTGAGGGTGGTGTCAAAGTGCCTGACACTGACTATTTAGCAGAAGTCCGTGATTTATGTGCTCAACGTAAATTGTTGATGATGTTGGATGAAGTTCAAACAGGCCTTGGTCGTACAGGTGAATGGTTTGCATTTCAACACAGTAACGATGTTTTACCGGATGTGATGATGTTAGCAAAAGGCTTAGGTAATGGAATGCCTATTGGTGCGTGCTTAGTGTCAGGTAATGCCGTAGGCGTATTGCAGCCGGGAAATCATGGCTCAACCTTTGGTGGTAACCCATTAGCATGTAGCGCAGCATTAGCGGTATTAGATGTTATTGAAACAGAACAATTATTACAGCATGTCAAAATATTGAACACTGAGATTGTCAGCGGTTTTGAACGAGCGCTTGCAGAACAAGATGGTGTGAAAACAATTAGAGCGGCTGGTTTTATGTTTGGTATTGAATTACTTATTCCTTGTACGGAATTGGTACAACAAGCATTAGATAAAGGTATATTGATTAATGTAACGGCAGAGAAAGTAATTAGATTGCTGCCACCACTAATCATTAATGCTGACGAGGCTAAACAGATTGTAGATACTGTCAGTGAGTTAGTGATTAATTTTTTAGCATCAAAAGCAGTTGAAAGCGTCGCGTAATATGAAACATTTTTTAACCTTAAAAGATTTTACTTCCGATGAATTACATCAGTTAATTGCACGAGCAATTGAATTGAAGCGATTGCATAAAGCGGGGGAAATCTATGAGCCTTTGAAAAATAAGGTATTGGCGATGATTTTTGATAAATCATCAACTCGCACTAGAGTATCGTTTGAATCTGCAATGATTCAATTTGGTGGTGGGTCAATATTTTTATCGCCTTCTGACACGCAATTGGGTCGAGGCGAACCAGTAGAAGATTCGGCACGTGTTATTTCTAGCATGGTTGATATGGTGATGATTCGTACCTTTGAACACTCAATGGTTGAACGGTTTGCCCAATATTCTTCAGTGCCGGTAATTAATGCACTAACAGATGATTATCATCCTTGCCAGTTATTGGCTGATATGCAGACTTACGTTGAGCATAGAGGGTCCATTAAAGGTAAGACAGTTGTTTGGGTGGGTGATGGCAACAATATGTGTCATTCCTATATTAATGCGGCGGAACAATTTGACTTTGATTTGAATATTGCAACGCCAGCTGGCTACGAACCAAATTCAGATATTGTCAGGTCATCTCAAGCAAATATTCGTTTATTTACTAATATGTCTAGTGCTGTAACGGGTACCGATCTAATTGTGACTGACGTTTGGGCGAGCATGGGCCAAGAAGAAGAGCAGAAAAAACGTGAAAGTGCGTTTGCTAACTTTCAAGTTGATGCTAGGGCTATGTCTTTGGCAAATGATGACGCACTGTTTATGCATTGCTTACCAGCACATCGCGGTGAAGAGGTTTCAGCAGATGTTATTGATGGCAGTCAAAGTGTGGTGTGGGATGAGGCTGAAAACCGTTTGCATGCTCAAAAAGCATTGTTAGAGTTTTTATTTACTGCTTAAACTCTCTGTTAGTTCATTCAATCGTTTGATTGTCCCTATATCCGACCATTGACCTTGATATAGCTCGCCACTGGCTTGTTGTTGTGCTATCGCTTTGAGTAGCAAGGGCTTTAATGCGAGTCGCTGTACATCAAGCTCTGCAAACAAACTGGGGTGATAGATGCCAATACCACTATAAGTTGATTTATTGTCACCATCCTGAGTAATTAAACCCGAAGAAAGTGAAAAATCACCTTGTGGATGATGTTCTGGATTGTTGACTAATACTAAATGGCATAAGTTATTTTTAGATAAAGTCGATGAAGATAATTGCTGATAAGGGTAGTCCGTCCAGATATCACCATTGACGATTAAGAAGGCCTCATCGCCTAATAAGGGCAGGGCATTAATAATTCCACCGGCAGTTTCCAGACCGCCTTGTTGTTCCGGCGAATAAATGATTTTAGCGCCATATTGTTGGCCATCTCCCAATATGTCGGTGAATTGTTCCGCTAAGTGGGCAGTGTTGATGATAATGTCGATAAAACCTGCTTTGACTAGCGATTGAATGGTGTACTCAATGAGCCTGTATTTTCCCGCTTGTAGCAATGGTTTTGGCGTATTGTCGGTGAGAGGCCGTAATCGGTCACCTCGTCCTGCCGAGAGAATCATTGTTTTCATAAGATAGTGGCTATTTGTGGTTGTTGTTCAAGAAAACCACTCAACTCAGCAAGCTCTGGATATTTCTGACTGATTTGATGCACATAGCGTAAAGTTAATGGTAAATCATTCATATAATTGGGTTTGTTATCACGGTAGTTGAGTCTTGCAAATATGCCTAATATTTTAATATGGCGTTGTAATCCCATCAAATCAAACCAGCGAGTAAATCGTTCGGTAGACACAGTGGAAAGTAGTCCATGGTGTTGCGCATTGGATAAGTAATAGTTTATCCAACTGTTTATTTTGTCATCTGGCCATGCAATATAACAATCCCGTAATAGTGATACTAAATCGTAACTAATCGGGCCAATAACCGCATCTTGAAAGTCAATTACTCCTGGCTGATCATCGTTTGTTACCATTAAATTACGGGAATGATAATCACGGTGAACAAACGTTCTAGGCTGCTCTAATGCTGACTCTATAAGGGTTTGGTAGATGGTTTCCAAAAACTCTGGCGGGTCAATATTGAGGTGTTTCCCCAAAAACCATTCAGGGAAAAGTAACATTTCTTGTTTTAACAATGCAGCATCATATTGTGGAAGTTCAATGTGATTGATATCACTGTATTGGAATTGTATTAATTCATTTATGGCAGATTGGTAGAGTTCCGGCGCTGAATCATCCGTTAATTTATCCAAATATTGGGTATTGCCGAGATCGGATAGCAATAAAAATCCTAATGTGGATTGTTTGGCATGTATTCGGGGAACATTGATGCCCTGAGAGTGTAAAAACTCAGCAATTTTTATAAACGGTGTGGTGTCTTCATGTTCGGGTGGCGCATCCATAACGATCCATGTATTGCCGTGTTGAGTGATACGAAAATAACGTCTAAAACTAGCATCATTTGAGGCCGGCTCCATTTGATAGTCTGGTGAGGGTAAAATGGTTTTTAGCCATTGGTGGATTTGGTTTTGGCGTAAATCGATTGTTTCTTTATATGACATTATGGATTAGGTATGTGGTGTAATATTATGATATATAGGGTAATTATAATCTAATTATTTAGTGGTTTATATGAAGTTAGACTGAGATATTGATTGAAGTGTATAGTATTCCGCTTTGTTGGGATATTTAACCATTATAGATATGTCATAAGCAATATTATTTTAGATGGCATTTATTGATTGTTTTAGGAGAGAAAATGAAAAACTTTTATTGGGTAGCGATAGTACTTCTTTTTGGCCTGGTAGCTTGTGATAATTCTGGTCAAGAAACAGCGGTCATCGAGGATATGGCTGTTGATGCTGCTGTGAATATGGATGATGCCGTCATCGAGGAGGCTTCGGGAGATACCTCACTTATCACCCCTGGGGATATGCCCGAAGAAGCTCAAGCAGTGCTGTATCAAACAGTGTTTGATTACAATCAATGCATGATGACGGGACGCTTGAATGCTAATCAAGATGGTCAGCATGTCCAACAAGCTGCAAATGACATTATGAATTCATGTGAGACGCATATAGATAGCTTAAAAGAGCTTCTAGTGGCTAATAAGGTCAATGACGATTTAGTAATTGGTATGACAAAAAAAATGCGTTCTCGTGCTGCTCGTAAACTAATGACTCAAAGCATGAACGCTATGCAAGCGCAAGCTATGGCTGTTGAAAATGCCGACCAAATGAAAGCGGAATAAAAAATTCTGTTGTTATTGTGGCTGAAGGATATCAATTCCTTCAGTTGCTAATAGCTGAGTTAATTTGATTAGCGGTAAACCAATTAAGCTATTGGGGTCGTCACCATTTAGCTTAGAAAATAAACTGATACCCAAGCCTTCCGATTTAAAGCTTCCAGCACATTGATAGGGCTGTTCTTGTTGAAGATAAAAATCGATTTGTTGAGGCGATAATTGCTTAAAGCTGACGGCGAATGGTTCAACCAATGATTGCATC
>JBJPGB010000085.1:0-5574 GCA_048595405.1 Methylophagaceae bacterium
AAACAGTTTACCCAATGTGCAATTTGCTGCTTTAGCTGATGTGGACGGTAAACCGGTCACACATTATTTACCCACAGGTGAAGATCAAATAAGTTGGGTGCGATTGTGGAGTGAAATTCAAATGAAGCTTTTTGAATCAAATTTTAATAAACAACGTGAATCAGCAGGCAAGATGCCGATAAACAGCTTATGGTTTTGGGGAATGGGTGAATTTAATGCTAAACGCGACTATTGGCGAAGTGTGCAAGGCGAACAATCCGTTCTTAAACACTTAGTCCAAACTGCACCTACCTCGGTATCTTCAGGGCGACACTTACAACTGCTAGATGAACTTAATTTAGAAGCCGATTGGCAACAACAGCTTGAGCAATGGGAGCAAGATGTTCTCAAACCCGCTTTGCAGCAATGTCGAAAAGCTAAAATAAATCAATTGGAGATCATTATCCCTGATTATGGGCGATATACATTAACGCCACTTAGTAGCTGGAAATTTTGGTAATTATGACTAAACAAATTACCACCAGAGATTCAACAGGTTGGCAAAGTCTACCTAAAGAATGGCCGGATAGTTTACGACGCGTATTAGCTGCACGCGGCATTCAATCTGAATCCGATCTAAGCTATGAATTAGCCGACTTACCCAAGCCAGATTTAATGATGGGCATGGAGTCTGCTGTTCAGCTACTGACACAAGCCGTCACTGAGCAGTGGAAAATCATGATCGTAGCCGATTTTGATACCGATGGCGCCACAAGTTGTGCGATAGCCATTCGTGGTCTAAAAGCAATGGGGGCTCAACATCTTGATTATATTGTGCCAAACCGTTTTATTCATGGTTATGGCCTCACTGCTGAGTTATTAGCTGAAATCCCCGAAAACGAACAGCCTGATTTATTACTCACCGTTGATAACGGCATTGCCAGTATAGAAGGCGTTGAAGCAGCACATAAACGAGGCATAAAAGTCCTTGTCACTGATCATCATTTACCTGGCGAAACATTACCTAAAGCGGATGCGATTATTAACCCCAACCAACACGGCGATCAATTTCCCAGCAAAAATATGGCGGGCGTAGGGGTGTGTTTTTATTTATTATTAGGTTTACGCCAACAATTACGCAGTAAAAATTGGTTTGAAGATCAAAATATTGAAACACCAAAGTTAAGCACACTGCTTGATTTAGTAGCACTAGGCACGGTGGCTGATGTTGTACCACTCGATAAGCTAAATAGAACTTTGGTCAACCTTGGCTTAGCTAGAATTAGAGCAGGGCGTTCATGTGCAGGAATCAATGCCTTAATTCAAATATCAGGTCGAGATGCACGCCAGCTTGCTGCACCGGACATGGGGTTTACCATCGCGCCAAAACTCAATGCAGCCGGTCGGCTAGAAGATATGAGTATCGGTATTGAAACCTTATTGACCAACGATACTAACGAAGCAACAGACTACGCCGCCATGCTAGACGATATCAACAAGCAACGCCGCGAAGTCGAGCAAGAGATGCAAACACAAGCATTGGCGATGTTAGATGACATTGAATTTGAACCAGACAGTCAACCACTAGGATATTGTCTCTATAACGAGCAATGGCATCAAGGTGTAATCGGCTTATTAGCATCACGCATTAAAGAACGACAACATAGACCCGTAATCGCTTTCGCCCCCGGCAATGAAGGCGAAATAAAAGGCTCAGCACGCTCAATCCCCGGGATTCATATTCGAGATGTATTAGCATTGGTCGCCAGCCAAGCACCAGCAGGTTTATTAACAAAATTTGGTGGCCATGCCATGGCAGCAGGTTTAACTATTGCCAAACAAGATCTACAACAATTTGAGCAACTGTTTTTAGCCGCACTAAAACAAACGGTAGAGCCTAGTGTATTACAACAACAGTTATTATCCGATGGTGAATTAAAACCCGATGAAATCTCATTACGATTAGCACAATTATTACCGACAGCTGCACCATGGGGGCAAGGTTTCACCGAGCCACTCTTTCATGGCACTTTTACCGTAACTGCAGTGAGAGCAGTAGGGCAACAGCAAGACCATCTACGTCTAACCATTGATAGTGGCAACGGCGAACACATCACCGCCATGGCGTTTCGACAACAACAACCTGATTGGCTTAAAAAAGGTGGGCAAGTATCTCTTCGATATCGTTTAGCAGTGAATGAATTTCGACAACAGCGAACAGTTCAGATGTTGGTTGAAGATATATTGAAAGAGGATAACTAGTGAATTTTGCATCAAAAGTAAATACAGCTCCCTGCGAGAGGACTGTCAGTAGAGGATAAGATGAATTTAACAATTCAAAAAAAGATTGTGATCGTATTTTTATTGGTGGTGATACCAATATTAATATTTTTCATTAATCCCTATGGTACAAGTTCTTATGATATTCGAGCGCGGCTTTTTGGGGCTATTCCCTACCGAATTCCTTCAAAATCAATGGCGCCTACATTGCAGGTGGGTGACTTTATTTTAGTTAATGCGGGAGCTTATGCTAGAAATCCCCCTGAAATTAATGATGTAATTGTTTTTAAATATCCGAAGAATAGAAATATTGAATATGTGAAACGTGTTGTTGCATTAGAAGGGGATGAAATTACATTGCAGAACGGTGAAGTTTATATCAATGATAATAAAATTGATCAATCTTATATTGATGTAAATGACTTCCCCCGCACATTGCAAATAAATAAACGTTGGGCGGTGCCAAAAGGATCTTTATTTGTACTAGGCGATAATCGAGACAATAGTAATGACAGTCGCTATTGGGGCTTTGTACCTATGAATGACGTAGTGGGTAGGGTGAGCATGATTTGGATGTCATCTAACTTTTCCCGTATAGGTAATAAGGTTGAGTAACTTACAAATGAAAGTTAAAAAATTAAACTATAAACAATGATTTTACCTAGAACCTTTCTTCATCTTTTTATTTTTATTATTGCTTTTTCGTGGATGACAATTACTGTAACACCCGTTGAAGCTGGAATAATTTCTATATTATCAAAGCTAGGTAAAGCAACAAATAAAGTTGACGGTCCTGATGTTGACTTGCCTAGTTCTTTTCATTTTAAAGAGGCTGTCACCAATCTGCCTGAAGGTTCAGCAGCTGAAATCAGTATCGTGAATGGTCGATGGTTGGCAAAAACACCTGATGGTAAACAACGACCTGTAGATGAGTTTGTGGCTAATGTTGATGGTTTAAATGAAAGACCTACCTTAATTTTAGCTGAGTCTAGTGTGCCAAAATCATTTGGCCAGTTTAATGGCCTTCCCCGAGGCGTAGCCGTTAAAATCATCTCTCGAAATGGCAAGATTTATTCGTTAAACCGGACTAATATTCCACCCACTCTAATATATAAAAATATCGAGTTGGTGCTTTCTGATACCACACGATTAGATTCTGTTTTGTGGCAGTTGCAACGCCCTGCGATGAATCAAAAAGTACGATTTGTACAGCTGGCTAAAGATGTTGATGCTGAGTTGCCTAATCAGGTATATAGCTCAAACCCCGTCGTTGATGCTGTTGGTGTGAACAAACTAATCAATTCTATAAAGAATATGCGTCTTGAAACTATTGTCCTTTCAGGCAAAGTAAAAAATGGTTTTTTACATCATGACGGGCAGCGTATTCTTATCAAAGATCTCGAAAAAGCCGCAGCTTCACGCGATGTAAATTTGATTATTTTGGGTTCTGACAAACCTAAAAAGGCATTGCGAACTGTTGCTGATGACTGGAAAGCGATTAATAGTAGTGGCGACAATTTATACGATTCAGTTGGGGATTTTTATAATCGATTTTCACCTATAGATTCCGCAGCTCCCATGCGAATTAAAGTCACTGATTCAGGCGAGTTACAAACTGCATTTTATATTGAAAGAAAAGTAAAAACCGCAGTTCAGCCAGATGCAGACACTTCAGGCCATATCACTGTTATTCCACTTCATTTATTGATTGAATCGGTGAAAATTTTACAACCAAATGAAGAACGAGTTAAAGAGTTGGATCGTCGTATTCATCCTTCCATAGATTCATCCGTACAGTTTTATTTAATTATTTCTTTTTTTGTGGGTGCGTTTACCGCTATAACATCTTGGTTTTTGTATAAAAAGATCTGGCAATCTCCTCTGCGGGTTACTTATCGTAATGTCTTTTCATTTGCCATTATGTATACGCTACATCGGCTTTGTTTTATCGTGTTATATTTGCCTACCTTAGGCATTTTCTCGCCCATCTATCTTATTTTGAAATGGACTGCTGCAATCATAAACTATCTGTTAATAAGACCTGCTCGCTGGCTTATTACTAAATTCAATTAGTAGGGCCTATTTTTGGTTCAAACCACCTTTAAATCTATAGAAGAGTTCATACCCGATTTCAGGGTGCGTCCGCAACAAATTGAAATGAGTCAATTTATCGCTGATCGCATGAGCTTGCCTGAGCATCAGCGCATGGCTGTGGTTGAAGCACCGACTGGCGTGGGCAAGACGTTAGCCTATTTAGCGGCTGCAATTGATATTGCTCTTACCCAAAAGAAAATGCTGGTGATCAGCACGGCAACAGTTAATTTACAGCAGCAGCTATTGCACAAAGATTTACCTGAATTTGCCCGGGCTACCGGCAAAGAAATTAAATTTATTCAGGCAAAAGGGCGTAGACGTTATCTTTGCCCTAGCAAATTAACTAGTGTCGTTGACGATAATCAGCAAGACTTATCCTTTGATGTGGATAGCAAGTATCTAAAAGCCAAACGTCAGGCTCGAGCGAAAGAACTTTTTCAGCAGTGGGACAAAGGCCAATGGGACGGCGACCGCGATAGCCGAACGGACACCATTGAACCGGCACTTTGGAATGAAATGTCAACGGATTCTGAAGGCTGTGCGGGTAAAAGCTGTTCTAAATATCATCGCTGCCCTTATTACCAAGTGCGTAAAGAGATGGCTTCAGCGCAGGTGATTATTGCTAATCATGATTTGGTGTTGAGCGATGCCGATTTAGGTGGGGGATTGGTGTTACCGAACCCTGAAGAAGTATTATTTATCTTTGATGAAGCGCATAACCTGCCTCAAAAAGCATTAGATCATGCCGCCAAGGCATTAAACTTCACTCAGCTTTATCAAACCACTGAAACAGCGGATAGTGTGTTAAAAAAGCTAACCAAGGCTTTAGCACATCGGCAACATGATTTTGGTTTTATGCTAATGGAATTGCGACGCGACTTGCCGGGTGTGATTACTTTATTACAGCAATTAGAAACCATGCTGCTCAGTGATGACTTAGTTAAAGATGTGGTGGCCGGTAAACTAAGTGAGCCGCGCATTTATTGGCAAAGCCCATTAGTTAAAGCGATGATTACGCCATGTCAGGGTTTATTGCAGCGCGCCAATATCATTTACAAGCACTATAAGGTGTTTGCTCAATGGCTCAAAGATGGCATAGAAACACAACAGGTACCGAATAAGGTGGCGGAGGTATTATTGCCACAAGTGGGCACGGTGCAAAATATTTTTGGCTATTTGATCGATTTTATGGGTTTGTTTTTAGATGAAGATAAACCGAAC
>JBJPGB010000086.1:0-5116 GCA_048595405.1 Methylophagaceae bacterium
TTTTGCAGTATTTTGAGTTAGCATCATCAAACCCCTTACACCAGTAGGTGAAACGGCGTTACGATCCCAATGTGATTCTTGATATGACATGGCTGCCAGTAAATGCCAATCGATATTGAATTTTTTACCCGCTTGTTCAAACATAGTTTGATATTTCGGAAGGTGGGTTAGTATTCGGCGATCAATAGCGCGCGTATCAAGATAATCAAAATGGCGAATATGGCCATAATATTTTTCTTTTAATCGTTCGAGATCGCCTGATTCATCCATTTTTTCAAAGAAGGTTGCCATTTCATTATAAAGCGTGCCGTCTTCAGCAAAAGGCATAGCCCAAGCAAATGATTGTGGTTCAGAGATGTTAAATGCAACCCGTAGCTCAGGAAATTGTATTTGATTGGCAGCTACTTCATTTGAATCTGCAACGGTGTAGTCAATCAGCTCTAATTGCACCAATTCGAGTAGGCCACTGCTATCCAGTTCCGTATTTTCTGTCCATATAAGTGAAGGAATTTCCTCTTGAAGAGATTGCAACTGCTCTACGTGGCTACTAGCGGCAACAACTTCTAAATGACCGTCAGACAAAGTAGTAATGTTTTTAGGTTTTTTCGTACCTAAACGATAAACAAATTGTTGTGTTACTTGCTGATATACGGGGCCAAATCGAATAATGTCTTTCCGAGCTGGTGTAACGGTAAGCCCAGCGGCTGCAATGTCTGCTTTGCCCTGTTCGATAAGGTTAAGCATATCACCTAAATTATCGGGCACAATGATCTTAAGTTTTACGTTAAGATGATCTGCAAATCGTTTTGCTAATTCATATTCGAAACCCGCTAATTCTTCACCTTTTACATAGTATGTTGTCGGTCCATATCGGCTAAGAACACGTAATTCGCCGCGTTCACGGATTTCTTCTAAATGCGGAACTGCCTCACCACATGCAATGAGAAAACCTAGTGAAATAAGCAGTAAACTAATAAACTTCAAACATGACTCCTTCATGCTGTTTTAACAATGATTATGCCTTATATTGACCGCGTTGAATGGTTTAAGTTTTAATTTAGGTGAATCACATTGTTTTTATTGGATTTTTTCCTAGATAGATTATAATTTAGCTCTTTTTTATATTTTAAGACCAAGATTACATGAATTCACCTGAGCTACTTTTACCCGCCGGCAGTCTGCAACACATGCGTTACGCTTATGCCTTTGGTGCTGATGCCGTCTATGCTGGCCAGCCTAGATATAGTTTGCGTGTACGTAATAATGACTTTCATAAGTTGTCTGTTTTAGAGCAAGGTATCGAAGAAGCTCACGCCCTAGGAAAACAATTTTTTGTAGCGAGCAATTTGATGCCGCATAATGTGAAAATCAAGACCTATATGGCTGATATGGAACCTGTTATTGCCATGAAGCCTGACGCTCTAATTATGGCCGACCCTGGCTTGATTATGATGGTGAGAGAACGCTGGCCAGAAATGCCGATTCATTTATCTGTTCAAGCCAATACGGTGAATTATCAAGCTGTTAAGTTTTGGAAATCTGTCGGAGTGAGTAGGGTGATCCTATCTCGTGAATTGTCACTAGATGAAATTGAAGAGATCCGCCAAGAATGTCCTGAAATGGAAATAGAAGTCTTTGTTCATGGTGCATTATGCATTGCTTATTCTGGACGTTGTTTATTATCAGGCTATTTTAATCATCGCGATCCAAATCAAGGATCATGCACTAATTCATGCCGATGGGATTATAAAACGCATGCTAGTGATGGCAATGATGATTCGCCGCAAAAAATAGATTTCAAAGCGTTTGACGCGATGAACCAAGGTGGGCTTTCTGATTGTGGTAGTCAAGAACGCCATTCGCTTGCCGATGATATTTATTTGATAGAAGAAGGTAATAGACCCGGTGAAATGATGCCTATTTTTGAAGATGAGCACGGCACCTATATTATGAATTCAAAAGATCTACGGGCTATTCAGCATATTGAACGCTTGGCTAAAATGGGTGTAGATTCTTTAAAAATAGAAGGCCGAACTAAATCGATTTATTATGTTGCTAGAACAGCACAACTGTATCGACGAGCTATAGATGATGCATTGGCAGGCAATAAATTTGATCCAACATTAATTGGCAAGTTAGATAATTTAGCTAACCGTGGTTACACCGATGGCTTTTATCAGCGTCACCCAACACAAGAACAGCAAAACTATATGGTCGGTTATTCAAGCAGCGATCGCCAGCAATATGTAGGTGAAGTAATGGGTTATGATGAAGCTGCTCAGTGTTTAGATATTGATGTAAAAAATAAGTTTTCAGTGGGTGATAAATTAGAGCTTGTATTACCGGAAGGCAATGTCGAATTAAGGCTAGATAAAATGCAAAACAGCGATGGTAAGATAATTGATGTTGCACCGGGTAGTGGTCACAAAGTGAAAATTCCTTATTCAGGCAAGGTGCCAGAACGCGGTCTATTAGCAAGATACCTCTAACTTTTGGGATACATGCTATTATCCGAGATGAATTCCATTAGAGTCAGATGTATAGGTATTAAAGGAAGAATAAATGGCTAATCCAGAACGCAGTGGCAGTATCATCAAGCCAGCTAAAACATTACTAAAACGAATAGATATTGGTCTGTTTATAGCTATGATGGCGGTGTTAGTTAGCTTTTTAGCATTAGTCACATCTAAACAGCAAATTGAAATTGCACAAGCAACCCAAAAAGCCAGTGTTTTACCTGTTATCCAAATTAACATGGGGTATCAATACAGAACCCCGCCATATACATTTAAAATCATGCTCACAAATTCGGGCCCTGGTATTGCCTATGTTCAAAATGTTCAGGCTTTAATTGGTGATAAACCTATGGCTGATTACAAAGAACTTCAAAAAGCAACAATGATTGGACGCATGCTGGGCTTCTCAACGTTCACAGAACATGCCGCAGCAGGTTTTATAAGCCCTGGGAATTCAGTAACCCCATGGCAATTTCAATGGGGAAAAAGTGGTAGTGGTCGTAGTAGTGGGTATCAAGATATTGATGCTTATTTACGGGGTGTTTATGGCCCGCCGATGAAAGATGTCGATATAAAAGCTTGTTACTGCTCAGTTTTTAATGACTGTTGGACTGTACGATACTCAGACCGACGTAAACCAAAGCCTATTGACTCTTGTGGTCCAGATGGTGTGCAAGATGACTTCTTCCAAAAAGCAATTGAAATGCGAGCTGCTGCGAAATTAGATAATTAATTAATATTTAGCTGCTTGCGGACATTTTTTAGATAAAGCGATTTAGAAAAACTAAGCATTAAAATCTTTAGTAGTGACTGTTTGCTAAGCCGAGGACGATTTAACAATTCATTATCACTTTGTAACATTAGTTTATTCAAGGTAGTGATACCACCTAAAGTCATTGCTCTTACTTCCCATCCCATGCGACCTGATAAATGTGAACCTAACTCTGCACCATATGCCATAATTAACTCAGTGCGTTGATAGAGGCTACGGATAAGCGGAGCAATTTTCTGACTATTGTGATTAATTAAATCGCTTTCTTTTAATCCTGCCGCAGCCAGTTCATCTTGTGGAATATAGATACGATCAGATTCAGTGTAATCTTGCACGATATCTTGATAAAAATTAATCAGTTGCAGCGCGGTACAAACCGCATCAGATTGCTGAAGTTGTTCGGTGTTGGTTTGGCCCACTAAATGTAATAATAGTCGCCCGACAGGATTGGCAGAACGTGTGCAATAGTCGAGCACCTCTTCAAAATTAGCATAGCGATTTTTAGTGACGTCTTGCTTAAAAGCATCGAGTAAATCTTCAAACAATTTGATAGGTAATTGATGTTGAAGAATGACATCGGCTAAGGCAATAAAAATCGGGTTGTCGCCTTGGTAGTTTTTTTCTTTAATAGCTAGAAGTGCAATACTGAAGTCATCTAATTGTTCTAACCGCTGTTGTTGAGGAGCATCACCTTCATCGGCAAAATCATCGGCGGTTCGGGCAAAGGCATAAATCACGCTAATAGGTTGACGTAGTCTTTTTGGAAGAAGTACTGATGCTACCGGAAAATTCTCGTAGTGGCTTTGAGCTAGTTTTTGGCAAAATTGATAAGCTGTTTCTAAATCAGTCATCGTCTTTCACACTACGTATTTGTGTTTCTATTTCTGCAACAGAATCAATTTCTTCTTTAGCGCGGATCCCCATATCAAGAAAACGTTTGCCACTGGGTATTACTTGACGCTCTAAAGAGCCGACTGTTTTATTAAAATTATCAACAGTGCTATTTAAGCTTGCTCCGACTTTAGCTAAGTGGCCGGTAAATACATTTAATCGTTTATATAAACTCTCACCCAATTCACGAATTTCGATCGCATTATCAGCCAAGGCTTGTTGTTTCCAGCCATAAGAAATCGTCCTTAGTAATGCGATAAAATTAGTGGGGGTGGCTAAGATAATATTCTGTTGGATGGCATCTTCGAGTAATTTTTGGTCTTGTTCTAATGCAGCTGAGAGAAAGTGTTCACCGGGGATGAACAGCACTACAAATTCAGGAGATTGTGAAAATTCAGCCCAATAGTTTTTAGCTGATAATTGTTTTACATGCTGGCGAATAATTTGAGCATGACGTTTTAACTCTTTAACACGCACTTCATCATCGCTTGTTTGAACGGCTGATAAATAAGCATCAAGCGGTGTTTTAGCATCAATAATAATGTCACGGTTTTCAGGTAATCGCACAATCATATCAGGGCGAATACTGCCTGATTCAGTTACGGTATGAGTTTGTTCAAAAAAATCACAATGTGCCACCATGCCACTTAGTTCGGCAAGACGGCGCAAGGTCATTTCACCCCATTGCCCTCGCACTTCAGGGCGACGAAGTGCTTGTACTAGATTTTGAGTTTCTTGTTGTAGGGACTGCTGACCTTGGCTCATTTGTTCAATGGTGCTGCGAAGACTGCCGTAAGATTCTTTACGCTCTTTTTCAATATCGTGAATTTGTTTAGATGTATTTAATAAAGCATCATTGATGGGTTTAATTAACTGCTCTATCGCTTTTTCTCTACTTTGTAATTCAGCATTAGCTTCGCTTTGATGTCGTTTTGAA
>JBJPGB010000087.1:0-3136 GCA_048595405.1 Methylophagaceae bacterium
CATCCATCTGCAAATGCTTCGGATATTGATGCCATACTGGATAAGCACAAAGCACTGGCTAAACAGCTAAAAGCAATTCTCGACATGCTAAAACCACAACGATTTGTGCGTGTGCGTTATCAGGAAGAGGGCAGCGAACTGGACCTGGATGTCGCCATTCGTTCGTTGATAGATTACAAATGCGGCGCTCAACCCGATCCGCGCATCAACATGAGCCATAAACATGATGGCCGTGATATCGCGGTGATGTTACTACTCGACTTGTCAGAGTCAATCAATGACATCCCCAAAGGTGGCACCCAAACTATTCTGGAATTATGTCAAGAATCAGTATCTTTACTTTCTTGGTCCATCGAACAACTCGGTGATAAATTTGCCATTGCGGGTTTCCATTCTAATACTCGTCATGATGTTCGTTACCACCATATCAAAGGCTTTAGTGAACATTGGGATGATGATGTCAAAGCACGAATCGCAGGGCTAAAAGCCGGTTATTCGACTCGAATGGGTGCAGCTATGCGTCATGCAGCTCATTATCTTGGTGCTCAAAAAGCAGATAAGAAATTATTATTAATTATCACTGATGGCGAACCAGCGGATATTGATGTCGATGATGATCGGCTATTAATTGAAGATACCCATAAAGCAGTACAAGAACTCGATCAGGAAAATATTTTCAGTTATTGTATATCGCTTGATCCCCATGCTGATGAGTATGTAAGCGATATTTTTGGCAATCAGCACCTTGTTATTGATAATATCAACAAACTACCTGAAAAACTGCCCACTTTATTTGCTAGCTTGACAAAATAAGGACATAAAACATGACTTCACTATACAAAATATCACTATCATTGGTATTAGCAACAAGCTTATATAGCACATCACTCTACGCTGATTGGGGATCATTACTTGATGATCTCACCACAGCAGGTAAAGAATTACTCTCCAGTGACTCTGCTTCCTCATCAGCTCTTGATTACGACAGCATTGTTGCTGGATTAAAAGAAGCTCTCGATGTTGGTAGCCGCCGTGCTGTTGATTCCGTAAGCAAACAAGATGGTTATCTGGCAAATGAATTAATTCGTATCGCCATGCCACCGCAACTTCAACAAGTAACTGACTTAATGCGAAAAATGGGCTTAAATGGTCAAGCAGATCAATTTGAACAAAGCATGAATCATGCTGCTGAAGCAGCAGCACCGCAAGCGACCGAACTTATTGTTGATGCCATTAAAGATATGAGTATCGAAGATGCAAACAATATTCTACAAGGCGCTGATGATGCAGCAACACAGTATTTTCGTGAACAAACAGGCTCTAAGCTAACAGCATTATTTCGCCCAACAATTGCTGACTCACTTAATCAAGTCGGCACAACAAAATATTATAATGACCTAACCGGTAAAGTGGCGGCAATTCCTCTTGTTGGTGAAAAAGTGAATCTTGACCTCCCTGATTATGTCACTGAACAAGCTTTAAATGGTTTATTCACTGTAATCGCCCAAGAAGAAAAGAAAATTCGTGAAAATCCAGCAGCCAGAACAACTGAATTACTCAAACAAGTCTTTGGAAAGTAGTAAATCTGTATACTATCCACCAAACTTAACCTACCAACAGGATCTTCTATGCCAGCCACACATAACATCAACCTTTGTAGCCAAGGTATTGCATTAAAATCACTTTTTACCGGCTATTTAATCGTTGTCGCCATTGGTTATATGATGGCCTTAGTGCAAATCCAATTTACTCATGGTCTGGCGGATGGTGAAATAGGATTGTCCGTTGATGATATTGTTTACAGTTACTATGGCAAACGTTCAGGTTCCGTAATTGAAGCCAAACTTAATGGCTCAATGAAATTAATGACCTCTGAAGACAATCGGCTAAAGATTATTAACTGGGTACATAAAGGCTCGGATGAAAAAGCATTTTATGACACTGGTATTCGCCAAATCATGGATTCAAGCTGTATTGCATGCCATAGTGCTGCTTCAGGTATGTCTTTGCCAGACTTTACTAAATTTAAAAATGTTGCCAAACGAGCTGAAACTGATACCGGCGCTAGCTTTTCATCATTAGCACGTATTTCACACATCCATCTATTTGGTATTGCATTCATCTTTATGTTTGTTGGCTTAATTTTCAGCTTAGCCGCTGGTGTTCCCAAATACCTTAAAGCTACAGTAGTTGTGATGCCTTATATCTTCCTGATCCTTGATATTTCATCATGGTGGCTTACTAAATTGAATCCTAATTTTGCATGGCTCGTTATTATCGGTGGTGGTGCAATGGCTCTTTCATTTGGTTTTATGTGGATTGTATCTATGTATGAAATGTGGATCATGCCTAGGAGAAAAATTGATGTTCGTGATGCTCTGCTCGACGAATAAATGAGCTTTTCATTAAATGTTTATTGAGACAAAAAAACGCTCGCTGATCAAAGGTATCAGCTGGCGTTTTTTAGCAACCACCACCACCATCATTATTGTGTATGTGTTTTTTGGTCGGCTGGACTTAGCCATTGCTGCCGGTATTTTAGAGTCGGTGGCTAAAATATTTTTATACTTTTTCCATGAGCGGATTTGGCAAAAAATAAAATTTGGCAAACAACGTATAGAACCCTTTAATCTTTGGTTTACCGGCCTACCTTCATCGGGTAAAAGTACGCTAGCGGATGCCGTTTTCGCCGAGCTCAACAAAAATGATATTCCTCTCGAACGTATTGATTCAAAAGATATCCGGGATGTTATTCCAGATGTAGGGTTTGAGCGTGATGATCGTCATCGTCATCTAACCAGAGTTGGCCACCTCATAAAAACACTGCAAAATAATTCTGTCTCATCCATTGCGTCATTCGTTTCGCCCTATAACGAAAGTAGACAAGTTATAAAAGAAATGACCAATAATTACGTTGAGGTTTATGTAAAAGCCAGTCTCGATACCTGTAAAAAACGCGATATTAAAGGTGTTTATAAAAAAGCAGAATCGGGTGAGTTAAAGAATTTCACCGGTATATCTGATGTTTATGAAGAACCCGAATCGCCACATATCGTAATTGATTCAGAATTAGAATCTATTGATGATGCCGCTTCAAGAATTGTTCAATTTATCAAAAAAAATTATTTGCCTTAAG
>JBJPGB010000088.1:0-4699 GCA_048595405.1 Methylophagaceae bacterium
GTGCACGGCGATAAGACGTGGTGATAAAAGACCAAGCTCTTTTAAGCGTTCTAAAGGTCTAACGCCTATTTGTTCGACACTTTGTGCTGTCTCCCCTGCTGTTTCATGAATATGCATGGTGATAGGCACATCGAGCTCTTCTGCATTCATGATTATTTGGTTTAAAGCATCGTCAGATACCGTATAAGGTGCATGCGGTGCATAGTGCGTTGTGATGCGAGAATGGTGGCGGTAGTGGTCATGTAATTGCTGACCTTTGTGCAAATATTCTTCAACATTTTCAGCCCAAGCACTGGGGAAATCAATCACAATCATACCAAGGCTGGCACGAATACCGCTTTCATCAACAACACGTGCAGTAGCTTCTGGGAAAAAGTACATATCATTAAAACAGGTCGTTCCACCACGAATCATTTCAGCTATGGCGAGCTCTGATCCGGCTTCAACAAAGGCGTCACTGACCCATTGTTTTTCAGCTGGCCAAATATGATCGTTGAGCCACGTCATTAAGGGCAAGTCATCTGCTAGTCCACGCAACAATGACATTGCGGCATGGGTATGGTTATTAATGAGCCCCGGCATAATGCAATGTTGTTCATAATCATGCGTATCAGTAGCGGTGTATTTCGCCTTCGCTTTTTCTTGGGGAATTAAAGCGACAATCCGGCCGTCATCGATCACAACAGAGTGATCTTCTAAAACAGATTGCTTTGCATCAACCGGAACTATCCAGCGTGCATGTATAATGAGATCAACATGTATCATGGGTATTGATTATACCTGTTAATAGTAGGAAAAAATATGGATTCAATTCAGCCGATAGAATGGCGTGATGACACGCTTTATTTGTTGGATCAACGAGCACTGCCACATCAACAAATTTGGCTAGATTATGAGTATGCAGATGAGGTGGCACTAGCCATTACCGATATGGTGGTTCGTGGCGCACCTGCAATAGGTATTACAGCGGCTTATGCCGTCGTACTGGCTGCAAGGCAGGCGTTTAGTGATAAAGCTGAAGACTGGAAACAGGCGATGGTTACACCGTTAGAGACATTGGCCAACTCTCGTCCAACAGCAGTGAATTTGCATTGGGCTATTGATCGAATGACCACTTTATATAAAACATTGCCTGAATCATCATCACCTGAAGCAGTATTATTAAAAGAAGCGCACGCTATCCATCAACAAGATATTGCCGCCAACCACACAATGGGCAAACTTGGGGCAGCACTTATTGATGTTAACAGTATCGTGCTCACACATTGCAATGCGGGTGCATTGGCGACAGGTGGTTTTGGCACAGCCTTAGGTGTGATAAGACAAGGCTATGCCGATGGCAAAATTCAACATGTTTATGCTGATGAAACACGGCCGTGGTTACAAGGTGCACGACTGACTGCATGGGAATTGCAACAAGACGATATTCCCGTGACATTACAGGCAGAAGGTGCGGCTGCGGCATTAATGGCGACAGGCGAATTAGATTGGATTATTGTAGGTGCTGATCGCATTACGGCCAACGGCGATGTGGCCAATAAAATTGGCACCTATATGCTGGCGATCATTGCAAAATATCACAATGTAAAAATGATGGTGGTCGCACCCACTTCAACGATTGATTGGCAATTACAGACGGGCGATGATATTCCCATCGAACAACGATCAGCGGGAGAAGTCACCCGTATTAATGGTCAACAGATTGCACCAGAAGGTGTACCAGCCTTGAACCCCGCTTTTGATGTGACCCCAGCCAGTTTAATTGATGCCATTGTGACTGAAGCTGGTGTAGTATTGTCTCCAAACTTAACTAAAATGAGGACGCTGAAATGACTCAAACAGCATTAGTAACAGGCAGTAACCGCGGTATTGGCTTAGAGCTCTGTACACAACTTAGACAACGTGGCTTTGATGTGATCGCCACCTGTCGACAAAGTTCAGCAGCACTGAATGACTTGGGTGTTGAAGTGATAGAAAATGTTGAAGTGAGCGACCCTAATAGTCTAGCAATATTAGTCAGCAAATTAGCAGGCCGTCAAATTGATTGGTTGATCAATAATGCCGGCATTGCTGATAGCATCGCAATGGATGAACTCAATGATCAATCCATTGCCAGTTGCAAGCGCATGTATGAAGTAAATAGTTTAGGCCCATTACTGACTACTCAAGCGTTAGTAAGAAATCTAGCTGAAGGTAGTAAAGTAGGCATAATCACTAGCCGAATGGGATCAATTGATGATAATGACTCGGGCGGCAGCTATGGTTATCGCATGTCAAAAGCAGCGGTGAATGCGGCAGGTAAATCATTATCTATTGATTTAAAACCAAGAGGTATTGCTGTGGCAATTCTTCATCCAGGTTGGGTTAGAACAGATATGACAGGACATGACGGTCTGATTGATACGGATGAATCAGCATCTGGTTTATTGCAGCGAATGGAAGAATTAAGCTTAAACAAAACGGGTTCATTTTGGCACACTAATGGTGATTTACTGCCTTGGTAAAATACCCGCTTCTATCGCTAGCACAACAACAGCATTTACCTGAACTACTACAGGCAAGCCCATTACCTAAAATGTTTGATGATAGCACCCATCAACTCTGGAAATGCGACACGGTTGAGGGCGAGTTTATGCTGAAGGTGTGTGATGGTAATGCGGTTGCCAGCTCCACATTTTGGCAAGGCATGTCATTATTATTTGATGTGCAACTGCCGACACAATTAGGTGGGTTTAAGCATGTTTATGACTTGGTCAGTCAAAATAGTCCTTTAACAATTCCTGATTACATCGCATCAGATTCCGATAATAGAAACAAACAACAACGCGCCTTTATCTTATCGAAAATGATACCGGGTAGCATGGTTGAGCCCGAAGATATCAATGATGAAATGGTTAAAACGTTAGCTAAACATCTCAGCCAACTACACGCACAAAAAGAAACCGTATGGGGTAGGGCGACAGCGCCTAAATTTGCTATTAACGATTGGTCAGATCGATTGCAAAATACCTTAAAAGTACTAGCAGAAAAACAAGCTATTCCAGAAGAATTATTAGCTGAAGCACTTGCCGAGGCTAAAACTATCACACCTGATTATGTTGTTCCCATCATGCCCGATCTTCGCTGGGATCAGTTTCTGAAAGAGGATGGTAAGCTGACTACATTGGTAGATTTAGATGCCATTGTATTTGCACCAAAAGAGCTTGAATTAGTGTTATTGGAATATTTATTAACACCGGAACAAGCAAAGGTTTTTATATCAGAATACCCGCATAATATTGACTTATCACAAGTCAGAAAAGCGTATCGTTTATTACTTTTTTTGATGAATGTACTGGGAGATCAAAATCCTGTTGTTTGGATGAATAAGGAAAAAGTAATTTCTTAACTTACAAGTAAAGGGTTAGTGTCCCCCTTACTTCTTGGTCCCTGTTTTTTGTTCCTTCATTTCTTTAATCTCGGATACTTCATAGTTTATGCTATGGAGAAGGTCCTTTATTTTATTGTTGTTTTCATTAGGGCTTAAAATAGCTTCAATAATTGCTGCGCCAACTAAAAAGATAACGGCAATTAAAAGTTGTAAATAACCAATGATTTGTAAAAAGACTGTCTCGGCTGTGTTTATTGTTAAAAAAGAAAGTAGGCCTATAAAAATAAACATGACAATAAAAAATATACGCATAATTACCTCCCGATGAATTTATGATATAAAGTGATAGTGATCGATCCTAACTTGTTGTTAAAGAAAATAAAAGCTCTATGTAATCCATACATACGGACTAAAATTCTTAGTAAACAAACGATAATAAGTTAAAATAGAGGATAGTTGAGTTGAAATGTTTTAGATATTGCCTGAATTATTATAAAACGTCAATTTAGTGCTGTTGCTCTTGGTAAAGCTTGTGCCAACTAATCATTCCAACCACCGCCAGAACTAAGTAAACGCTATACATCACTACCGTAGCATAATAACCATTTTGAACATAAAGCACGATGGCAGCAGCATCAATAATTATCCAATAGAACCAGTTTTGCAGTACTTTTTTAGCCATTAGCCATGTGTTCAAAACTGAGAAAACGGTTACGCCTGAATCAAGGAATGGGTTTTGTGAAAGCTCATATTGTCGGAGATAGACACCTACAATATAACTTAGAAAAGCACCTATAAGAATCAATTCAAGTTGAGAAAAAATTGACCAACTAGTAATGGGTAAATTATCTTCTACATTGCCCTGTTTTCGCCAAAGCATGTATCCATAAACTGCCATACCCATGTAATAGAAGTTCAATATGGCTTGCATGGGGAGCTGGCCTTCCCAAAACAACACGGTGTAAATAACGGTGCTGACAAAAGCGAAAGGCCAACACCATTGAGATTCACGTGCCGCTAGGATTACATAAATAATCCCCAGCGCTGCCGCAAAGCCCTCCCAGCCAGACATGGCTGAGAGAGCGTTGATTGCTGTAGCGGCTAAACTAGGATCAGACATCGACAATATCTGCACGGTCAGTGCCGATAAGCTTTAGTACAAAGACGGATTCAGGTAGTGCATCAAACACGGCTTCGATTTCATCATCTAAACAATCCATTACATCGCGATATTCACCGAATATTTGGGTGCTTAAGCTATTTCGTTTAACGATTAAACTTGAGTTTTCTTCTAGCTTTTTGATAAACGTTAAAATCGGCTCAACGTAG